>JABDFI010000040.1:11729-21423 GCA_013286595.1 Chlamydiota bacterium | reverse complement strand
AAATGCTTGTGAAAGGATGCCTAAAAAAAGTGTTTCTTTTCATGCTCTCTTGCTGTTGGCCTGTCTAACGTTAGTCTAGTAAGGAGTTGTGTATGCGTACTGTGAATATGCACGAGGCTAAAACCCACTTTTCGAAGTTGGTTGATTCGGTCATTAAGGGAAATGAAATTGTAATTGCTATGGCAGGAAAACCAGTGGCTAAACTAACACCTATCGAGAAAAAACCCAAACGTCGTCCTGGCGCTCTTAAGGGCAAAATCAAAATCGCCAAAGATTTTGATGCCCCCCTTCCTGAAGATATTCTCTCAGATTTTGAAGGCTCTCTATGAGACTACTTTTAGACAGAACTGGTAGAAGTCATTCAGTAAACTTTTAATCACACCCAAAACCAAGTGCGGGATCTTGCATTTAATCCTCGATCAAAGCATACTCGCGCGCCTTTCTCCCCTTAAGGTTTCTGAGGAAAGGGAGTTTTGCAATTGCCTCTGTAAAATAAACATTTACTATTGCATTGCATAAAAAAAATGCCTGAAGTAAATAGACTGTTGCGAGGAGTAGTAGGCCCTTCGCATGCTGGTGGCAAACGTTTGATGAGTTGAGGATGAGTTAAGTCATGAATATCAAGAGTGAGAGGTTGAAGAAACTAGAAGGGGAGCTTCAAGATTTAGAACAATGGCTAAAATTGGGTCTTGTTCCTAAGAAAGACTTGGAGAAGCACAAAGAAGAAATACGCCTCTTACAACAAAAGATTGACGAAGAACGGGAACGCCTACGCTTTCTCAAAGAAAGTGGTGAAATGGAAGCCTTCACTGCACCCAAACGACCGACAGGGCGTCAACCTGCTCATGAGCCTCATAGCCTACCTGATATCGACATCGCTGAAGAAGGGATGACGGACGCTGGCCTCGAAATGGAAACGGAACCGTTTGATATTGAAGCTACTTCTTCTGGTGAAAGCGAAGAAGAAACCTTTGAAGACGAAACGGGTGCGGCTGAAGAGGAAGAAGAGGAAGAAGAAGATCCGTTTAGCGATCGCAATCGATGGCGACGCGGCGTGTTAGAAGACCCTGATGCCAAAGATTGGTAGTTTAGAGCGCTTTGACGACGTCAGTCTCTATTTTCATATTCCGTTTTGCTCGCGCAAGTGTCCCTATTGTCATTTTTTTGTCGTTCCTGATCATGATCAATTCAAAACGCCATTCCTTCTCGCTTTAAAGCAAGAATGGGCATTGCGCCATGTTCACCTTAAGGGAAAAAGAGTGGTCTCCATCTACTTTGGAGGGGGCACTCCCACTAAACTAGCACCCTGGATCATCAGTGAATTGCTCGACCAGATTGCCCGTACGTGCGATCTAGCTTCAGACTGTGAAATCACCTTGGAAGCGAATCCAGAAGACATCACCCTAGATAAGATGCGCCTCTATAAAGCGGCTGGAATCAATCGATTAAGTATTGGCGTGCAATCCCTCGTTGATGAAGAGTTGCAGATCTTAAGCCGCCAGCATACAGCAGAGGAGGCTATCCGAGCGATCCATGCTTCTCATCAAGCGGGATTAGATAACCTCTCTATTGATCTGATGTATGAGCTCCCCACACAACGGTTGGCGTCTTGGGAAAAGAGTCTTACCTTCTTAAGCTCCTTGCCCATCACCCATCTTTCTCTCTATAATTTAACGATTGAACCCCATACAGGATTTTTTAAACGACGCCATCAGTTAGAGAAGACACTTCCTCCTGATGAAGAAAAGTTGGCAATGCTTCATGCTGCTGTGACATGTCTTGAAGCCATAGGTTTAGAACGCTATGAAATCTCTGCCTTTAGCCGACCCGGGCGTCATTCCCGCCATAATTGCGGCTACTGGTTAGGGCGTCCTTTCTTGGGATTGGGGCCTTCCGCCTTTAGTTATTGGGACAAAAAAAGATTTTCTAATCATGCCCATCTGCATCAGTATCAAGAAATACTTTCACGCGGGGATTTACCCCTTGGATTTGAGGAAAATTTACCCTTTCCTAAGAATCTACAGGAGTTGTTTGCGATCCATATCAGACTATGTGAAGGGGTGGATTTAGAGCTCTTTGAACAGAGGCATGGAATTGTGCCATCTGAGATTCTCACTTCTCTTAAGACATTACAACAAAAGAAATGGGTGGAAGAGCAGTCAGGAATGTGGAAGCTAACCGAGTTGGGTCGGTTGTTTTATGATAGTGTAGCCACAGAACTCATCTAAAAAAATGAGCTACTTGCCCATCGGGCAAGTAGCTCTGTGTATTGTTATACAACTATTGGGTTAAATCTTAGTACCCAAGAGCTGCAGCGAAACCAGCTTGAGGAGCTGTAGAAGCACACATGTTCAAGAATTCACATCTTACACGTGTTTCTACTGCAACGATTGCATCAACGCCAGTTTTCTGAGCTACTAGAGTTGGGTGTAAGCCAGCATGATTCTTTCCTGTAGAATCATTGCTACCACACTCTACGCTACCAGCGATCTCGATTTGACGATCGTTAGCCTTTGTGAATGCTACAGCAGCAACATTAAAGGCATCGAAAGCTGTCTTAAGATTAGCAACAGCAGGAGTACCAGCAAGTGTGCTCACTAATGTGAGAGCTGCTGCGATTCCAGCAACAGTAGTTACAGCACCACCAGCAGCGGTATTGTAAGCAGCTAGAGCAGTATTCAATATAGCTTCTTTAGCAGCGCGCTCATTCCACAATTGATGAAGAGATCCGGGTTTAGTAGCATCTCTTAATGTTGTGAGTTCAGTAACAAGAGCATTGATGCTAGCATCAATCAAAGCTTCTTTAGCAGCTTTAGCAGCATTAATTGTAGCTGGCTTATTTAAGTCAGTTACAGCTGGAGCAACTTGTCCGCCTTTTGTCTTAGCGAGTTCTACGCGCATTGCTTCTGCAGTAGCTGCCAAACCAACATTAGACTTGTCGTTAGAGAACAAGTTAGTGTGTTTCTCAACAGCTTCTGTGAAATCTTTAATTTTTAAAGTTGCGGGTGACATGCTAGAAACAGTATGCATTAAGCTCTGTGTACCAACTCCAGCAATCATTTGCTCGAGTTTTACAGAAGATAGTTGATCTTTAGCCATTTTGCCTAGATTGTGCTTTGCAGCTGTTTCTCTGATTCCTTTAACTAATCCATCAGTTAAGAAAGCTGTTCTTGCTGCTGCATTAGGAGAACCTTTATCTAATTGCTCAACGCGAGCTGTAAAAGCGTCGTAAAAAGCTTTAAGAGCAGGTTCGCGAGCGTCTGAATTTATTTGAGCAGCGTTTTGCGCAGGGGTGTCTGTCATAGTGCTTATGACAGCTGGATTTGCAAGTGCAGCTGCAAATACTGTGCTAAGGGTTTGTTTAGCGACATTGAAAGCATTAATAGCTGCTTTTTCTGCCTGATGCGAATCGTAATGCTTGATCGCATCAACGCTAAACAAACTTGTCCAAGCTGTATATACCCATCTTGAAGCGAAGTTTGAGCATGTGCTCAAGTAAGCAGCACGGCTACTTTCGTATTTAGTTGTCCTGAATTCTTTTGTTGCATCATCAGCAGTGTATGTTGCTGGAGCTGGTCTTGGTGTTGTTGGTGGTGCTGGTTGTGTCATAACTAATTTCCTCCGAAATTAATTTAAATTGTTTTAACTCAATTGCATTTTTTTTTGCGTTACAACTAAATTATAGTTCGATTGATTAATTAAACGCAACAGGGTTTTGTTTGTTTTTTTCGTTTAAAAAATGAACTTATCTGTTTTTATTAAATTGAAATTTTATTCAGTATGATTTTTTGATTAATTAAAATTTTAGGTGTTGTGTTGTCGCGTTTTTTAAATTTTAATGATTGAGTTTGGTAAGATGAATTGTAACGATTTTGTAAGCACAATATAGGGTTAATCTAAATTGCATTGATTTGGTTTTGCTAGACAAAGTGAACGAACTCGACAATAATTGTATACTGCGCCCGCTTAAGTTGTGTGAATTTTGACTCTGCGAGACAAAAATTGTAGCCAGTCAAAATTCGCACAATCTAAGCGGGAGTGGTATAAATATTTTAGCTGTCAAAAAAGTGCGAAAATGAATCACTAAATTTTTTATCACTCGCTCTCTAGAGAGCAACGCGAGCGAGTGGTAAAATATTTGAAGTCTTGCGTAATTAATTTAGGCAAAGCCTCTAATCAAGGATGACCCGTTAAAAAGGGGAACATGATAGACAGGATGGACATGATACGCATGATAAAAAAAGGTGCGGCGAAGCCGCATGCCGCTTTGCGGCAATAAAATCTATCAAGCGTATCGTGCATATCTTGTTTATCATGGCCCTTTTTCTGTGGCGGTGAGTTTTGCAATTGCCTCTAGAGGGTGTCTAACCAGAGAGTAAGGGCGCGGATAAACACCTTATGTTCTGCGGCGAAGTTGGCCTTTGCCCAGTCGAGAGTTGCATCTGAGCGTGCGAGATTCTCTGCTTGAGCTTGTTTCAAGAACAGCTGCAATAACTGGTCTTTATGTGTAAACTCTTGAGTCATTAAGCTTGTGATGAGAGGTTGTACTTCTTCTTCGTCACGACGTTTAATAGCTTTTGGCACCCAAGCTGGACGTTGGGAAGTGGTGAGGATTTGCTGGGCTAATGTGCGTATTTGAGCATCAATGGCGCTTGGCATGGCTTCACATAAGGGTTCGACGGCTGCGAGCTGACGCGCGATAGTAGCCATGGGATCGCCTCCCTTTGCAACCAGCTCATCCCAATGTCTTTTTTCTGGACTGCCTTCAGGCATGGTAAATTTGGATAGGTTTCTGAGGATTGTGCGTTTCATTCGTGGGGAAGGAATTTTTTCAAACCAATCGGCTTGAGTAAAGTCATGTCCTTCAAGGGCTAAGCTGCTCGATGTTTTAGGAGCGTAGGGGGTTAAATGGGGAGCTGATGGAGCAGAGGGGTGTGATTGAGGAGCGGATGAGGATGTTGATGATTGTGTTGGAGAAGGGGGTGTGGGTTGAGAGGAAGTTGCCGGTTGTGATTGGGCAACCCATTTGTCTTTAATGAGGGTATCAATGCTGTTCCACACTTCTGTTCCTTTTATAGAAGCAGGTGCTGCTGATGTTCCTGAAGGTGATAACTGTGAAAAAAGCTGTTGCACTAGCTCTGCCTGGTCAATATCAAAGTCATGGGATAGAAGTGTTCGATTTTTTAGTACTAGTCCCTGAGCATTCATTTCAGTGGGCTCATCAGTTGGAACCGTCGCCATTTTTTTTGCTTGAATTTCATGGGCTTCAAATAACTTTTTCACCAACTGTTTAGCTTTTTCAAGAGTGGCTGGGTCAACATAGGGAGATAGGGGAGTCTCTCTTCCATCAGCTTCTTTGCGGAACAACGTGACGTTATAGGCTTTTCCTAGAAACTGTAATGTCATCGTGGCTCCAGATCCCAAAGAGGGTGGAGTCACTTGTTGTGTGCCTATTTCAACTGTTGATCTAACTGATGGTGCTGTCATTTGTTTCACTTTGTTTTATTATTGTGATTATATTTTATCATTATTTAATTATTCACGCAATAAAACTGATTATTTTGATTTTCTGGTGATTATTTTGTAAATTAAAAACTTCTGGATGAGTAAAAAAATTGTTGATCAATTGCTATCCATTGGAAGAGATTAGACTAGTCTTCATTTGACTATAATTTTTTTTACCACAGAGAAAGAGAGAGCACAGAGAAAAATTTTAAATCTAGAGGCAATCGCAAAACTCCATTTTTCCTCTGTGCTCTCTCTTTCTCTGTGGTAAAAAAAAATGCAAACTTAGTTAAAGAGCGAGACGCTATTAAAGAGCGAGACGCTATCCAAACAGCTTATAGAGGCAATTGCAAAACTCCACGCCACAGCAAAATCGCCCTTTTGCGCCATTTTGCCACCCCATCTCCGGAGCCCTACTCGTCTGAAGTATGTGCTCGGGGATGGGGACACAGCCGCTTAAGCGGCTGACAAACTGACTCAAAATCATCGATTTTTCTGGGTCGGGTTTGCAATTGCCTCTATGTGAAATTAAATTATTAATTTGCTGAAATTTAAAATTTATGGCAGGGGAAGTGGTGTAAATGGGGCACAAGGATGGGTGTGCCCCAGGAGGATTTTAGCTGGCTTTGAGTTGATTAAGAACTTCTTTTACTGCACTATCTAGCCTGTCAGAGTCTTCTTCTCTAATGAAGATACTCCAGACATGGTAATGAATGCTTGTCTTCATTGCATCGTCAAGCTTTTCATAGTGAGTTAGAGCCTCAGCTATTTGTTTTTTCTTGAGAAGTTGGAGCAGTTTATCGACTGCTAAAGCTTGTTGTTCGATAGTCGCCTTTTCATGAGCTTCAGCGCGCCACCAGTTAGTCCATAAGGATTTGGTGGCCTTTTTCACAGCTCTCTCAATGCGGGCGATTTCTATCTTATTGATAGGTTCCCCATTGATAGATTCCTCACGTAAATACTTCTCTAGGTACTTGCAACCAAATTGTCCATGCTCATTTAATTCCTTGTAGTGATCAGTTACAAATTCTTCCTTGAGTAATTTTGCAGTGACGATTTGTCGCACAGCTTTAGGCAATGTCTTGAACACTTTAGTCGTTGCGTCTACTGTAGAGCCCTTAGACTTGACTGCCTCATCGAAATCTTCACCTGTTTGGGGATGAGCTAAGTCCCATTTTCTCTGCGCGCGCGAGACCGCGTGAAGCATGCCTATATAGTAGAGAGCTATTCCCACACTAATCGCTAAAGAGATCGCTAAAATCCATGGTGAGAAGGGCAAGAGCACCGCAACGGTGATGATCCCAGCAAGGCCTAATAAGACAACCGTTAAACTTGTCCAAAGTATGGTCTTATCATGGGTTCCTGGTTGTTTATCTAGACTGCTGCGTAAACCGCCTACATCAAGATACAACATTAGACCAATTAGAATAACCAATAGGATTAATCCAGCCAGCAGCACATAGGGGTTGGCAAAGAGAGCTAAGAAAGCAACTCCTACAAGCAAGTGACCGAGGGCGGCTAATGCGCTTGGAATGGACATGAGCGTTCCTATCAGCCCGATCCACTTTAGAATTTTAAACGTATGGCTAATTTTAGCCTGGGCTGCGGTCACCTCTTCAATCAAAGAAGTCACTTCAATCCTACCGGCTTCGGTCTCTGCGCGAGGCTGCAGCCCTCTTTGGGCTGCGCGTTGAATCTTAGCTACTGCATCGCCGCCGATCACTCGAGAAAGATGCGCGATCTTTCTTTTCTGCATCTTCTGCAGATGGATGAGCCGTCCTAATTGATCGGTTAACTCTTTTCCTTGAAGGTGGGTTGCATATAATTGTTTAAGCTCTACAAGCTCTGGAAATGCTGTGTTAAGAATGAGTGTTAAGAGTTCCTTCTGGTCAGCAGGAGAGAGCCCACCATCCCGTTCAGGAAGAGAGAGCAGCTTTTCGAGTTCAGTGATTCCGCCTGATTTCAAATCAGGGAATTTTTGGTGCAATAGTTCCAGAATAAGCACTCTATCTACTGGTTTAATGGCAGCAAGTTCTGCTGCGGAACCATAGATTGAATCGATTAAAAATTGGAGTTTCTCTTGCGGTGTAGCGAGCTCTTCGAATTTGGCAGCAAACTCATCACACTCTTTTTTACGGACGTAACCTAAGGCACCAAAAAGCGCATACAGGGGCAAAAGGATGATTCCTCCGATAGCCGAAAGAATAGCCGCCACAGAGGCTAAAATTGAGACTTGAGGAGAGATCGTTGTTGCAATAGTTGTAGCTCTTATACCCACATAAGTTACACCCGTAGCTGTTTGTGTGACACCACGTGCAAGATCAATACGGGATTCAGTTACACCGACTTGATCTCCACTTCGATGAGCTTCTTGGTTACGCTTCCTTGCGGCGTGTATTGCAATAGCTCCTGTGATGGTATTTAAACCTGTGGGAACACCCGCTCCAGCATCCATTGCTTGGGAACTTGGGTAAGTAGAATACTGAGGTAGAGTTTCCAACAGAGTACGCCCACCAAATGCAGCGTCCATGGATACATCCATCACATCGGTTGCCGCGCCAACTTCGCCAACGGCGTGAGACGAAAAACCCAAGGCAATGGCAGCTGAACCGATTGGGGCAGCAGTGGTGGTAGCTGATGCAGCGCTCTTGGATGGGGAATTAAAAAATTGTTCAAAAACAAGTTGAGCTTTAGTTTTAGGCATCATAGGCGCTGGTGATGCACCAGGTCCAGAATGAACAGGACCTAGGTCTAGTATGGTAGCCATAGGTAACTCCTAAAGTTGGTTATCTGCTTTATTAATTTCAATTTTACTCTTAAGATTAATTAAATAAAACACAACATATTGTTTGATGAAGTTTAAGTGTTTAGTTTTATTGAATAATTATGTTAAGTTATTCTACAGTAAAGATTTGAGGGGCTATGGATCATTTAAAAGATTTTATCCTATACTTAAGCGCAGAGAAGGGATTGGCCCTTAATACCTTAGAAGCCTATCAGCGGGACATTAAGGCGTTTCTTACTCATTATCAAGGAGATGTGATCTCTATAACTGAGGGGCATCTTTTAGATTTTTTGGCTGCCTTGCGTCAAAAAGGGGCTGCTGGGAGCTCTATTTGTCGGGCCGTGATTGCCATTAAGGTTTTCTTTAGATTTTTAAAAAGGGAAAAGGTCATTGTACAGGATCCTATGGCTCATCTCGATTCCCCCAAATTATGGCAGTTAATCCCCGAAGTCTTGAACGTAGCTGAGGTCGAGGCGTTATTTCAAGCCCCCGATAAAACAACCGAAATAGGCCTGAGAGATCATGCCATTCTTTTAGTGATGTATGCCTCCGGTCTAAGGGTTTCTGAAGTGTGCAGTTTAAATCTTAACTCTATAAATGACAATATGATACGTGTTAAGGGGAAAGGGAACAAGGAAAGGGTCGTTCCCATTGCTAATACGGCAATTGTTGCGGTGGATCAGTATTTACTTATCGTGCGGCGGGATGGAGTAGGGGAGGCGTTATTTGTGACAGAGAAGGGAAAGCGGATTGATCGCAATTTTGTATGGAAAAGGGTGAAGGTGTATGCTAAAACAGCTGGAATCGTTAAAAATATCTCACCCCATACATTGCGCCATTCCTTTGCCACTCATCTGTTAGAAAACGGTGCTGATTTGCGTGTGATACAAGAGATGTTAGGGCATGCTAGCATTGCTACTACAGATCGCTATACCCATGTGAGCATGCGCCACCTCAACGAAGCCTTTTCCGCTTTTCATCCGCGTCCTTAAGTTGAGACGGTTGCATAACTAACTTCTTCCTTGGCCCCTGCCCTTGCCCAAAATATTGGTATGACCTTGTGTGAGTTTCCTGCCTATTAATTGGGCACGGGCACGGGCCAGGAAGAATTTCTTCTATTGCACGAGCTAGTCTTTCAGGGTTTTCTTCTCTAATGAAGATACTCCAGACATGGTGATGAATGCTTTTCTTCATTGCTTCGTCAAGCGTTTGATAGTGATTTAGAGCCTCAACTATTTGTTTTTTCTTGAGAAGTTGGAGCAGTTTATCGACTTCTAAAGCTTGTCGTTTAATATTCCCCTTTTCATGAGCTTCAGCGCGCCACCAGCTAGTCCATAAGGATTTGGTGGCCTTTTTCACAGCTCTCTCAATGCGGGCGGCTTCTATCTCATTGATAGATTCCCC
>JABDFI010000040.1:0-11629 GCA_013286595.1 Chlamydiota bacterium | reverse complement strand
GCTTCAGCGCGCCACCAGCTAGTCCATAAGGATTTGGTGGCCTTTTTCACAGCTCTCTCAATGCGGGCGGCTTCTATCTCATTGATAGATTCCCCATTTAAATACCTCCATAGGTAGTTGCGACCAAACTGTAGATCCTCATTTAATTCTTTGTAGTGAGGAGTTACAAATTCTTCCCTTTGTAATTTTGCAGTGACGGTGTGTCTCACAGCTTTAGGCAGTGTCTTGAACACTTGAGTCGTTGCGTCTACTTCGGAGCCCTTAGACTGGACTGCCTCACGGAAATCTTCAGAAGGGCTAAGAAAGCAACTCCTCCAAGCAAGTAGCCGAGGCCGGCTAATGTGCTTTGAATGGACATGAGCGTTCCGATAGCCGATGATTAAGAAAGTTATGACAAGAAATTAAGATAAAAAAAACTTTGACTTTCAAACGATCTTTTAAAGAAGATGTTCGCTTTGAAACATCTGGACATTGATGGCTAACACAGCGAAAGAACATGATTACAGTGAATACATCATCTATGGTGATGAAACAGGGGACCAGTCAACTAAGATCATATATGATGAACACCCAGTTTTTGCTCTAACATTATGTGTTTTTTCAAAACGTACCTACATTGATCATGTTGTCAGGCAATTCAAAGAGCTAAAGTTTAATTTTTGGGGACACGATGCGGTAATTCTTCATGGGGCCAAACTGAGGAAACAAGTCGAAGATTTTCAATTTTTGCAAAATGAAATTAGAAGAGAATTGTTTTTATATAAATTAAGCGAGACCATTCACAATTCTCCATTTACTGTTATATCGACGGCCATCGACAAAAGGCTACTCAAAGAAATGAGATTTAATCCAATTAACGCATACGAATTAAGTCTGGAATATTGCGTGGATAGTGTGTACCGATTTTTGCAGGAAAAAAATCAACCTGGAAAGGTCACGCACATTATCATCGAATCACGAGGGCACAATTTTGATAATGAATTGAATGTTTCTTTCCGCAAAATCATAGAGAAAAATGTGGCAAGACAAAATGCTTTTCCACTCAAAGTCATTTTCGTCGACAAGAAAGCAAATAGCATTGGCCTTCAAATTGCCGACTTGGTTGCTCACCCAATTGGACGTCATGTCGTCAATCAAGAGAATAAGAACCGTGCTTTTGATGTTGTTGTGGGAAAGTTTTACGGGTATCCTAACTATCTCGGAGCGGGTCTGGAAATTCTCCCACGCCGGGAATCACTTGTTTCATCGGAACAACGCGATGCCCCGAATTTCTCCGAGGCCCAGGCGCCGACTAGGACAAACCCCAGTCATTGAGATGGATTATCCATATTTCATAATAAACTTCAATATAGCAATAGAGAGGCAATTGCAAAACTCCCCGATCCAGAAAAATCGATGATTTTGAGTCAGTTTGCCAGCCGCTTAAGCGGCCGTAGCCCCCCACCCCGAGCACATACTCCAATCGAGTAGGGCTCGGGGATGGGGTGGCCGCTCAAAAGACGATGAGGTTTAGCCGGCATTGCGCAGGAGAAGAACTTCTTCTACTGCACGAGCTAGTCTTTCAGGATTTTCTTCTCTAATGAAGATACTCCAGACATGGTGATGAATGCTTTTCTTCATTGCATCGTCAAGCGTTTGATAGTGATTTAGAGCCTCAGCTATTTGTTTTTTCTTGAGAAGTTGGAGCAGGTGATCGACTTTTAATGCTTGTCGTTCAATAGTCGCCTTTTCATGGGCTTCAGCGCGCCACCAGCTAGTCCATAAGGATTTGGTGGCCTTTTTCACAGCTCTCTCAATGCGGGCGGCTTCTATCTCATTGATAGATTCCCCATTTAAATATCTCCACAGGTAGTTGCGACCAAACTGTAGATCCTCATTTAATTTCTTGTAGTGAGGAGTTACAAATTCTTCCCTTTGTAATTGTGCAGTGACGGCGTGTCGCACAGCTTTAGGCAGTGTCTTGAATACTTGAGTCGTTGCGTCTACTTCGGAGCTCTTAGACTGGACAGCCTCACGGAACTCTTCAACTGTTTGGGGATGAGCTAAATCCCATTTTCTCTGCGAGCGCCAGATCACGTATAACATGCCTATATAGTAGAGAGCTATTCCCACACTAATCGCTAAAGAGATCGCTAAAATCCATGGTGAGAAGGGGAGGAGCACAGCACCGGTGATGATCCCGGCAAGGCCTAATAAGACAAGCGTTAAACTTGTCCAAAGAATGGTCTTGTCGAGGGTCCCTGGTTGTTTATCTAGACTGCTTAGTAAATCGCCTACGTCAAGATACAACATTAGACCAATGAGAATAACCAATAGGATTAATCCCGCTAGAACAAAGGGGTTGGAAGTAAAGAGGGCTAAGAAAGCAACTCCTCCAAGCAAGTAGCCGAGGCCGGCTAATGCGCTTTGGATGGACATGAGCGTTCCTATCCTGCCGATCCATACTAGAAGTTTAAACGCATGGCTAATCTTAGCCTGGGCCGTGGTCACTTCTTTTATCAAAGAATCTACTTCAATAGCACCGGCTTCGGTCTCTGCGCGAGGCTGCAGTCCTCTTTTGGCTGCGTGTTGAATCTTAGCTACTGTATCGCCGTCGATCACTCGAGAAAGATGCGCGATCTTTCTTTGCTGCATCTTCTGCAGATTGAGAAGCCGTCCTAATTGATCGATTAACTCTTTTCCTTGAAGGTGGTTTGCATATAATTGTTTAAGTTCTACAAGCTCTGGAAATGCTGTGTTAAGAATGAGTTTTAAGAGTTCATCCTGTTCAGCAAGAGAGAGCTCCTCGAGTTTAGTGATTCCACCTGGTTGCAAATCAGAGAATTTTTGGTGCAATAGTTCCACAATAAGCACTCTAGCGACCGGTTCAATGGCCGCGAGTTCTGCTTTGGAACCATAGATCGAATCGATCAAAAATTGGAGTTTCTCTTGCGGTGTAGTGAGCTCTTCTAATTTGGCGGCAAACTCATCACACTCTTTTTTACGGACGTAACCGAAGGCACAAAAAAGTGCATACATGGGCAAAAGGATGATTCCTCCGATAGCTGAAAGAAAACCCGTCAGAGAGGTTAAAATTGAGACATGGGGGGAGGGTATTGTTCCAATAGTCGTAGCCTTTAGACCCACGTAAGCTGCACCTGCAACTGTTTGTGTTACACCACGTGCAAGATCAATACGGGATTCAGTTACACCTACTTGATCTCCACTTTCAAGAGCTTCTCGGTTACGCTTCCATGCGGCGTGTGTTGCAATAGCTCCTGTGAGGGTATTTAAACCTGTGGGTATACCCGCTCCAGCATCCATTGCTTCGGAGCTTGGATGAGCAGTATACTCAAGTTCCAAAATAGGCGAATGGGCAAACTCCGCCACCGAATGCGTAAACTCTGCAATCGAACGCGTAAACTCCCCAGCGCCTGCGGATACATTAATCACATTGGTTGCCATGTCAACAGAAGAAAGATCTTTTGTTATGGTAACCATAGGGTTTAGCCGGCTTTGAGCAGAGGAAGAACTTCTTCTACTGCGCGAGTTAGTCTGTCAGAGTCTTCTTCTCTAATGAAGATACTCCAAACACGGTGATGAATGCTTTCCTTCAATGTTTGGTCAATTGACAGATACTGTGCGCGTGCTTCAACTATTTGTTTTTTCTTGAGAAGTTGGAGCAGTTTGTCAACTTCTAAAGCTTGTCGTTTAATATTCGCCTTTTCATGAGCTGCAGCATACCACCAACTAGTCCATAAGGATTTGGTAGCCTTTTTCACAGCTCTCTCAATGCGGGCGGCTTCTATCTCATTGATAGATTTCCCATTTAAATAGTTCCACAGGTAGTTGCGACCAAACTGTAGATCCTCATTTAATTCCTTGTAGTGAGGAGTTATAAATTTTTCCTTCTGTAATTTTGCAGTGACGGCATGTCGCACAGCTTTAGGCAGTGTCTTGAACACTTGAGCCGTTGCGTCTACTTCGGAGCCCTTAGACTGGACTGCCTCACGGAAATTTTCAACTGTTTTGGGATGAGCTAAATCCCATTTTTTCTCTGCGTGAGAGATCGCGTGAAGCATGCGTATATAGTAGAGAGCTATTCCCACACCAATCACTAAAGAAATCGCTAAAATCCATGGCGAGAAGGGAAGGAGCACAGCGACGGTGATGATCCCAGCAAGGCTTAATAAGACAGCCGTTAAGCTTGTCCAAAGAATGGTCTTATTAAGGGCTTCTGGTTCTTTATCTAGACTGTTGCGTAAATTGCCTATATCAAGATACAACATGAGACCAATTAGAATAACCAATAGGATTAATCCAGCCAGCGTAAAGGGGTTGGAAGCAAAGAGGGCCAAGAAAGCAACTCCTACAAGCAAGTGGCTGAGGCCGACTAATGCGCCTGGAATGGACATGAGCGTTCCTATCATGCCGATCCACGCTAGAAGTTTGAACGCATGGCTAATCTTAGCCTGGGCTGCGGTCACTTCTTTAATCAAAGAATCTACTTCAATCGCGCCAGCTTCGGTCTCTGCGCGAGGCTGCAGTCCTCTTTTAGCTGCGTGTTGAATCTTAGCTACTGTATCGCCGTCGATCACTCGAGAAAGATGCGCGATCTTTCTTTGCTGCATCTGCTGTAGATTGAGAAGCCGTCCTAATTGATCGATTAAGTTTTTTCCTTGAAGGTGGTTTGCATGTAATTGTTTAAGTTCTACAAGTTCTTGATATGCTGTGTTAAGAATCAGTTTTAAGAGTTCATCCTGTTCAGCAAGAGAGAGCCCCTCAAGTTTAGTGATTCCACCTGGTTGCAAAGCAGGGAATTTTTGGTGCAATAGTTCCAGAATAAGCACTCTATCTACCGATTCAATGGCAGTGAGTTCTTCTTCGGAACCATAGATCAAATCGATCAAAAATTGGAGTTTCTCTTGCGGTGTAGTGAGTTCTTCTAATTTGGCGGCAAACTCATCACACTCTTTTTTACGGACGTAACCGAAGGCCCCAAGAAGCGCATACAGGGGCAAAAGGAGGATTTCTCCGATAGTCGAAAGAAAGGTCATCAGAGAGGCTAAAATTGAGACATGGGGAGAGAGCGTTGTTCCAATAGTTGTAGCTCTTAGACCCACATGAGTTAGACCTGTAGCTGTTTGTGTTACACCACGTGCAAGATCAATACGGGATTCAGCTACACTTACTGGATCTCCACTCTCATGAGCTTCTCGGTGATGCTTCCATGCGGCGTGTGTTGCAATAGCTCCTCTTAGGGTATTTAAACCTGTTGGTATACCCGCTACACCCTCTCCAGCATCCATCGCTTCAGAGTGTGGGTGAGCTGCAGTATATTCAGATTGAAGTTCCGAAATAGTCGCATGCGAAAAATCCGCAACATCGACAACTGCGTCAGAAGAAAGATCTACGGCAATGGCAGTTGAATTGACTAGGTCAGCAGTGGTAGCTGATGCAGGTTTCTTGGATGTGGAACTAAAAAATTGTTCAAAAACATGTTGAACTTTATTTTTAGGCGTCATAGATGCTGGTAATACACCAGGTCTATAATGAACAGGATCTAGGCTTGGTATGGTAGTCATAGGTAACTCCTAAAGTTTGTTTATCTGTTTTTATAGTTTTCTATTTTACTATTAATCTTAATAAGATAAAACAAACTATTGTTTAATTTCGTTTTAATCATTTAACTTAGTTTGATTCTTTTTATTTTTCTATTTTAATGTTAAGCTTAATAAAATGAAACATGAACTATTGTTTGATTGTGTTTTAATTGTTTAATTTATTGAATAATTTTGTTAAGTTAATTTAGAATAAAAATTCGATGGGCTCATCGGTTGAACTGATTATTAGACATCTTGCGTAACCTTATTTACTCATTAAAACCAAATATTTTCTGTCCAATTTTTGTATCGTCATCTCAACGAAGTCGCTTCGCCTCCACTACCCGAATCTACTACCGTAGATTCTAAAAATTTGCCTAGAAAATCTTTGATTTTTCTGAGCAAAGCAGGTTACGCAAGATGTCTATTTTAATTTTCTTGTAGTTGTTTTGTGGATTAAATTTTTTGATGGATGAGTAAAAAGTACGTCCTTAAAAACTATGGCAAAAGCGCGAGGCTTATTTAGACCATGCCAAACTTTGCTCATATCATCCTTTATTAGGGCATGGTCTAAATAAGCATAACTAATTTCTTCCTTGCCCCTTCTCTTTTGCTTGATATAAATTTTTCAATACCATCTTGAGACCTCATAACTGAGGGGCATTCCATCAGCAAGATGTCTATTGAAAACTTCAACCTGCCTTCTTGCCCTACCACCAGATGACAAGTCTGTTAACTGAGCCAACAAGATCAACGATTGAATGATAGAACGATTTAACGATGAAAAATAAATTGATTTTTTCTTTTTTTATCATTCAATCGTTGATCTTGTTGGCTCGATTCAAAAGCCTTCACCAATTGAGAGTTACTTAAAGTGAGTTATGTAAGTTTCAAGTTGGTTCGGATTTTGGCTGTTTTTTTCTTTCCCACCAGTGATTGATTTTTTCATGGAATGTCTCGATGTAAATGTAAATGACCGGTGTGAAATAGAGGGTCAGAATTTGTGAGAAGAGGAGCCCACCCACAATCACGACACCAAGTGGTTGACGACTCGCTGCGCTCATTCCACCAATTCCTAGAGCAATTGGCACAGCGCCCATGAGGGCGGCAAAGGTAGTCATTAAAATAGGACGGCACCTCACTAGGCAAGCATGATAAATCGCATCGTGGATCGTTTTACCTCCCTCAATGCGTGTGTGGTTGGCAAAGTCGATCATGATGATACCGTTTTTCATCACGATACCAAGCAACATGATGAATCCCACGAAAGCTGTTAAAGAAAGGGGCATTCCACAGATGAGAAGGCTTAAAAAACCTCCGAGAGCAGCTGGGGGAAGTGTCGACATCACGGTCACAGGGGGGAAGAAATTTTCATAGAGAATCCCTAAGATCACATAGATAATGAATAGGGCGACAATCAGGAGAACTTGGAGGTTAGCAAACGAAGATTTGAAGATACTAGCTGCTCCTTGAACCGTTCCAGAAACGGTAGAGGGTAGTGTTTGTTTGGCTAGATTTTGGATTTCAACCAGTGCTGTTTCCAAGGGCACGCCATCGACTAAGTTGAAGGCGATGGTGGCTGAGGGGATCCCATTGATGTGATTGACTGTGAGTGGACCTGTGTTTAAAGAGACTTTTGATATCGCTGACAAAGGGACCATGTCATTGGTTGAGGAACGGAACCAAATTTGGGGCAGTGTGGTAGGATCGCGATAGTATTGGGGAAACACTTCCATGATGGCGTAGTACTGATAAATGGGAGTATTGATCGGGGAGAGGTTGGTTGTTGCAAAGGCAAGTTCAAGGACATTTTCAATCTCTTGAGCGGTCACATTATAGAGAGAGGCTCTATCGCGGAGAATCTCGATGTTCACTTGAGGCTGTTCAATGTCGAGATCGCTGCTGACATCTTTAATTGTCTTGAGCTGCTTCATTTTTTCTTCCATCAGAGGACCGTATTCGTAGAGGTCTTTATCATTTAAGCTCTGAAAGGTGTACTGGTAGGCAGCTTTACTCGTAGTGGCTCCGACTTGGAGGTTAATGAGGGGGAGAGGCTTTAAAAAGACTGATACACCGGGGATGGTGTTGGTAAGTGTGACCAAATGATTGAGCAGAGGGATAATCGAGAGGCGTTCCTCTAGTGGTTTGAGTTTGATGTACATGATCCCTTCGTTGTCTTGGGGGTTGGCACCTGCTGAAGTGACATTCTCGACGTTGGGATCATTTGCTAAAATTTTAGAGAGTACTTTCATGTGATCGGCAATCAGGAAGGGGGAAGTGCCATCACTACAATGGACAAATCCTTCGATCATACCGGAATCTTGAGTCGGAAAGAAGTCTTTGGGTAGTTTGACGAGCAAGAACATAGAGAGAGCAAGACTTCCTATTCCCACAGCCAAGATAGTGAGACGATGTCTAAGAGCCCATTCTAAGGTGGGTTGATAGATTTTCAGCACTCCTTGGTTGAAGGCGTCAGCACAGCGTTCGAGTTTATTCTTTTTATGTTGTGGATCGTGGATTGGCAGAAAGTAAGCGCATAATAAAGGAGTAAGCGAAAGAGAAATCACTCCTGAAATCATCACGGCTGTGACGATGGTTACAGCGAATTCATGCATGAGGCGGCCCATGATCCCTGCCATGAAAATAAGGGGGATGAAGATCGTGCAGAGAGAAAGTGTCATTGTAAGAATGGTGAGGCAGATCTCTTTGGAACCATTTAAGGCCGCTTGAAGGGGTTTTTCACCTAATTCAATATGCCGGACGATATTCTCTAAGACGACCACAGCATCGTCGACAAGAAATCCAATGGATAAGGTAATGGCTAGAAGGGACAAGACATCAATGGTAAAACCCAATAAAAACATGATGATGAAGGTCCCCAAAATCGACATGGGAATGGCGATCAAGGGAATGATGGTATCGCGCACTTTACCTAGGTAGAAAAAAATCACGAGCACAACCAAGATTAAGGCGACAACAAGAGTGAATTGCACGTCGTGTACCGATTCAGAGATGTAATCGGTTTGGTCAAATACGCTGACCATTTTGACAGAACCTGGCATCTGAGTTTGCAGAGTAGGAAGTGCTTTCTTAATGCGCTCAATCACGTCAAGTGTATTGGCTGTGGGGTCTTTCCTGATGGCCAAAGCGACCATTTCCCGATCTCCATCCCGATCAAAAAATCGGAAGTAGAGCTTATCATTTTGTACACTATCAATCGCTTCACCAATGTCGGTAAAGCGGACGATGGAACCATCGTCATTGTAGATGATGATCGGATTGAATTCAGAAGCATTAAACAGTTGCCCTGTTGCGGTGACTGTGTATTCTCGTTTATCGCCAAACAAGGTTCCTAAAGGTTGATTGACGTTCTGGTTTTTAATGGCATTGCCCACATCGTCTATACCGATTCCACGCGCATGAAGTTTCTCGGGGTCGACACGTAGGCGAACCGCGTAAGGGCTACCTAGAGTTTGTACTTGAGAGACTCCATCGATGAGACTGAGTCGTTGTGCCATCACGTTATAAGCATACGCATAAAGATCACCTGCGGTTAAACTAGTAGAGGTGACCACATAAATTAAGATGGGAGTGGCTGTGGGGTTAACTTTGGAATAGGTAGGTGCGTAAGGTAAATTTTTCGGAAGTTGTGGACCTGCCGCACTGATGGCCTGTTGCACGTCAGGTGCTGCGGCATCAAGACTGCGATTGAGGTTGAAACGCAATACGATGGTCGCACTTCCAGTATAGCTTGTTGAAGAGATGTTTTCCAACCCTTCAATGGTGGTGAACTGCTGTTCTAAAGGAACAACGACGTTGGTGGCGATGGTTTCAGGGCTGGCTCCGGGATAATCGACGCTCACTTGAATGGTTGGAAAATCGACATCAGGAAGATTACTGACGGCAAGACTTCGATAGGCGAGCAAACCAAAAAAAGCAATGGTCAGCATGACGAGAGTGGTCATGACGGGTCGACGGATAAAGGGCTCTGACAAGTTCATGGTTTTATGTTCCTGATTTGATCACAACTTTCATTTCTGGATACAAATTGAGCTGTCCTTCCTTGACGACGCGATCGCTAGTCGTGATTCCAGAGGAAACAGCTGTCATATCGGTGTATTTTTCGCCTACAGTGATGGATCGCATCTCAATCGTATCATCGTCTTTAACTAAGTAAACATAGGGGCCGTTTTGTCCGACGACAATGGCTTCAGAAGGAAGCAGAAGTGCATTTTTTGTTTCTCCGACGATGAGACGGACGTCGACAAAATGTCCTGGCCATAGAGATTTATCCTCATTGGGAAGTGTTCCTTCTAGCAAGATTGCTCCTGTACTCGTATTGATTTGGTTGTCGATGAGGGTCAAAATCCCTTCATAGGTTCTCAAGTGATCAGGATCGGGATGCACGTACATTTTGAGACGACCTAAGCGCTGCTGTTCTTGAATGAGCAGAAGATCATCTTCCGGAACGGAAAAATCGACGAGAATGGGTTGGATTTGATTGACGACGGTCAAGGCGGTATTAGCTGCAGCGGTGACCAAGTTACCCGGCTTGACTGTGAGCTTTCCTGTGACGCCATTGACAGGAGAGGAGATGTAACAATAGCCGAGATTGATTTTCGCTGTTTCTACCTCTGCTTGATTTTGTTTGATCTGAGCCTCATCCGTCATGACGTTGGTGACATACTGATCATAATCGAGTTTTGAGACAAAATCCTCTTGAACAAGTTGAGAATAGCGAGAGGTTTTTTCTTGATTGTAGCGTAAACTGGCGTAAGTCTGAGAAAGCGCTCCTTCTGCTTTGGCAAGAGAAGCCTCATAAGGACGGGGATCGATCACAAGAAGAAGATCTCCTTTTTTCACCTCTTGTCCTTCCACAAAGTACTGTCCGGTCATGACACCTGTCGCTTGGGACATCACTTGAACGCTCGTTTTTGCTACGGCATTTCCCACGTAATCTCGGTAGATGGGAACATCGCATAGGATTCCCTGTGTGATGACAACCTCATGAGGTGGAGTAGGTTTAGCAGGAGGTTTTTCACAAGCTGAAACGACGAGTAGGGAAATGAGTGCTAAGTGGTAATATCTCATTTGATCTCCTCATGAGTTGGTGTCACAACATCCATATCCGAAACAATCACTTCAGAAGTGGGCGTGATAGGTGTTAAAGTGGTTGGGGAAAGCAGTCCTGTTGCATAAGCTAAATTAGCAAGAGAGGAATACCATTCTTGGAAAGCGTTCACTTCGCGCGCTCGAGCATCAGCAAGAGAGCTTTGAGCGTTCACTACATCGACGATGGTGTTCGTTCCTTGTTTATACTTGCTTAGAGCGACTTTATATTCTTCTGTAGCAGCATCGAGATAAGCTGTTGAAAATTGGATAGTTTCATAGGAGGTTTTTACACTGCTATGAAACGAGGTGACCTGCTTAATGATGTTGAGTTCAGTGATTCTTAGCTGTTCTTCTGCTTCTTTTTTTGTAGCTTGTGCCAGTTTAATCGCGTTGCGGTAGTAGAACCCACTGAAGAGAGGCATGCTCACCGAGAGGGTGCTTAAGAAGTTGTACTGATCGTGTAATCCACCATTGTAGTAATCTTTTGCAATATCAAAGGTATAATTGACTTTCGGTAAGTATTGAGTTTTTGCAACGGTTAAATTGGCCGCTTGAGCGCGGACATTGGCATAGGCCGCCATGAGATCGGGGCGATTTTGTAGGGAGATGGCAATGAGAGTGTCGAGAGGAGGAACCACGTCGCTGTCGGGAAGTTTGAGAGGAAGTTCTTGCACGTTAACACACATATTGGCAGGCAATCCCATGTCATCGAGGAGTTGAGCGTAGGCGTTGATGACGTTCTGTTGTTGTGCTGCCCACGTTGTTTGATTTTGCAGTAGCTTAGTTTTTGCTTGTAAGTAATCGGAAATGTCCTTTACCCCATTTTCCAGTCCTGTTTGCGCGGCATTGAGAGTGACTTTTGCTGTAGCGACATCGGCTTCATCTGCGGCTAGAAGCTGTTTCTGGTAGAGGTAAGTATAGTAGTCATCCATGAT
>JABDFI010000039.1 GCA_013286595.1 Chlamydiota bacterium | reverse complement strand
ATGTCATCATTATCATTATCCTTAGTTCCTTTAACTTTGACAACGCCTGTGCTTGCCCCTGCTGTTCCTACACCGACAGCGCAGCCAGCGTATACATTACTTGCCCCTGTTCCTGCACCGACAGCGCAGGATGCTGGCCTTGCCCATCGAGCAATTAATCTAAGCCAGGCGAGAAATATCATAGATGATGGCCTGGAGCACTTGCGCACGGTTACAGATCAAAAGTTTTGTTCCATTTCCCGAGCAAAAAGACTTTAGCGATATAACTGAACGAGTGAGGACGGGCTTGTGGTCATTTTTTTCATAACGCCTGTCTTAATTCTTGGCTAAAAGAGAAGGATACCTGCCCTAATTGTAGATTTACTATTATTAAGTAAGTTTATCAGCAGCTCCCGCTGGAGCGGGAGCTGAGAAAAATCGGCTTCGCCGAAAAGCGCAAAAATATTTTTGAGCATGCGCTTCTCTAGCTGCTTTGCTCTATACATCTTAAAATCTATACACGCTACACGCTCAAAAATCAGGGACCTCCTCAAGCTCTCCATCTAGCCTGAATCTATTATTAGTCTTGCCCCTCTAAACCCAGGTCCCATTGCTGTAAATAAATCTTCCCAAGAGTCAGTGAAATAGTTATAAAATAATGCCTTCATCTTTTCCCAAAATGCCCGTCTTGTCTTTCTGTGCTCCATAACTTTTTGGAAAAGTCCACAGGTTGCTTCTTGCACCTGATCGATCAAAAAGGCAAGCATCATCAGAAAGGCAAACACAGTATGCAGGTTCTTTTTCCCATGACCAAAATTATGCTCGAATTGGTATCCCTGGTTCTTAAGCGTGTTAAAAGTTTCGTTCTCAATCTTCCATCGGGCTCGCCCGCCCTCCGAGCATTAGTTCATAAAGGTTTTTGTCTGTAATCTCATGACCTGTCACCCAACCACAACGCCCTCGCACTTCTTTTCGGCCTTTTATTTCAACCCACTCGCATTCGAAAAAATTCACATTAGGTGCATTTTTAGTATCATTCAGAGGAACGTTATTCACATATCGGAATACATATTTATTTTTTCCGACGGTCATCCTGACTTCTCTCGTTATACCCTTGACCCACTCATATAATGTTCGATTGCCATCTGGCTTAGCGACAATGATGAAGTGGTATCCCAAAGATTTAAGTTCATTAATATGAGGCGCTGTGGCTGAAAGAGCATCGGAACAGATCGTCAGCCCGAGGCGTGGATGTTCTCGTTTTAAATCAATTAAAAACCGATGGAAGGCATTTCTTTCACAATCATTTTTGGTTGTGCCATCTTGTTTCAGAATGGGTTCAGGACATAGTGGAATTACCTGGCGACAATCAGGATGAGCGAGAACTGCACCTAGGATTTGATGGTGATAAGTTACCCGACCGTCTTGGTGCTCTTTCTTGCAGCAATTCTTGCAATGAATTTTTTCTGAATTAAAAATTTCGGAACCATCAACAAGACAAAGATAGCCCCCGAAAAATGAGTATCGTTCCAGAAGTTTTCCTCGTTGCGCCTCTTGGAACACCGACAAAAATGTTTCTCGCAAAGCTTTTGGATCAACCTCATCTAGGAGCTCTCTCATGTGGGTATCGCTTGGTGGATTGGTTACTTCATATAAAGTACCCAAATTGTGCAAGACTGTATCATCTAGTTTAGGGTCATCAAATGCTAGTAGGGAAGGTGATTTCATTCCGAACATGGCCAACGCTGACATCAAACAATCGGCCATGCTGATTGTTTGTCTTTTTACCTCTCTGGGAATTTTAGTAAAAACCTTTCGAACGACTCCAAGGAGTCCTCTCATCGAAAGGGTCTTTTTTTCTCTTTGATGGGGGCGATGCTTCATAATTTGCTCTTTACGAAATTATTTTCGAAAAGAGCAGTATACTCATCTATACGAAAAATTTTAAGCGGGAATTACTGTAAGTTTATTCCAAACCATGGAGAACCATCTTCTCCATGAGTGGTATAGCCAAACAGTTGGAATACTTCATCCGGCCAATTCCCTCGTTTCATTCTCTATGAAATTTCCATAGAGCCTCTATTTTTCTTGGGCAATGTGGTATTGCCAATAAATTTATACAAAGGCGAGTTAACCTAAGTTCACCGATTTCCCAGAAGAGCCGTGCAAATTTTATTGGAATATTTATTTACACATTTATTCAAGTCGACCAAGGCCTTTAATCCGACTTTTTTCAAAAAGGACGCGGACAAGCCAGATAGAAAGGACTAAATAGATGTTCAGAATTAAACCTATCGAACTGAATAAGCTCTCCTTCTTTTGGCCTTCTTGGTCTGAATTGAATACTCTAGTTCTGCGTTCCCGCTTAGAACGCCAAATTTCATGCACAATCATGAGGTTTCTCTCCTGGTGATCGAAAGCTAGAGCCCGTACTTGTTTGTCAGACACTCGCGAGCAAGAGTAGGCCCAAAGTCTGAATAACTCTCACGGACCAGGCTTAAAGCTTGAAGTTGAACCCCGTTCGGAAACTGGTGATTACTTTTGGCTACAACCTTTTTGCTCGATGTTCCACTTTTTAAAAAAAAATGGTTCATCTTCTCCATCTTCTTGCTGAAAATTTCTTAATATATTAATTATTAACGACATAGAATTTGCGGGAAATTTACTCTCCTATCCTATTTTGAGATTTTTTTATGAAATTTCCATAGAGTTCCAAAAAGTGGAACATCGAGTTTTTGGAAACTTTCCTACAACAACCTCATTCTTAAGGACTTTGCTTAAACGAATAATTTGCATTTACTAAATCCCAGAATTTTAGCGGGTTGTATAATTGTGAGCTGTCTTACTTTGATGAATCCTGATTAAAATCTCATAACGGCTAATTTTTTTTGATTCATCGAAATTCTCCTCTCCATTACTATCACCCCTTGATTACCAATTATTTCTGGTTAACAAAGGTGACATTTTAATTTAACGCATGCAAAAAAAATTTTAATCTTTAAATAAAATAAGATTATATATATAATAAAAAATTACAACAAGAGTAACATTTATTATAAAAATTAACAATAACAATTCCAATTAGGAGATTTAACAATGTCATCATTATCATTATCCTTAGTTCCTTTAACTTTACAACCGACAACGCCTGTGCTTGCCCCTGCTATTCCTGCACCGACAGCGCAGCCAGCGTATACATTACTTGCCCCTGCTGTTCCTGCACCGACACAGCGCCCAGCGTATACATTACTTGCCCCTGTTCCTGCACCGACACAGCGCAGCCCAGCGTATACATTACTTGCCCCTGTTCCTGCACCGACACAGCGCAGCCCAGCGTATACATTACTTGCCCCTGTTCCTGCACCGACAGCGCAGGATGCTGGCCTTGCCCATCTAAGATCACTCGAAGCGCAGAATGCTGGCCTTGCCCATCTAAGATCAATCACAGATGCTGGCTTGGAGCACTTGCACAGGCTTTCACAGAGATCAGAGGAATAGTCTTGTTCCATTTCCCTGGCAAAAAAACTTTAGCGATATAACTGAACGAGTGAGGACGGGCTTGTGGTCATTTTTTTCATAACGCCTGTCTTAATTCTTGGCTAAAAGAGAAGGATACCTGCCCTAATTGTAGATTTACTACTATTAAGTAAGTTTATTCCAAACCATGGAGAACCATCTTCTCCATGGGGGGTATAGCCAAACAGTTGGAATACTTCATGCGGCCAATTCCATTGTTTCATTCTCTATGAAATTTCCATAGAGCCTTTGTTTTTCTTGGGCAATGTGGTATTGCCAATCAACTACTACCGGCTAAAATCCGGTAGTAGTTGATTGGCATATTTATTTACACATTTATTCAAGTCGACCAAGGCCTTTAACTCGACTTTTTTCAAAGAGGATGCGAACGAGCCAGATAGAAAGGACTAAGTAGATGAGGTTAAGAATTAAACTTATAGTAAATAAATCGAGGCGGAATATCCCTGTGTTAATAAACGCTCGCATTCCCTCGAAAATGTAGGTCATGGGAAGTGTTTTGGCAATGACCTGTCCCCAGCCCGGAAGGGCAGAAACAGGATAAAATACGGCGCAGAAAGGCATGAATAGATAGGGAGTGAGCCAGGCCATCGACTCCATCCGTTGCCCAAAATAGATCAGTAACGAGGTTCCTAAGAAACCGATAAACCATCCAGAAAGGATGAGTAAAAAACAAAAAGGTAAAAAGGTCCATCCTAAGATAAAGACATTGATCCCATAGAGCATCCAAATCACACTGGCTCCAAAAGCCACTGTAATGGCAATTTTGAATAGTCCGGTAAGCATGAGGGCAACCATCCACTCACTTAGCTTAAGCGGTGAAGAGAACAAATTGATCAGATTGCGATTCCAGAACTCTTGAAGTAAATTCACTGCCACTTCGTAATAGATCCGCCAAATCACCTGCCAAAACACAAGACCTACTAATATGCCGATAGCAAGAGATGGTCCTGTGGCATTTCCATGTTGAATCCACACACTGGTCACTCCCCATAAAACAATCTCAAGCGCTGGCCAAAATAGCATGTCGCTGAGTGTCTCAATCTTGGCAAAGATGTAAAAATAGCGGAGAAAAACCCCTGCAATGCGGTTCCAGATCATCTATCGACCCCCTTTTTGCCCTGTTCCACAATATGCAAGAAATAATCTTCTAAGGTTTGTTGCCGGATATCGATGTGAGTGTAAATCACTCCTGCTTGAGCGAGCGCGCTTAACAAAATGGCAATTTGCCCTTCATCCAGCTCAAATTCAATGCTGCGGTGCTCTGTTTTACAAGTAAGTTTTAAATTCTGTGCAATGGCCAGGGTGCGCTTGAGACCATCGCCGACTTGTAAGGTCATGCGGCAGATGCCGATACTCTTAGCTAAGACATCAGGGACATCATCGGCGATGATTTGCCCATTTTGCATGAACAGGACGCGGTCGCATACTTCAGCCACTTCGGGCATGTTATGAGAAGTATAGAGGATAGAGATCCCATAGCGGTCACGTTGTTCTAATACAAATTGCAACACATCCTTGGCCATGTCAGGATCTAAAGAAGCCGTAGGCTCATCGAGAAGTGCGATTTTTGGGCGAATCATGAAAGCTTTAACTAACATTAACCGCGTAACTTGTCCTGCAGATAGTTGCGCTAAGGGGATCTTCTTTTTGTGAAGAATTCCAAATCGCTCGAGCAACATGTCAACGTAAGGTAAATCTTCCTTGGGCTGCCCGTAGAGCATGCCGAAAACTTTCAGGTTTTGCTCGATCGTGAGTTTCCAAGGCAAGCTAACGTAGGTACTAGCAAAAGCTACTTGCTTGAGTATTTCGGAACGATGGGAGAAAAAATCCTTACCAAAATAGACAATTGACCCAGAAGTGGGTTTTAATGTACTGAGAAGCATCTGAATAGTAGTTGTCTTTCCAGCGCCATTAGCACCAAGCAATCCTAGAATTTCACCTTCGTGTAATTCAAAAGAAATACCTTTGACAGCTTCGAAAGGAATCTTGCCTTGATACGTCTTTCTGAGTTTACGAACAGTAAGAACAGGATTTGCAGTCATATAGATGTATTATATGACAGAAGAGAAAAAAAGTCAAAAAGCTCGGTCCGTTGTAACGAACCGAGCTTTTGAAAAATTATTCTGCGAATGAGAAGTTCAATTCTTCTTCGCTTTCACTATCGATAAACTTGAGAACTCTTGAGTGATACTGATCAAATCCAGTACCACCAGGGATCAAGTGACCAATGATGATGTTAGACTTGAAGTCGAGCAAGTAGTCAGTTTTACCTTCACACGATGCATCTGTCAAGACACGTGTTGTCTCTTGGAATGATGCAGCAGAAGTGAAGGAATCTGTACCAAGAGATGCTTTAGTAATCCCTAGGAGTACAGGTGCTGCTTGTGCAGGACGTCCACCTTCATCGATCATCTTGCGGTTGGTGCGATGGAATAACTTCTTATCCACATCTTCTCCATACAAGAATGTCGTATCACCTGGATCGGTGACTCTGACTTTTTGGAGCATCTGTCGGATGATGATCTCAATGTGTTTATCATTGATATCAACCCCCTGCAAGCGATACACCTCTTGTACTTGGTTGACAAGATACTTGAGAAGCTCTCGCACACCGCAGATATCTAAGATCTCTTGAGGTACAACTAAACCATCGGTCAATTGCTGTCCTTTGATGACATAATCCCCACGTTGGACGATCAAGTGTTTTGTCAGAGGGATGAGGTGTTCCTCTTCCATGCCAGATACTTCATCGCGAACCACAACGATACGCTTGTTCTTTTGCACACCGCGGAAATCAACGACACCATCGATCTTGCTGATCTCAGCAGCATCTTTTGGACGCCGAGCTTCAAACAACTCAGCAACGCGTGGTAATCCACCCACGATATCCTTTGTTTTGATCGCTCCTCGAGGAAGACGCGCTAAGAGCATACCAGCCGTAACGACTTGTCCTTCTTGAACTGAGATATACGCACCCGATGGGATGGCATAAGTACCTACGAGCTCAGAACAGTTCGCATCCGCATAGATGACGATTTGCGGATGAAGTTCGCCGCGATGTTGCTTCACGATGAGCTCTGTTTGACCTGTTTGCTTATTGACTTCGCGCTGTGTAGAAATCCCTTCGACGAGATCCTCGTACTTGACATAACCTGGTCGTTCGCAAATGATCGGGATGTTGTGCTGTTCCCAATGCCCGATTTTAGTCCTTTTCTTAACCTTAGCGCCATCAGGAAGCAGAATACGCGTTCCTAATTCGACGGTGAAGGTTTGTAAAGGCTCAATAGAGCGGGTACTGAGGAGTTTCTTGTACTCGTCTAAAGTACGTCCCTCGTCGCGAACAACGTGTAAGGTTCCGTTTTTATTGAGAGCAATCCATACACCTTCTTCGTTCTGAACCGTTCTCAATCCAACGTAAATCAATACGCCGTCATGTTCCGAGACAATCTCAGGTGTAACGCTAGCAGAAGCGATACCACCCGTGTGGAACGTTCTCATGGTCAACTGGGTACCAGGTTCACCGATCGATTGAGCAGCGATGATACCAACCGCTTCCCCTAATCCAACGAGGTTCCCGTTAGCTAAGTTAATTCCATAACACTTCGCACAAATGCCCCGTCTGGATTCGCACGTCAATGTAGAGCGGATTCTCACGCTTTCAATACCAGCATCATCGATAGCTTCAGCTTGAGCTACGGTGAGTAAATCTCCGGCTCTTGCTAAAAGTTTAGTCGAATCCCCTGGCTGATAAATCGTGTCGCATACAACGCGTCCATAGAGACGATCCTTAATCGGGAGCAGCTCTTCTTGACCTTGCTTAATCGCTGACACGTCAATTCCGTTCAACGTACCGCAATCATCGTAAGAGACAATGACGTCTTGAGCCACGTCGACAAGACGACGCGTTAGGTAACCCGAGTCAGCGGTTTTTAGGGCCGTATCGGCAAGTCCTTTACGAGCTCCGTGTGAAGAGATGAAGTATTCGAGAACGCTTAATCCTTCGCGGAAGTTAGATGTAATGGGAGACTCGATGATCTCTCCTGATGGTTTCGCCATCAAACCGCGCAACGCTCCAAGCTGCTTCACCTGAGAACGGTTGCTTCGCGCGCCAGAATCCATCATCAAATAGAGAGGATTGAGTTCTTCATTGCGCACTTCAGCCACGAGTTTGAAAAGCTCTTCTGACAATTGATCAGAAACAGCTGTCCAAATACCGATAATTTTAGACTTGCGCTCACCATCTGTGATGATACCATCTTCGTATTGCTTTAAGACGATCTCGATCCGCTTGTAAGCCTCTTCGATCACAACATGCTTGTTTGGAGGGATGCGTACATCGCAAACACCCATCGAAAGAGCGGCTTTAGTGGCTTCAGCAAATCCTAAATTCTTCAGGTTATCAAGGAAGCGCACCGTAGCTTCTAATCCTACTTTCTTGTGCGTTTCTAAGACGAGCTCACTCATCTTCTTTTTGCGCAGTCCGTAGTTTTGGAAACCTAGCTCTTTAGGAACAATCGTATTGAATAGTACGCGACCTGGCGTTGTTTCAATGATACCGTGATCTAAACGCAGTTTGATCTTCTCATGAAGTCTCAAACCTCGTCCATAATCATCGCGACGCCCTGGTTTGCCAGCATCTTCAGCCCAGTTGTAGCTGCCGCTTGCTGTCATGGCCGTCAACACTTCTTCCATGTTGCGGAAGGTTTTCGTCTTCTTGCCATGCTCTTCAGGGATATAAATTGGATCGAGCATCAAGTAGTACAGACCTAAGATCATATCCTGAGAAGGAACAGCAGAAGGTCGACCAGAAGATGGCAAGAAGATGTTATCTGGCGCCATCATCAACAGTTTTGCTTCCAATTGCGCTTCCACAGAAAGCGGTATGTGAACCGCCATCTGATCCCCGTCAAAGTCAGCGTTAAACGCCGTCGTAACAAGAGGATGGATGCGGATCGCTTTACCTTCAATCAAGACAGGCTCAAATGCCTGAATACCTAAACGGTGCAAGGTAGGCGCACGGTTGAGTAGAACAGGGTGCCCTTTAATGATTTCGTCCAAGACATCCCATACTTCGGGAGCTTGTCTTTGAATCATCTTTTTAGCTGAGCGGATTGTGTACACATAGCCCAAATCCTTGAGTCGCTTCACAATGAACGGCTCGAATAACTCAAGAGCCATCTGTTTAGGAAGACCGCATTGATTGAAGCGCAACTCAGGCCCTACGATAATCACAGAACGGCCTGAATAATCCACCCGTTTACCGAGAAGATTTTGACGGAAGCGTCCTTGTTTACCTTTGAGCATCTCGGAAAGAGATTTTAATGGTCTGTTGCCAGCGCCCATAACAGGGTGGCCATGGCGACCATTGTCAAAAAGGGCATCAACAGCTTCTTGCAGCATGCGTTTTTCATTGCGCACGATCACATCAGGCGTCTTGAGCTTCAAAATCGATTTTAAGCGGTTGTTGCGGTTGATCACGCGTCGATACAAGTCGTTGAGATCCGAAGTAGCAAACCTACCACCATCGAGTGGAACTAACGGTCTGAGATCTGGTGGGATCACAGGCACACATGCGAGAACCATCCAGTCAGGGCGATTAGGAGATGCTGTAAAACTCTCAACAATTTTGAGACGCTTCGCCAGCTTCATCCGCGCTTGCATCGACTTGGTCTTACGCAGCTTGTCTTTGAGATCAGTAACTAAAGCGAGCAAATCTTCTTTTTCAAGAAGTTCGCGAACTGCTTCACCACCCATCTTAGCTACAAACCCGTCGCTGCCCCATTTTTCTTGAGCTTCACGGTATTCTGTATCAGACAAGAGCTGCTTTCTCTCCAGTGTAGTGTGTCGCGGATCGAGAACCACATATTCTTCATAATAAATGACGCGCTCGAGATCGGTCGCAGACATTCCTAGAATGTTGCCGATTCGAGAGGGCATCGATTTGAAGAACCAGATGTGCACAACAGGTACAGCGAGATCAATATGCGCCATCCGTTCGCGTCGCACCTTTGAGAGTGTTACCTCAACGCCGCAACGGTCGCATACAATCCCTTTGTGTTTAATTTTTTTATACTTACCGCATGCACATTCCCAATCGCGAGTCGGGCCAAATATTTTCTCGCAGAACAGTCCACCTTTTTCGGGTTTGAACGTACGGTAGTTAATTGTTTCAGGTTTTTTAATTTCACCTCGCGACCATTCATTGCGAATCACGTCTTCTGACGCGATTTTAATCGTCAGCTTATCGAAGTTAGAACCTTTAAATTCATCTTCTGCCATGAAGTTTCTCCAATTAAATTAAACTTCTGACGCGCTTTCAGTGCGCACATCTAAGCACAAACCTTGCATCTCTTTAACGAGTACGTTAAAGGATTCTGGCACACCAGCTACAAGTAAGTTTTCACCTTTGACGATAGACTCATAAATGCGAGTTCGTCCGGCGACATCATCTGATTTAACAGTCAACATCTCCTGTAAGAGATTAGCAGCGCCATAAGCTTCCAGCGCCCACACTTCCATCTCTCCGAAGCGTTGACCGCCCATTTGAGCTTTACCGCCAAGAGGCTGTTGCGTAACCAGAGAATAAGGACCGATAGAACGTGCGTGAATCTTGTCAGCAACTAAGTGACTCAATTTGAGGATATAAATGTATCCTACCACAACACGGTTCTCAAAACGGCAACCTGTTCTTCCATCGTACAGATGGAATTTGCCATCTTCAGGCAAGCCAAGTTGACGCATCATGTCCCAAATGCGAGATTCAGGAAAGCCTTCAAAAACAGGGCTCTTCACATAAATACCCGCTTTTCTAGCTGCGTAGCCAAGATGGGTTTCAAGCAGCTGTCCCATGTTCATACGAGAGGGTACGCCAAGAGGATTGAGGATTACCTCAACTGTTTCGCCATTGTACATATATGGCATGTCCTGTTCAGGGACAATCTTAGAAACAACCCCTTTGTTACCGTGTCGTCCAGCCATCTTATCGCCGACTTGAAGTTTGCGCTTGGAAGCGACGTAGACTTTAACTTGGCGAATGACGCCAGGATCCAGTTCAATATCGCCTTTACGTGTGAATTCTACTTCTGTTTTATGCTGGGTTTGTAGCGTTTGCATCGCAACATCATACTCGCGCATGATTCCTTTCATCGTCTCAAATAGCTCATTATCTCCCATGATGAGATCTTCAGCCTTTTCCGATTCAATGTTCTCAAGCATATCCTGAGTGATCGATTCACCTTCTTTGATAATCGACTCACCCGTTTTTCGATGCATGACAGGTGCAGGCGCCACTTCACCGAGAAGAAGAGCTCCCAATTTCTCATGGAACTCAATCATTAACTCAGCTTCTTTGGTCTTGAAATCCTGATGAATATCTTTAATGCGCGAAGCTTCTTCTACAAGCTCGTCATCTGTCTTGGAAAGTCTGTCGCGACGACTAAAGACTTTAACATCCATCACGACTCCCTCTGTTCCAGGAGGAGCTGTTAATGAAGCATCTTTAACGTCTGCTGCTTTTTCACCAAAGATCGCTCGTAATAAGCGCTCTTCAGGAGCGAGTTCCGTTTCAGACTTAGGTGTAATTTTTCCAACGAGAATATCACCAGGCTTAACCTCAGCACCAATCCGGATAATTCCATCTTCACCTAAATTGGCTAAAGCCTCTTCAGATACATTGGGGATATCGCGTGTGATTTCCTCTTTACCAAGCTTCGTATCGCGAGCTGTTAACTCAAATTCTTCCAAATAAATCGAAGTGTAATAATCTTCTTTGATCAATTTTTCAGAAATGATGATGGCATCTTCGTAGTTGTAACCACACCACGGCATGAAGGCAACGAGGACGTTTTTACCAAGAGCTACCTCTCCCTTGTCAATCGACGCACCATCAGCGATGATGTCCCCCGCGCGCACCTCATCACCAATTCCACAAATGGGAGTTTGGTTGATGCATGTACCTGCATTGGAGCGCATGAATTTCTTCAGCGTATACGTTTTCTTGTTAAGAGGATTGCTCTTAGCGGCAACTACAATCTTAAATCCATCGACAAACTCAACGTTACCGTCTTCTTCCGAAACAACGACAGCGCCAGAATCGCGCGCAGTGCGCAGTTCAAGCCCTGTTCCGACTAAAGGAGCGTCTGTTTTGAGAAGAGGGACAGCTTGACGTTGCATGTTAGAACCCATCAAGGCTCTGTTAGCATCATCATGTTCAAGGAACGGAATCAATCCAGTCACAATCGAGACGAGCTGCTTAGAAGAGACGTCCATATGGGTCGCCTTGCTCGTCTCAATTTTTAGTGACTCACCGCGATAACGCGCCCAACAGAGTGATTCTGTGAACATGTTATGATCGTCAAGAAGCGCCGAAGCCTGCGCAATGACGCAGTGCTCCTCTTGATCCGCTGTCATGTATTCGATTTCATCCGTGACGATTCCATCGCGCACCATGCGATAGGGCGTTTCAATGAATCCAAACTCGTTGATTTTCGCATAAGATGACAACGAAGTGATCAACCCGATGTTTGGACCCTCAGGTGTCTCGATAGGACAGATACGGCCGTAGTGACTTGGGTGAACGTCGCGCACCTCAAATCCAGCTCGTTCGCGATTGAGACCGCCTGGCCCAAGCGATGATAAACGTCGTTTGTGGGTCAATTCGGCAATCGGATTTGTCTGATCCATGAACTGGGAAAGTTGAGATCTACCAAAAAAGTCTTTTAGAACACCTGCAAGACCTTTTGCTGACACCACTTTACCAGGTGTTAAAGTATCGGCTGTAAAATCAAAGAGATTCATTCTCTCTTTAATGATTTTCTCCATGCGAGCAAGCCCGATACGGCACTGATTCTGGATCAATTCGCCAACAGAACGCACTCGTCGATTTCCTAAATGATCGATATCATCAACGTGAGCTTCTTCTTCTCCTTTTTTCAATCGTATCAAGTATTTTAAAGCTCCGATGACATCCTCTTTGCGCAATGTGACAATACCGAGTTCATCATCAGGTGTTTCTAAACCTAACTTTCGATTGAGTTTGTAGCGTCCAACACGTCCCAGACTATAGCGTTTTGGATCAAAGAATAGGCGCATGATAGCCGAGCGAGCATTAGAAAGCGTCGCAGGCTCACCAGGTCTAATTTTGCGATAAAAATCCTTTAGCGCTGATTCATAAGAATCTGTAGGATCTTTTGCTAGCATTTTGATAATAGGGCTAGACTCGTCAGCATCTTCTGCAATTCTTACTGCAGTAATTTCAGCATCTAGCATGCGCTTGAGCATAGCGGTCGTTAATTTCTCGCCCGCTTTACCAAAAGCAACACCGCTTGATTCATCAGCAACATCCTCAGCGAGGATCTTACCAACGAGTTTAGGAAAGTCTTTATCCGATTTAATTTTAACTTTAATCGTATTGAAAAATTCGTCGATGATATCAGCATCGCTTGAATACCCCAGTGTACGGATAAAAGAGGTAGCTAAAATTTTACGACGGCGTTTTTTTCTGTCAATATAGACATAAATGAGATCATTGATGTCAAATGCGCCTTCTAACCAGCTTCCGCGATAAGGAATGATGCGGAAAGAGTAGATCATCGACCCCTTAGAATGCCGCTCTTGTTCAAAAGAAATACCTGGAGAGCGGTGCAATTGAGAAACGATGACGCGCTCAGCGCCATTGATGATAAATGTTCCTTTTTCAGTCATAACAGGTAATGTACCCATGTAGACTTCTTCTTCCTTGATCCCCGTTTCGTCTGTCAGCCGGAATTTAACCTTTAACGTCACGTTATAGGTAATCCCTCGTCGTATGCATTCTTCAGGAAGATACTTAGGCACACCTAAGTTATAAGAAATGTATTCGAGAATCGTTTTCTCATCATAAGATTTGATAGGAAAAATCTCATTAAAAACTTCTTGCAGCCCTATGTTCTCACGCTCATGCGCAAGTTTGTCTGCTTGAAGGAATTGATTGTAAGACTTAATTTGAATTTCGATCAGATTAGGGAGATCGATTATATCTTCCCTTCCACGAAAACTCACCCGTTGAGGCGGCCTTTTAAGCATTGAAGCGGCTCCTACACTTGATCTTTGAACTTGATGAGTGACAACCTTTGTGTCGCCCTTTTTGCAACAATAAAAAGTAAAAACAGCACAAGCAGAAGCCATAAAGCATGGCTTCTGCTTAAATTAACTATCATCTAAAGAGCGCTTAAAGTCCTTTTAGAGTGACTTTCCCGCCAGCTGTAGTGACTTTCTTTGCAATTTCATCTGCTTCAGCTTTAGCAGCGCTTTCTTTAATCACTTTTGGAGCTCCGTCAACCATGTCTTTCGCTTCTTTAAGTCCAAGACCTGTGATTTCACGGATAGCTTTGATAACGCCAATTTTCTTGTCATCTGGAGATGGCTCGAGAGTGATTTTGAACTCTGTAGACTCAGCTGCAGGTGCAGCAGAGGCTGCAGGAGCTGCCATCATCATGGGTGCTGCAGCAGCAGCTTTAACGCCCCATTTTTCTTCGAGAGCTACTTTTAATTTTGACATATCGAGTACGCTTAACTGGCTAAGTACTTCGACTAATTGTTCAATACTATGTTGTTGAGTTGCCACGGTTACACCTCTTCTTTGCTATTTTGATTCTCTTGATTTAATTGACATTTATTTTCCAGACAGTACACCACTGCAGTGAGCATTGCATCAACTACAGCTAATGTTTGCGAAAGCGGAGCTTCCAGAGTACCCAGCAATTGAGCACGCATTTCGTCTTTGCTTGGCAGTTTAGAGATTTGCTCTACATCTTCCGCTGAGCACAATACACCTTCAAATTTCCCACCCAAAATATCGATCACGTTTTCGTTTTCTTGACGAAACTGATAAATGAGTTTAGTCGTTGCAACAGGATCCTGATCGAGGAAGATAACGGCAATATGCCCATCTAACGTATCAGCATCTAAAGCAAGACCCGCATCTTTAGCGGCCTTGACTAAAATGCGCTTTTTAACTACTTCAAGCGAACTTCCAGACTTGGCTAAATTGGTTCGAAAACCTGCAACAGTGTTGGGCTTCAACTTCTGGTAACGAGTTAATACTAAGGCATTCGCCCCTGTAATTCTCTCTTTAATGTCGTTAAGTAATAGCTGTTTTTCCTGCCTCATCCCTTACTCCTTAGCTGTTTGAAGTTCAGCAATAGCAGACAGATCGATCTTAAGACCTGGCCCCATAGTTGATGATAGCGAAAGTGACTTCAGGTATTGTCCTTTAGCAGTAGCAGGTTTAGCTTTAAGGATTGAAGTGAGCAATGAAATGACATTTTCTACAAGTTTCTCTTTAGCAAATGACATTTTCCCGACGATAGAATTGACCATTCCATGCTTATCGCTTTTAAATTCAATCTTTCCAGCTTTGACTTCAGCAATAGCTTTTGCTAAGTCATTTGTTACTGTTCCAGCTTTAGGAGTTGGCATTAAGCCACGAGGACCCAAAACTTTACCGAGTTTACCTACTTCCCTCATCATATCGGGAGTAGTCACTACAGCGCTAAAGTCAGTCCAACCACCTTTAATTTTTTCGAATAAATCTTCGTTCCCAGCATAGTCTGCACCAGCATCGAGAGCTTCCTTGAGCTTGTCACCTTTTGCAAAGGCAACAAGAACAACTTTTTTCCCTGTACCATTCGGTAATGATACAGTTCCTCTCACCTGTTGATCAGACTTCTGAGCGTCGACGCCTGTTTTAAGCGACAGTTCCACCGATTGATCAAATTTGACCGGTGGACATTTTTTTAATAGTTCGATAGCTTCTTCTAGTTTATAGATCTTTCCTTCTACAGCTAGTTTATCTATCTCCCGAAATCTTTTGCTTCGACGCATTGTTTTACCTATTTTAAGGTTTTACCCTTCAACAATATCTACACCCATTGATCGTGCAGTACCTTGCACAACGCGATCAGCAGCTTCTTCTGAGCCAACACGCAGATCAACGAGTTTTTTCTTAGCGATTTTTCTCACTTGAGTTTTCGTGAGTTTTCCAACCTTGTCCCTATTGGGGATTTTAGAACCTGACTCAATGCCTAATTCCTTAAGAATCATGCGTGAAACAGGCGGTTGCTTTGTTACAAATGTGAATGTCTTATCGGCATACACAAAGATTTCAACAGGCAGAATATCCCCTGCTTTATCTTGGGTTTTTGCATTGAATTCTTTGCAAAACGCCATGATATTAACACCTGCACCACCGAGGGCCGGGCCAATCGGAGGAGCTGGGTTAGCTTTACCAGCTGGGATCTGCAACTTAATTATTTTAACTAGCTTCTTTGCCATTGCTTATCTTCCTTTAGCAAACTTAACTTATTTGTGTCTCAATAGGTATTAGCTCTACTTGCCAGAACTCCAGATCATCAACGCGAGTTTCTCGTCCAAAGATCGAAACCATCACACTGAGGCGGCCCTTATCATGAAAGACATCTGTAACGGTTCCAATAAAGTTAACGAAGACACCATCAATGATTTTGACTTTGTCGCCAGGTCCGATGTTGTGCTTTTGAGTAACACCCTTTTTCTTCTCTTCTAAATCTTTTAAAATCTCGTCTACTTCAACTTGAGTAAGAGGCGCTGGAGACTCTCCGCCTAAAAAGCTTAAAACTCCATTCGTATTCTTGACAAACATCCACGAATCATCTGTCAGATTCATCTTCACAAGGATATAGCCAGGCCATAGCTTCTTTTCGCTAACAGTCTGCTTTCCTCGTTTGACTTCAGCTACATTTTCGGTTGGCACGAGGATAGTTTCGATTAACTCGCCCATCCCTTTGGCTATATAGTTCTCTTCAATCGTCTTTTTTACGCGTTTTTCCAGTCCTGAGACAACTTGAACAACGTACCATTTATGCATGTTGTGTCACCCAAATATAAAATGCACTACGAGAGCGATTACATCTAAAAAACCTCTGATAACGAGATCGATTAGATAAATACCTAGCCCTAAAACAAAAGTTGTACCGATAACAGCTTTTGTTGAAAAAATTAGTTCGTCTTTTGTCGTCCAACTGACTTTTTGGAGCTCTTGTTTCAACTCTTGCACGTAGCTAAAAAACTTCATGCGTTTGGAACTGCGGCGAGCATTGGCATCAGTGATCCGCGAAGGATTGAGTTTTGCATCCATAGCACACATAGTTTTTACAACACGTTGAATTGTTTATCATCGAGTGCGGAGGGATTCGAACCCCCGACCAGCGACTTTGGAGATCGCTGCTCTACCAGCTGAGCTACACACCCACCATTATATGCGAGCCCCCTTTCAGGAACTCGCGCCGCTTAAAGAGTCGAATTACTGGATAATCTTACTTACAGTACCCGCACCAATCGTTTTGCCACCTTCGCGAATCGCAAAGCGCATCCCCTCTTCCATCGCAATCGGGTGGATGAGTTCAGCTGTCAACTCAACGTTATCACCTGGCATCACCATCTCTGTACCTTCTGGTAGTGTTACAGTGCCTGTTACGTCGGTCGTACGGAAATAAAACTGTGGGCGATAGCCGCTAAAGAATGGCTTATGACGACCACCTTCATCTTTGTTCAAAACGTAAATCGTACCTTTAAACTTTGTGTGTGGTTTGCAAGAACCTGGAGCACAGAGAACCATTCCGCGTTCGATATCTTTTTTCTCAATACTGCGGAGAAGCACACCGACGTTTTCGCCAGCTTCTGCTTCATCGAGGATTTTGTTAAACATTTCAAGACCAGTTGCCACTGAATCACGTGTCTCACGGATTCCAACGATTTGGATCTTGTCGTTAACTTTAACACGACCTCTTTCCACACGACCTGTAGCCACAGTACCACGACCAGAGATAGAGAAGATATCTTCAACTGGCATGAGGAATGGCTTATCTTTATCGCGAACAGGTGTTGGGATCTTTTCATCGACAGTTTTCATGAGAAGTTCGATGCTTTTCGCGTATTCTGGATCGCCTTCAAGAGCTTTTAAAGCAGAACCGCGGATGATCGGGACGTCTTTGTACCCTTTTGCTTCTAACAACTCTGTCAATTCCATTTCAACGAGATCAACGAGCTCTTCATCACCTTTGCCAATCATGTCCATTTTGTTTAAGAAGACAACGATTGCTGGTACACCTACTTGGCGAGCGAGGAGGATGTGTTCTTTTGTTTGAGGCATCGCACCATCTGTTGCTGCTACCACAAGAATAGCACCATCCATTTGAGCAGCGCCTGTGATCATGTTTTTAACATAGTCAGCGTGACCTGGGCAGTCTACGTGTGCATAGTGACGAGAAGCCGTTTCGTATTCAACGTGCGTTGAGTTAATTGTAATTCCGCGCGCTTTTTCTTCTGGTGTATTGTCAATAGAAGCGTAATCGCGAAATTTCGCTCCACCTTTAGCTGCCAAAAACTTTGTAATTGCTGCAGTCAATGAGGTTTTGCCGTGGTCAACGTGGCCGATCGTTCCTATGTTGACGTGAGGTTTTGTCCTTTGAAATTGTTCTTTTGCCATTATACCGTCCTCCGTTAGGCTCCAGTAATGAATTTTAGTTACACATTCGAACTTTGCCCAAAATAGGAATCGAACCTACGACCTCTTCCTTACCATGGAAATGCTCTACCTCTGAGCTATCTGGGCATTCTCGCGATTCTAGCTACATCAACTAGACTGCTCACTTACTCGCATAGATGGGATTAGATCTCGCGATTCACTCTCACCTTTGCTAGGAAGCTAACACTCATTTATAGTTGAAAGGAACAAAGTTTATTCTCTAAGCTAAATAAAATCAACATCCATTGCACGTGGAAAGCATTATTTTGATTTTTTTCCAAAAAAGATCTCTCTTTTACCTCTGCCTATAGACAATCCGGGCCTTTGTCAGGTCGTAAGGGGACATTTCAACTGTTACAACATCTCCGACCAACACGCGAATGTTTCTCATTCTCATCTTTCCGCATAGGTGAGCAAACACCCTCATTCCGTTTTGCAGTAAAACGCGAAAGGTCATATTAGGAAGTAACTCTTCAACAGTTCCGTCGATTTTAATTGTGTCTTCTTTTGGCATAGTGCTAGGGGGTTCTTCCGCTTTGTGTGATCATGGCCTATTAGTTCATGAAATTAATTTTGAAAACATTAAAGCCAGATCGGTCGATTAATTCAACATGAAAGTTGTAAATATTGCTCAAATGCGCCATTATTAGCAAACATCTTATGAATTAGATCGACTGAAGCACCTATAGCCGTCCCACTGGATAGTGGCAAGAATACTCTTTATTAGGATAGGTTCATGAAGAATAACCCCTCTTTTGCCAGTTGCTTGAAAAAGCAAGAGCATATAAAGATTCTTTTTAAGGACTGTTCAACTGCCGAAGCAAAGTATCAGAAGTTGATCGACTTAGGTCGACAACTGCCCCTTTTTTCAGACGAGTATAAAACTCCTGAAAACATCGTTTCTGGCTGCCAAAGCGTGATGTATCTTCATTCTCATGTTGATTCCTCCAAGAACGTGTACTTTAGCGCTTATTCGGAAGCATTAATTTCTGCAGGACTTGCTGCTCTTTTGATCAAGGCCTATGATGGAGAATCTCCCGAAGTCATCTTAAAATGTCCCCCTTTATTTCTCGACGAAATTGGCCTTCAAGGAGCGCTTTCCCCTTCCAGGTCCAATGGACTTGCTAGCCTATTCTTGAAAATGAAACAAAAAGCTTTACAGTTCTTGTAAATTTTAAATTTACTCGAAAGAATGAGCTCGATTCCGCGATATTATAATTTTTAAGTACTTGAAAATTAACAACCAATCAAATATAATTGGTCCTTAATGTAAGCCATTTTATATAGGAATTGATCTTATGATGCCAGCTTCCTCAATTAGTGCAGCACCTCTACCTATTAAATCTTGTTTTGCGCGATACGTAGAAGACGTACGCACAGCTGATGTCATTGCTAGACAAGATGAACGTAGCGCAGCTTGGAAGCAAGCGGCTGGCGTGGTGACTTTAATTGCTTTTACGGCCATCTGCGGTGGAGCCTTACTCTTCACAGGATTAACAGCCCCTGTCTATGTTCCTATTATTTTGATCACAGCAGGGTGCTTACTAGAACCAGCTATACAAGGCTATTTTTATTTCAATGCACAGGCATCTGCCCTTCTAGAATCCGCTAAAAGAATTCGAGATATCTCTGACCAACATCAATCTTTTGAAGCTGAGCCTTCACACATCACGACTTTGCGCGTCAACGCTTTAAAAACAAATGCGTTTTCCCTTGCAAATCTCTCGCAGCAAAATGTCAATGACTATAAACCGCTTCTCGCCATCTACAACTATTGGCAAAATGCTCAAGGAGAATTCGAAGCACGCGCTACCTCCTACATAGAACAAGCTAGAAAAGAAGACGCAGCTAATGCTACTGCCATCTCTGCTAACTATAAATCTGCGAAAGAAGAGCAGAAGAAAGCATTAATTGCCAAAACCAATGCAGCCTTTTATCGCGCTGTGATTCAAAATCCTTCTTTCGTCGGTGAATTTAGCTCGTTAGTATCGTTTAAAGATTTTAATTGGTCCACTCAAGCTCTGTATCGAGATTTCCAAGATCACCGCGCTGATCACGTCATCGAATTTACAAATTCCTCAAAACCAGCCATTACGATGGCAGAATTGCAAGGTGAAACCGTTGCCGCTTTAGCCCAGCGTTTCCTGGAAGCTATGCCAGCTCCTGCCGCGTAAGAGACTGTCGAGGCAATTGTAAAACTCACCGCCACAGCAAAATGGCTCAAAATCATCGATTTTTCTGGGCCGGGGAGTTTTGCAATTGCCTCTGTCATAAAAGGACAATTTCCTCTTGAATGCCCCCGGTCACTTGAGCTGTATGATCGTCAACGAGCAGCACATCATATTCTAATCTGACCCCAAATTCCCCCTTTAAATAAATTCCGGGCTCAATCGAAAAACACGTTCTGGGGATGAGTTCTCTAAAATCGCGCGTTTCCAAGCTATCTAAATGCGCTCCAGGGCCATGATCTTGGGTATAAATGTTATGCCCTGTGCGGTGGATAAACTGTTCTCCATACCCAGCATCGATGATCACCTGACGACACACTTGATCCACTTCTCCACCTTGTGGGTAATCCCTTTTAGCGCACCGTTGTATCACATAATTCGTTGCAACACGTTGAGCGTTCCTGACAATTTGAAAAATCTCTTGATGGCGTTGAGGCGCTCGATCGTCGACAAAGGCTACTCTAGTGATGTCCCCATATACAGCTCGAGGTGCGTTTTTTTTGCACCATAGATCAATCAGGACAAAATCTCCCTTTTTGATCGCTTCCGATTGCTGTGGAGTGGGAGCAAAATGGGGATTAGCACTATGCGCATTGACAGCGCAAATGGGATCAGCTTCTGTGATGAACCCATGAGATCTCATCTCTTCCCGCATGAACTTGACCACGCTGTATTCATCGATTCTTTGATTGCTCCTCAAAGATCCTGCAATTTTTTCCCATGCGCTATCTGCTAGTTGCGAAAGAAAATGAGCGGCTTCTAGATGAGAAGCTACTTGTTCGTCGTCCAAAACGCAGGTGAAATACTGCAAAAAGGAAGCGGAAGAGACCACCTCAACATGACACGAACGAATGAGATCGAGTATCCCCCCATCCACTTTAGAAACATACGGAAGAGATCCTCGCGGTGAAAATTCCAAAGCCACTCGTTGAGAGCCTTTCAAGAGTTGAGCAAAACAACTTTCAAATTCTTCCCAGGTTAAATAAGTGAGAATCTGACCTGGAAGATGGTCGAGAACATGTGGTTCTATTTTGTGAACGAGTTTAATCGGTTCTCCACGCGCTGGTATCCAATACGCATAACGCCTTGTGATCAAGAGATCGGAAGAAATGTTGAGAAACGCTCGTGCAAGTGTGTTACTGCCTTGAAAATCGTAAAGTAACCAGCCATCGAAATCATAGCGCTGAAGATGGGCTTGCGCTTCGGCAATTTTATCATTAGACATTCATGACGCCTCAGTGAGATAGACACTGGATTAAAGCAGAAGCTGCGACGAAGCGCAACACTTGAAAAGGTTCTTGGAGAATATCGAGTAAGAAGGGTATGGAATTGGAATCTCCAACATGGGCAATTGCTTCTAG
>JABDFI010000038.1 GCA_013286595.1 Chlamydiota bacterium | reverse complement strand
TTTATAAATATTTTTCAATTCTTTTTTATTTAATTTTAAAATTTAAACTACAATAATGTAAAATTATTATTTTAAATTGAAATTAAGTCTAAAAGATCATTTGGGTAGTCTTAAGCGATAGTACAGGATCTATATAGAAAGTGCCGTATTTCACGACTTGAAGATGAGTTCTTGGTTTAGGGAGATAAGTAGGAAGAACAATTTCTTTAAGGACAGCGGTGATCGCAGATTTAAAGATGGATTGATCATCAAAGCAGTGGTTCTTACCCCAATGGTCTTGATCTTGTCTCTGTGGCGATAAGGCGTGGATCTGGTAGTAAATGAGAGCGCGGATTCCCTCGGGTAAGTTGTGTAAAAGTGGATGGATAATTTCTTTTGAAAACATGTTCTGATTGATGAGATTGAGGAGAGGGTCGATCGATGGGCGCCGAGGATCAGCACTTTGTGTCAACTTGAACAAGGTAAGGGCTTGAGCCAGTTTGAGGAGCTCGAGATCATCGTACCGATGCTGTTCCCCCCATTTATCTCCCTCTTTTGGCGCATCTGCTAATTGAAAGACATGATAGTCTGTTGTAGGATTGAACGTTGGAGTTGTGTGCATAAAAGTCATAAGGCCCGCTTCCAATGCCTTAATAGAGTTTGCACTGATTTTATTGCACCGCACAAGGTCCAGTGATATAAGATTGGTGAGTTTTGAAAGATGCTCTAGTCCTTGATCTGTGATCTTATCGCACCCCATTAGATTCAGTGATGTGAGAGAAGTGAGCTTTGAGAGATACTCTAGTCCTTCATCTGTGATGTTATCGCATCCCGTTAGATCCAGTGATGTGAAAGAGCTGAGCTTTGAAAGATGTTTTAGTCCTTTATCTGTGATGTTTTTGCACCAAGATAGATCAAGTGAAATGAGAAAGGTGAACTTTGAGAGATTCTCTAGTTCTCGATCTGTGATGCTTTTGCACCAAGATAGATCTAGTGAAGTGAGAGAGGGGAGTTTTGATAGGTGCCCTAACCCTTGATCGGTGATTTTATTGCATTCTGTTAGATTTAGTGAAGTGAGAGAGGTGAACTTTGAGAGATGCTCTAGTCCTCGATCTGTGATGTTATTACACCAACTTAGATGCAGCGATGTGAGAGAGGTGAGTTTTGAGAGATGCTCTAGTCCTTGATCTGTGATTCTGCCGCAGTTCATTAGATTCAATGAGGTGAGAGATGTGAGTTTTGAGAGATACTCTAATCCTTCATTTGTGATGTTATTACACCAAGTTAGATTCAGTGATGTGAGAGAGGTGAGTTTTGAGAGATGTTCTAATCCTTCATTTGTGATGTTATTACACCAACTTAGATTCAGCGATGTGAGAGAAGTGAGTTTTGAAAGGTGCTCTAACCCTGGATCTGTGATTATATTGCATCCCATTAGATCCAGTGATGTGAAAGAAGTGAGCTCTGAGAGATGCTCTAGTCCTTGATCTGTGATTCTGTCGCAGTTCATTAGATTCAGTGATGTGAGAAAAGTAAGCTTTAAAAGATGCTCTAGTCCTTGATCTGTGATTCTGTCGCAGTTCATTAGATTCAGTGATGTGAGAGATATGAGCTTTGAAAGATGTTCTAATCCTTTATCTGTGAGTTTGAAGCATCCCTGTAAAGTGATTGATTGTATTTTAGTTCCTTTGAGCTGTTCTAGAATGGTTTTAAGTTGATCATCTGATGAATTTTTATATCCTGATAAATCTAAATGATGTCCCTGAAAGGGTAAGTGTGCCCAAGCTTTGCAGGTCAAGCGCATTGAACGCAGTGCTTGTGGATCTGAAAGGAAAGTTAATATATGAGCCATAACAGTACTAGGCAGTGACTTAATCGTCACTTGTTTAGAAGAAGTCTTAGGTGGCACAGGCGATATAGCTGCAGGTGGTAAGGTTATTGGAACCAAAGCTAGAGATGATACTGAGGTCATAATTTTCCTTTAATTTTTATTAAAAGAGGGAATTGCAAAATTAACAAAAAAGGATGATAGGTAGAAAGAACTATCTCTTTAAGAACAGCGATGATCGCAGATTTAAAGATAGAGGCAGTTGATCTGCGACGCCAGCAGGTTCGCCTACTCAAAACAAAAATGTTCCTTATTTCACGATTTGAAGATGAGTTCTCGGTTTAGGATGATAGGTAGAAAGAACCATCTCTTTAAGAACAGCGATGATTGCAGATTTAAAGATAGATTGATCATCGAAGCAATGGTTCTTACCCAAATGATCTTGATCTTGTCGCTGTGTCAATAAGGCGTAGAGCTGGTAGTAAATGAGAGCGCGGATTTCCTCGGGTAAGTTGTGTAAAAGCGGATGGATAGTTTCTTTCGAAAACGTGCTCTGATTGATGAGATTGAGAAGAGGATCAATCGATGAGTGACGAGGATCAGCACTTTGTGTCATCTTGAACAAAGTGATAGCTTGAGCCAGTTTGAGGCGCTCAAGATCATCGTACCGATGTTGTTCTCCCCATTTATCTTCCTCTTTTGGCGCATCCGCTAATTGATAGACATGGTAGTCTGTTGTAGGATTGAGCGTTGGAGTTGTGTGCATAAAAGTCATAAGGCCCGCTTCCAATGCCTCAATAGCATTTATACTGATGTGGGCGCACGATCTTAGATTCAGTGATGTGAGAGAGGTGAGTTGTGAGAGATGCTCTAGTCCTCGATCTGTGATTTTGTTCGAATTTAGATTCAGTGAAGTGAGAGAGATGAGTTTTGAGAGGTGCTCTAATTTTTGATTTGTGATTTCGCATGTACTTAGATCCAGTGATGTGAGGCAAGTGAGTTTTAAAAGATGTTCTAGCCCTTGAGCTGTGATGTTAAAGGATCCCCGTAAATTAAGTGATGTGAGAGAGGTGAGCTTTGAAAGATGTTCTAATCCTTTATCTGTGATTTGAGATTGCGATAGATTCAGTGAAGTGAGCGAGGGGAGTGTTGTGAGGTTCTCTAGCCCTTGATCTGTGATTTCGCACCAACTTAGATTCAGTGATGTGAGGCAGGTGAATTTTGAAAGATGTTCTAGTCCTTGATTGGTGATTTTATTGTATCCCTCTAGATTCAGTAAAGTGAGGGAGGTGAGCTTTGAAAGATGTTTTAGTCCGTTATCTGTGATGTTTTTGCACGAATTTAGATCCAGTGATATGAGAGAGGTGAGATTTGAAAGATGATCTAATCCTTTATTTGTGAGTTTGGAGCATCTCTTTAAATTGATCGATTGGATTTTAGTTCCTTTGAGTTGTTCTAGAAAGGTCTTGAGTTGATCATCTGATAAATTCTTATAGCCTGATAAGTCTAAAAGGTGACCGTGGAAGGGTAAGTGTGCCCATTCTTTGGATGCCAAGCGCATTGAACGTAGTGCTTGTGGATCTGAAAGGAAAGTTAATACATGCGCCATAACAGCACTAGGCAATGACTTAATCGTCACTTGTTTAGAAAAAATCTTAGATGACACAACTACAGGCGGAACAGCTGCAGATGATGCAGTAGGTAAGATTATTGGAGCTAAAGCTAGAGATGCTACTGAGGTCATAATTTTCCTTTGATTTTTATTATATGCCTTAATTTTATTGATTTTTTTGTATTTAGAAAATATTTAAATTATTATTTAATGCTCAGGTTTATTTATCTGTTTTTGCAGCTTTAACACTCAACATAATAGATTCTCTTCCCTTGGATACTCAAAATAAATTGTTCCTTATCTCACGATTTGAGGATGAGTTCTCGGTTTAGGGTGATACGTAGAAAGAACTATCTCTTTAAGAACAGCGATGATCGCAGATTTAAAGATAGATTGATCATCAAAGCAATGGTTCTCACCCCAATGATCTTGATCTTGTCGCTGTGGCGATAAGGCGTAGATCTGGTAGTAAATGAGAGCGCGGATTTTCTCGGGTAAGTTGTGTAAAAGCGGATGGATAGTTTCTTTCGAAAACGTATTCTGATTGATGAGATTGAGAAGAGGATCAATCGATGCGTGCCGAGGATCACCACTTTGTGTCGTCTTAAACAAAGTGAGGGCTTGAGCCAGTTTGAGGCGTTCTAGATCATCGTATCGATGTTGTTCTCCCCATTTATCTCCTTTTTTTGGCTCATCTGCTAGTTGATAGACATGGTAGTCTGTTGTAGGATTGAACATTAAAGTTGTGTGCATAAAACTCATGAGACCCGCTCGCAATGCCTCAATAGCGTTTGCGCTGATTTTATTGCAAAGCTCCAGTGATATAAGATTGGTGAGTTTTGAGAGATGCTCTAGTCCTTGATCTGTGATGTTTTCGCACCAATTTAGATTCAGTGATGTGAGAGAGGTGAGTTTTGAGAGATGCTCTAGTCCTTTACCTGTGATGTTATTGCATCTCAATAGATTCAGTGAAGTGAGAGAGGTGAGTTTTGAGAGATGCTCTAGCCCTTGATCTGTGATGTTAAGGCAATCTATGAGACTCATTGATGTGATAGAAGTGAGTTTTGAGAGGTGCTTTAACCCTTGATCTGTGATTTTATTACACAAGTGTAGATCCAGTGATGTGAGAAAGGCGAGCTTTGAGAGGTGCTCTAGTCCTTGATTTGTGATGCGGTAGCATCCCGCTAGATTCATTGAAGTGAGAGAGGTGAGCTTTGAGAGATGTTCTAGTCCTTGATCTGTGATGTTTTTACACCAATATAGAGTCAGTAAATTGAGAGAGCTGAGCTTTGAAAGATGTTCTAGTCCTTGATCTGTGATGTTGGAACATCCCCATAGATTCAGTGATGTGAGAAAAGCGAGTTTTGAGAGATGCTCTAGTCCTTCATCGGTGATATTATTGCATTGTTCTAGATCTAGTGAAGTGAGGGAAGTGAGCTTTGAAAGATGTGTTAGTCCGTTATCTGTGATGTATTTGCACGAACTTAGATCCAGTGATGTGAGAGAGGTGAGTTTTGAGAGGTTCTCTAATCCTTCATCTGTGATGTTCGAGCATTCCGATAGATCCAGTGATGTGAGAGAGATGAGTTTCGAAAGGTGTTCTTGTCCATGATCTGTGATGTTGTAGCACCAGCTTAGATTCAGTGATCTGAGTGATGTGAGCTTCGAAAGATGTTCTAATCCTTTATCTGTGATGTGGGAGCATTCCGATAGATTCAGTGATGTGAGAGATGTGAGCTTCGAAAGATGTTCTAATCCTTTATCTGTGATGGTAGAGCATTCCGATAGATTCATTGAAGTGAGAGAGGTGAGCTTTGAAAGATGTTCTAATCCTTTATCTGTGATATTGGAACATCTCTTTAAATTGATCGATTGGATTTTAGTTCCTTTGAGTTGTTCTAGAAGGGTCTTGAGTTGATCATCTGATAAATTCTTATAGCCTGATAAGTCTAAATGGTGACCATGGAAGGGTAAGTGTGCCCACTCTTTGGATGCCAAGCGCGTTGAACGCAGTGCTTGTGGATCTGAAAGGAAAGTTAATATATGAGCCATAACAGCACTAGGAAGTGACTTAATCGTCACTTGTTTAGAAGAAGCCTCAGGTAGCCCAACTACAGGCGGAACAGCTGCAGATAGTGTAGTGGGTAAGGTGATTGGATCTAAAGCTAGAGATGATACTGAGGTCATAATTTTCCTTTAATTTTTAGAGGCAATTGCAAACTCCACGCCACAGCAAAATCGCGCTTTTGCCACCCCACCCCCGAGTCCTACGCGCTTGAAGGATGTACTCGAGGATGGGGTATGGCCGCTTAGTGGCTGGCAAATTGACTCAAAATTATCGATTTTTCTGGGTCGGGGAGTAAAGCATCCATCTACAACATCCTCGCCTAGGCAACAAACTTGCCCCTTATCTTGTGATTTGAAGATGAGTTTTCGGTTTAGGATGATAGGTAGAAAGAACAATCCCTTTAAGAACAGCGATGATCGCAGATTTAAAGATAGATGGATCATCGAAACAGTGGTTCTTACCCCAATGGTTTTGATCTTGTCGCTGGGGCGATAAGGCGTAGATCTGGTAGTAAATGAGATCGCGGATTTCCTTGGGTAAGTTTTGTAAAAGTGAATGGATAGTTTCTTTCGAAAACGTGTTCTGATTGATGAGATTGAGGAGAGGATCAATCGATGGGTGACGAGGATCAGTACTTTGTGTCGTTTTGAACAAGGTAAGAGCTTGAGCCAGTTTAAGGCTCTCTAGATCATCGTACCGATGTTGTTCTCCCCATTTATCTCCCCCTTTTGGTGTATCTGCTAATTGATAGACATAGTAGTCTGTTGTAGGATTGAACGTTGGAGTTATATGCATAAAAGTCATAAAGCCTGCCTGCAATGCTTTCATAGCGTTTGCACTGATGCTATCGCATCCCACTAAATTCAATGATGTGAGGGATGTGAGCTTTGAAAGAGGTTCTAGTCCTCGATTTGTGATGTTTTTGCAACCCCATAGATCCAATGAAGAGAGAGAGGAGAGCTTTGAGAGATGGTCTAGTCCTTGATCTGTGATGTTTTTGCATCCTACTAGAATCAGTGATCTGAGAAAGGTGAGCTTTGAAAGATGTTCTAGACCTTGATCTGTGATGTGTTCGCATTGCGATAGATCCAGTGATGTGAGAGATGTGAGTTTTGAAAGATGTTCTAGCTCTTGATCTGTGATATTATAGCATGTCCATACATTAAGTGATATGAGAGAGGTGAGCTTTAAGAGATACTCTAGTCCTTGCTTTGCGATGGGATAGCAATGCGCTAAATTCAGTGATGTGAGAGAGGTGAGTTTTGAAAGACGCTCTAATCCTCGGTCTGTAATGTTATTGCATCCCGTTAGATCTAGTGATGTGAGAGATGTGAGTTTTGAGAGATGTTCTAGTCCTAGGTTTGTGATATTACACCATTTTAGATTCAGAGATCTGAGAGAAGTGAGCTTTGAAAGATGCTTAAATCCTTGATCGGTGAGATTTTTGCAATCATTTAGATTTAGTGATGTGAGAGAGGTGAGCTTTAAAAGATCTTCTAGACCCTGATCTGTGATTCTTTCGCACCAACCTAGATTCAGTGATGTGAGAGAGGTGAGTTTTAAAAGATGTTCTAATCCTTCATCTGTGATGTTTTCGCATTGGGATAGATTCAGTAATGTGAGAGAGGTGAGCTTTACGAGATGTTCTAGTCCTTTATTTGTGATGTTTTCGCATTGTGATAGATTCAACGATGTGAGAGAGGTGAGTTTTGAGAGATGTTCTAGTCCTTCATCTGTGATGTTTTCGCATTCCGATAGATCTAGTGATGTGAGAAAGGTGAGTTTTGAGAGATGCTTTAGCCCTTGATCTGTGATGTTTTCGCATAGTGATAAATTCAGTGATGTGAGAGAGGTAATCTTTGAGAGATGCTTTAGCCCTTGATCTGTGATGTTTTCGCATAGTGATAAATTCAGTGATGTGAGAGAGGTAATCTTTGAGAGATACTCTAGTTTTTGATCTCTGATGTTTTTGCATCCAAATAGATTCAATGAAGTGAGAGAGGTGAGCTTTAAGAGATGTTGTAGCCCTTGATTTGTGAGTTTGGAGCATTTCTGTAAATTGATTGATTGGATTTTAGTTCCTTTGAGTTGGGCTAGAATGGTCTTGAGTTGATCATCTGATAAATTTTTATATCCTGATAAATCTAAATGATGCCCCTGAAAGGGTAAGTGTGCCCAAGCTTTGCAGGTCAAGCGCGTTGAACGCAGTGCTTGTGCATCTGAAAGGAAAGTTAATACATGCGCGATAACAGCACTAGGCAGGGACTTAATCGTCACTTGTTTGGAAGACGTCATAGATGGCACAACTACAGGCGGTGCAGTTGCAAATGGGGCAGTGGATAAGATTATAGGAGCTAAAACTAGAGATGATCCTGATGTCATAATTTTTTCTTTGAGTTTTATTTTATACATTTATAGAAGGTATCGATTTGTGACACCATCAGATTCGCTTACCCAAAATAAAATTGCCTCTAAATAGAGACTTTTTGACTGCTTAGTGTAAACTGACTTTTTTGAATGAGTAAACATTTATAGATATTTTGTAAGAATGAATTGAAATGGACTCAAGAGGGGGCCAGAAACCCAGTAGTAGGTTATTCACATTGACAAAGATCCTCAATTTAAGTAAAACTTGGAAAGATGTGGGTAATTTACCGTATTTATTCTGAAGGAGAATTATGACCAGACAGGTAAAAAAGGTATTCTTTAATAAAGAAGAAGGTCTTGATTTTATTACTGTACTGAGGAAACGCATTCATCAATATTTTGAAGATCGTCGACACTCTTCCAGAGCGACCTTGTTCACTTATTTCAAGTCGTTATCCATGATCGCTTCGGTAGGCATCGTTTATAGCCTGATCCTAAGTAATTTTTTTGGAGGAATGGGTGTTTTGATCCTCTATTCAATAATGGGGGTGGTAGCGGCTATTACTACGATGAATATCGCTCATGATGCATTGCACGGAGCGTATGCTTCTCAATCGGTAGGAAATCGCTCTCTAGGATTTGTTATGGATGTATTGGGAGGGGTGAGTTCCTTTTATTGGAAAAAAGAACATACCGTGGATCATCACACTTATACCAATATTTCAGGACATGATGCCGATCTCGATATTCCCTTTTTTTTAAGACTCTGTCCCAAAGCTCCTCGTTACTCGTTTCACCGATTTCAACACATTTACGCTTTTTTCTTATATAGTTTGAATCTGATTCGCTGGGCTTACCATTCGGATGTAAGGCGAATCTACCACATCATTACCAATCAACACTCCAAGACGATTCGCCCTTCTGGATTAGAGATCTTTTTCCTTGTGTTCTTTAAGTTAGTGCATTTGGGGTTTTTCGTTGGACTTCCTCTGCTAGTAGTCGATGTCGCTTGGTGGCAGATTATCGTAGGTTACTTCTGTTCCCTTGCGATTACAGGGATTACCATGACAGTCATTTTTCAATTGGCTCACATTGTGGAAGACGTGGACTTTCCCTTGCCCAATGATGAAGGGAAAATAGAAAACAATTTTGTCATTCACCAACTCACTACGACATCGAATTTCGCTACCAATAGCAAAATTGTCAGTTTTTTATTGGGGGGATTAAATTTTCAAGTAGAGCATCATATCTTTCCCCATGTGTGTCATACCCACTTGAGCAAAATTGCTCCCATCGTCAAACAAACAGCTCAAGAATTTGGCCTTCCTTATTTTGAGAACCCCTCGTTTTTTACAGCGCTACGTTCTCATTACAGGATGTTAAAAAAGTTTGGGCAAACACCTCATGAAGTAGCATGCGCACAGTCTTAATCATCCTCTGTCTATGGATGGTAACACTTTCTGCCGATCAGCTATGCGATAAGATCAAAGATTGCATAGCTGAGCAGCTTTCCACATCAGGGACTCTTAAACAAGATTCTCAAGGATACGTCTATGTAGATATCGATGATCGCTACATTGTGTCGTTAATTGAGCTCATCGAAAAAGAGGGATTTGAACAACCCCCGTATTTTGGACCAGGGTTACATGGTGCTCACATCAGTGTCATTTCAGCACAAGAAGCAAAGAAATTTGCTTTAGGAAAAATTAAAGAAAGGGGTGCCACGATCCCTTTTACAATTAAAGACTGTCAGATTGTACATCCACCTACGTGGAAAGAAGTGGAATCGATCTATATCCTCACCGTAGAGGCGCCACTGTTGGATGAACTGCGTCAACAGTATGGTTTGCCTAAAAGTCGGTATGATTTTCACATTACTATCGGCCTAATCTACAAAGAGGCGCAAGCTGCTTAAGCTCTTGTTATTTTTTGTGTTGGTCTTCTTCGATTTCGTGATTGATGTCTTCCTCTTCTTCAGCCAGTGGCTCTTCCGCGCTTTCTAAGTACTCACGGAACAGAACATAAATACCTCCCAAGGCAAATAAGACAGGGAGCAAAATTTCCCATGAGATATCCCATTGCACTGTGACAAAGACTCCAATGAATACAAACAGAGAGATTCCCATGTCGTAGTGACGGCCCAGCAGATACTGACGCACCGCTAGAGGGATGCCGATTGCCAACATGATTCCCGGCCACCAGATGCCTAGATAGCTCACTAGAGAGAGCCCGATGAGAAATAGGGCAAAACTGATGCCTTTTGCGCGTTTTTTCGAAGTAATGGGTTGTGCCATGAATGTTCCTGATCATAAGATGTCGTCTGTTCTTCTTATATAAACAGACGCTCTTTGAGGCAATTGCAAAACTCCACGCTACAGCAAAATCGCCCTTTTTGAGCCATTTGCCACCCCATCTATGCGCCGTGTTTCCTCGGTCTAATGCAACAGTCTCATTGCTGAGTGAAATCATAATTTTGATGGTATAACACTTACATTTTCCAATGGGATGGATTGACAGTGTTGTAGCCATTCAACATTTGAAATACCCGCTTTATACTGAATTATCTTCAGAATTTGTTCTGGTCTAAGCGGGCCTTCTTCATACCACTTCCCATGATAATGACGTATACCTCCCGTTTTTTTTGATGTGACAAGGGAGCGGCTTGCTACAACATCTTTAAACAGTAAATTTGTTTTATCAGCAGAATCTTGTAAACCTTGTACATAGCCCATTGCTTTTTCAAAAGTACCGACAAAGTGTTGGTCAACAACATCAAATTTTATCATCGCGTGGTCGCTTAAAACAGTTTCAGAAACAAGAGTCATATGCACCTATTGGACCTCTTTCGAAATTAAGGGTTCATCGATTTTCGGGATTATTTTGGCCAATTTTCTATTCTTTTTGCGGGGATAGTATAAGAAACAAGATACAATCCCCGCAAAAAGAATCGAAAATCGGCCAAAATAATCCCGAAAATCGATAGAACCTTAACTTCGAAAGAGGTCTATTGTAAAAAGTTCAAATGAGGTTTGAGGTATTTGCCTGTAAGTGATGTGGGGTGTTGAGCGATTTCTTCGGGGGTGCCCTTTGCCACGATTGTTCCACCTTGCGCTCCGCTACCAGGACCCATGTCGATGATGTAATCTGCGGAGGCAATCACATCGAGATTGTGTTCAATGATGATCACTGTGTGTCCTTTTGTGATCAAGCGATGGAAGATATCGAGTAGCTTCACGATGTCATCTGCGTGGAGTCCCACTGTCGGTTCATCAAAGAGGTACAGGGTGTGACCTTTTGAGCGTTTCGCTAATTCTCGAACTAAGCGTAAGCGTTGCGCTTCACCGCCTGAAAGGGTGGCGATCTCTTGACCGAGTTGTAGGTACCCTAAGCCCACTGAAATCAAGGTTTCTAAGATGCGCACAGCTTTCGGAATGGGAGGTAAAAAAGCGAGGGCTTCCGTGACTGTCATTTGTAAGACTTGGCCGAGATTTTTTCCTTTGGAAGTGACTTTTAGACTCAAAGGATTCAACCGATAGCCTCGGCACGATTCGCAAACGACCTTGACCGGTGGGAGAAATTGCATTGAGATGGAACGTGTGCCCAATCCCCAACAGGTTGTACACATCCCTTTGCGATGATTGAAGCTAAAATGTTTCGGGAGCAGTCCGCGCGCTTGCGCTTCGGGAAGAGAGGAAAAGAAATAGCGCAAGGGCGCTAGTAGATCGGTGTAGGTGCTGATGTCTGCTCTATTGGTATGTCCAATGGGATTTTGATCGAGGACGAGCAATTGATCGCAATGATCAATTCCAGAAAAGGTGGCTCCTAGATGCTCGACTTGCTTGAGCTTTTTTCTTGATGAGAAGGTCTTTTCAGCAGCAGGTCGTAGTAGATCATTGATTAGCGTGGATTTACCAGATCCCGATACGCCTGTTACACACGTGACAATCCCCAAAGGAAACTCGACAGATAGATTCTTGAGGTTGTGAAGGGAGCCCTTGCTGAGTTGGATGTGGTGTTGAGCAAGTTTTCTTTGAGAGGGGAGGGGGATTTTTTTTGCACCCGTTAGATAAGCGCCCGTGAGAGAGTGAGGATTGTTTTTAATCTCTTCCAACGTGCCTGAGGCGATAATTTTTCCTCCTTGTTTTCCCGCATGAGGACCAAAATCGAGAATGTAATCGGCTAATTCAATCGTCAGAGGATCGTGTTCGACGAGCAATAAAGTGTTTCCTAAGCGACATAAATCAAGAAGAGCTGCATTGAGACGCGCATTATCGTGAGGGTGTAATCCGATGGTAGGTTCATCGAGGACGTAGAGACAACCCGTTAATCCGCTGCCGAGCTGTCGTGCGAGGCGAATCCGTTGAGCTTCTCCTCCGCTTAAACTCGGGGCGCTGCGATCGAGAGATAAGTAGTTGAGGCCTACTTTTTGTAAGAATTGCAAGCGATGCTGAAGTTGCCTTAGAGGTTCTTCTAAGAATGCATGGTCGACATTGATCGAGGAAATAAAGCGATGAGCTTCATCGATAGACAACCGACATAGATCAGCAATGGAAAGGTTGTGGATGGTCACATGGCGCGCTAAGGGATTGAGTCGTGTGCCCTGACAGGAAAGGCATCTGTTCTCTTCGAGCAAGGGAAGTAGAGAGGCGCGCAGTTCGCTGTTTGAGCTTTTCGATAAAGAGGCAAAAGCTGCATTAAAACCTATCCATCGCAAGTGCAGGGCTTTATTCTTAGAGAGGATGGGATCTTTTGAGCCATGAAAGAGTAATTGAAGTTGATCGGGGGAAAGATCGGCTAAAGGTGTATCTTCATCGATATCTGCTTGCTCTAAAACGCGCGTGAAGACGTTTAAAGTCTGTTTGGTCGCATGTTCTTTCCATAAGATAAAGAGGAATTCAATCGCAGTTAACTGCATGATTTCAGGGTGGCGCGATAAGTCAGCGCCGTATTGAAAACCTAGCCCTTGACAATCCAAGCACATTCCCTGTTCTGTGTTAAAGGAAAAGGTATGAGGGGTAATTGGCGGAAACGATTTTCCAGTGCTGGGGACTGCAAAAGCGAGATTAAAGAAAAACTCCTGATCGTCGGTAGCAGCGACCAAAGTCCCGCCTGATAAGCGAGAGGCTTGATCGATTGCGTCATAGAGGCGTTTGCGCACATCAACTGCAATCATCAAGCGATCGATGACGAGGTGAAGTTCATTTTTGCGCTGCTTGTCGTAAGGAATTTCCTGATCTAATTCGTAATAGACTTGATTGAGACGAATGCGCAAAAAACCTTGCCGTTGTAAGCGGTCTTTGACGTCTTCAAATTTTTCTGAGCGTTTAAGGGAAAGGGGAGAGAGAATCTGCACTTTAGTTTTGGCAGGTAAAGCGAGGAGGCGTTGAAGAACAAATTCTAAAGTGATGCTTTGGATCTCTTCTTTAGTTTCTGGATCATGAGGAACGCCTAGATGAGCGTAGACAATCCTCAGGAAATCATAAGCTTCGGTCATGGTGCCGATGGTGCTGCGAGGATTGCCAGCATGGCTTTTTTGTTCGATGGCAATAGCTGGAGATAATCCTTCAATCTGTTCTACCTTCGGTTTGGGCATTTGTTTGACAAATTGCCTAGCATAGGGAGAAAGGGATTCGATGTAGCGCCTTTGTCCTTCAGCGTATACCGTTTCAAAAGCAAAAGAGGATTTACCTGAACCAGAAGGTCCCGTACACAGTGTGATCTTGCCTCGAGGGATATGCGCGTGGACTTTTTTCAAGTTATTTTGTTCTGCGCCTTTGATGTCGATTCCTTTCAAAGAAGAACTTGTTATAGGGGGATGTTGATCAGGATGGGCTTGGGGCTTTAAAGTTTCCTTAATGGCGATTCCAGTTGGCGTATTGAGCTTAGCGATCGATTCTGGTGTGCCTGTAGCGACGAGCTCTCCCCCATATTTACCCCCTTCTGGTCCTAAATCGATGATCCAATCCACACACTTGACAAGATCCATATTGTGTTCAACGACTAAGACGGTATTGCCTTTATTCACGAGTTGCTGAAGAACATCGATCAGTTTTTTGATGTCGTGAAAATGTAGGCCTGTTGTGGGTTCGTCTAAGATGTACAGGGTCTTTCCTGTTGAAGGGCGGCACAGTTCCTTGGCTAATTTAATCCTCTGTGCTTCTCCACCAGAAAGCGTAGGGGAAGGTTGTCCCAGTTTTACATAATCCATCCCCACTTGGATGAGGGTGTCGAGTTTGACTTTGATAGAAGGGATAGCAGAGAAAAATTCTACACTCTCAGCGACCGTCATCTCTAAGATATCGGCGATGTTTTTTCCCTTATACAAAATGGAAAGGGTATTGGGATCAAAACGCCTTCCTTCGCAGTATTGACACGGTACCCATTGATCTTCCATGAAATCCATGTCGATTTTGATCGAGCCCATTCCAGAACAATGAGGGCAAGAGCCTTCTTTGACATTAAAACTGAATCTTCCAGCTTTATACCCTTGGGCCACACTTTGAGGTAATGTGCTAAATAAATCGCGAATATCGTCGAATAATTTGATGAAGGTGGAAGGGTTGGATCGCGGGGTTCTTCCGATGGGAGTTTGATCAATGGCAATGACCTTATCGATCTGATCGAGGCCGAGAATTTTTTTGTGCTTACCAACGGGTAACTGAGCGTGATGCAGATGATTATCTAAAGCGGGAAATAACGTGTCACTAATCAGAGAGGATTTGCCCGATCCCGAGACTCCAGTAACCGCTACTAGCACCCCTAATGGTATCTCTACGTCGATCCCTTTTAAATTATGATGAGAGGCTTTTTGGATGGTGAGGGATTTAACAAATTTGCGCCGTTTAGGAATGGGAATCTTCAAACGGCCCGAAAGGTAGGCTCCTGTAATCGATTCTTTAGAGGCGATCAAATCTCTATAGGTTCCGTGTACGATGATATTGCCACCGTGTTGTCCGGCAAACGGACCGACATCGACGATGGTATCAGCTGCTCGAATCGTCTCTTCATCGTGTTCAACGACAATCACTGTATTGCCTTTATCGCGCAGACTTTTGAGCGTGAGAAGCAATTTGGAGTTATCGCGAGGATGCAAGCCAATGGAAGGTTCATCTAAAACATAAGTGGCCCCAACTAATCCCGAGCCAATCTGTGAAGCTAGGCGAACGCGTTGGGATTCTCCTCCTGATAAAGTAGGCGCTGTGCGATCCAACGTGAGATAGTGCAGCCCCACGCTTTTAAGGAATTTAAGTCTCTCTTTGATTTCTTTAATTAATTCATCAGCGATTAATCGCTCATGCGAGGTCAATTTCAGCCGCTCGAAAAAATCCCCTGCTTCATCGATCGACATCTGGGTAATTTGAGCGATCCGCTTATGGTGCACAGTCGTGGCAGCAGGATAGGGTTTAATTTTTTCCCCTCGACAACTGGGACAGATCGATTCATGCATCAACTGTTTCATTTTAGCGCGGTACAGATCACTTTGCGCTTGGTTGAAACGTTCGCGTGCTTCATGCAGTACACCCTTCCATTGGACATACTCTGTCCAACGCGTTTTCTTTTCAGGATGCACAAATTCCATGGGTGTCCATTTTTTCTCCGTGCCATAGAGAAAGACCTTGCGAGCTTTTTCAGACAATTTTTTCCAAGGCGTGGTGATTTTAAACCCAAATAACCGCGCAAGATTGTTAAAAATGTTTCCATACCGCACTGTTTGATAGGAACTACCAATAGAACAGCAATCTTCTGCGATCGATTTTTCTGGGTCGATGACCTGCTCGAGATCAAACTCCTGAATGCTGCCTAAGCCTTGGCAGGAAGGACACATTCCCGAAGGGTGGTTAAATGAAAAATCAGAAGGTTCTAAGGGGCCGTAAGACTGCCCAGATTGAGGAGAATAGGCATGCTGAGAATAGAGAGTTTCACGCGTGTCATCCACTTGGACCACACTCATGATACCCTGACCCAAATCCAATGCTGAGATAACTCCTTCTGCTAAGCGATTGTCATCCTCGGGACGAATGACCAAGCGATCGATCACAATGTCGATGTCATGGGCGACTTTACCATCGATGCTGATCTGTTCTGAAAGATCGATGATGTTGCCATCCAGTCTCACTCGCGTGAATCCCTTTCTCATCAAGTCGATGAAATCTTCTTTGAATTCCCCCTTTTTATTTTTAGCAAAAGGGGAGAGCAAGATAACGCGGGTACCTTCTGGAATCTGGCGGATTTGAAGCAAAATCTGCTCCGTGCTCTGAGGAGAGACGATTTCTCCGCTAATGGGACAATGGGGAATTCCAATCCGAGCGTAGAAGACGCGTAAGAAGTCGTAAATCTCTGTCATCGTTCCCACAGTGGAACGGGGATTGCGCCCTGCCGTTTTTTGTTCAATCGCAATAGTGGGGGAAATACCGCTGATCAATTCAGCATCTGGTTTGGGCAAATCGCCTAAATGGCGTCTGGCATAAGTTGACAAAGACTCCACATAGCGGCGTTGTCCCTCGACGTAAATCGTGTCGAAGGCTAATGAAGACTTCCCTGACCCAGAAACACCGGTAAAAACGATCAACTCATGATGGTTTAACGTCAGATTGACGTGTTTGAGGTTGTGTACTTTAACTTTTTTTAAAACAATCTGTGGCTGTTCCATTGATCGTACTTGTATTTCATGAGAATCTACTATATCACTTTCTTAAATAGACCTCTTTCGAAATTATGGGTTCGTCTATTTTCAGGATTATTTTGGCCGATTTTTGATTCTTTTTGCGGGGGATAGTATACGAAACAAGATACAATCCCCGCAAAAAGAATCGATTTGATAAGGTAACAGGAGAAGGAATGGCGAGGCTTCTTAATTATGCCAATGCTGAACATTATCTAGCTTATCTTGATGGGACTCCAGTTGGAATAGGAACCCTTTTTGTCGATGGAAAGGTGGGTGTTGTTTCTAACTGTTTCTAACGTTGCGACATGGGCTGAATATCAGAGAAAAGGCTGTTGTAAGGCATTAATACTGACATCGTTGTTTTGCGAAACTAGACGGATATATTTAACAGTGGTCCTATTTGATTTTATAAAAATCTCCTAGTAGGGTAGCATAAATTAAGCCATTTATGAAATCGGACAAGAAAAACCATAAAAAATCAAACATGGGATTGATCTTAACATAATGATATTCATGATGTTAGATTTTGTCGTTTATTGCTGAGTGTAAATTTGTTATGACAACAGTTGTTAGAATAGATTCTAGGGCCATTACTGCTATGCAGAAATTTACGGCAATCTCTCCACTCGAAGAACTTCTTGCATATGAAGCTTTATGGGATCTCCCTGACTCTACAACAAGTTCTTTATCGAAGAAACTCAAAAGTTACCCAAATTTACCTTTATCAGCATTAGTTGAAACCCAGGTACTCAATGAATATAAAAAGCAATTATTTCCTGTCATTAACAACCTAGCTCATTTTGGAGTGAGAATTTATGGTGATGGAGAATTTCCTGATCGCTTAAACGATGCTCAAAATCCTCTAAAAATTTTCTATTATCAGGGTAATTGGGATATGACTTACTTACCTAGTATTGCGGTAGTGGGAACTAGGCAGCCAAGTGAGATCGGAATACGTAGAACAGAACAACTTGTACGGAAATTGGTTGATGATAAATTTGTAATAGTTTCAGGCCTCGCAAAGGGTATAGATTCAGTTGCTCATACTACTGCAATTGCTAGAGGCGGTCATACGATTGCTGTTATTGGAACGCCTTTGAATTGCTGTTATCCTCCTGAGAACTGTCTTTTACAAGAGAAAATAGCGAACGAGCATCTTCTTATAAGCCAAGTGCCTTTTTCTAGATATGCTAGACAGACTTACCGTGAAAATCGTTTTTTCTTTCCTGAAAGAAATGTAACAATGTCTGCCTTAACAAACGCGACCATTATTGTCGAAGCAGGCGAAACTTCCGGTACGTTAGTTCAAGCTCGAGCTGCACTAAAGCAAGGGAGAAAACTTTTCATTCTTGATAATAACTTCATGAATCCCGATCTTTCATGGCCAAAAAAGCTCGAAGAAAAAGGGGCCATTCGCATAAAAAACTATGAACAAATCCGAAAACACCTCTCCATTGCTTCTTAAACGTGTTGATGAATTAATCCGTTCGCACCATGGGTATCTTCAAGAGAATGATGAAATTTATTATCTCGGAGAATATACAGTACCCGGCGGATTCCAATGTAGTCCAATGAATCAATTAATTTTTAATTATAAAAAAGAAGCAAATCGCAAGGGAACAGCTGAATGGAAGTATAAACAGGAAGCTATTGAAAATGTGGCAAATTTATTTAAAAATTCTATTTTCAATACGATTGATCTTTGTGATAGAGTTACCCAAGCTACTTTAGTTCCCGTGCCGCCTTCTAAGTCAAAAGACTCACCTGAATATGATGATCGAAATTATCAAATGCTCAGGATTTTGGCCGCAGATAGGGATGTCAGGGAACTTTACTTGCAAAAACAATCAAGACAGGCATTACATTATTCAAAAAAATCTTCGAGATCATATAAGGATCTTGTCACTAATTATGCACTGAATGAACAAGCAATTTATCCAAAGCCAAAAGAAATTTGGCTTTTCGATGATACTCTTATCAAGGGGACTCACTTTAAGGCGGCTAAGGAATTTTTAAAACTGACATATCCAGATGTACCTATCGTTGGATTTGTTGTAGCCAGGTCGATCAGGAATAAATAGGGTTTCCTTAATCTTTCGTTAAGGCATATGAAATGCCGGAATATTGCCGTAGTTGCCCATTACTTTTGCTTGAATTGGATTGCTATCAATCATCAAGAATCTCTAGAAAAAATACCATTATCCCTATAGACTTTGGCAAGCTTGGTTGATTTAAGGTTATCTAAGAACCTGTTCAAAATCTCTTTGATATGCCCAGTAAATTCAAAAGCTGGGTTATAACGAGATTGGAAATAATAAAAATGGCTTAAAGAATCGAATGCGAGCAACAAAGGAACTTGATGTGTAAGATATACTTGATACGCTTGATAAAAAAGAATAAGTTATTTCAAAACCCTACCTGACACTAAATGTTTCATATTTCGAATTGCCAAATTGCAAGCCTGACCCTGATTATAGATTGTTATCTCGTAAAGATCGTCCTTTAGGTTCATAACCTTCACGTAGCACACCTTTGGAATGTAAAAGTTCCACGGCCTTAGCTGAATCCTTCACTTTAGAAGCACTACGTGCTAACATTTCTTCTTCAAATTCAGTTAGTACAATTTCTCTCACTCCGGTTTCTCTCCATTTAGACAAGGGAGTACATGCTACTGAAATGTTTCGAGCCAGTGCCAGAGCATCCAACAGAGCCTGATTTGCACCTTGTCCTTTAAATGGACTCATAGGGTGAGCTGCATCTCCAATCAAAGTAAAGGGCCCTGTTTTTTCCAATAATTCCGGCTTGAGTAATTCTCGGTCGTACACGGGATAACCTGAAATTTGTGCTGGTAGGGTTGCTGATAAGATTTGAGGAATGGGCTTATGCCACTGTGCTCTACGACAGGCTTCTTCTTTAAGTGCCTGAGCTCCTTGTGCACTTAAGGCCTTAGCTTCTTCTTCGGGCATGGGGAAACTAAGTTGCCACATTACCGAGTCTAACGAGTAAGGCATCATGTAGATTCGCTCATAGCCATTGACGGTTTGAAACACGGTGGCTGAGTCGAGCAAAGAACTCTCAATACCCTTAAGAACCTCTAAAGAACAAATACCCAAAATTACTACATAACCCAGGTAACGCAAAGGAGTAATATCCTCACCAATCAACAAGCTGCGCACAACACTACGAATGCCATCGGCACCTACCACCAAATCTGCCTTAGCGTTCTTCATCTCTCTGTTAACTTGAAAGCTTAGGTCAACACCTTTATCTTCACATTGTTTAAAACAAACTAAGCGGTATCCCCACTGAACAGCAACATGGTCGCCTAGTTGCTGAAGTAACGCTAAGCGCAAGGCCTGTCGCGGGATATGCACATTTCTACGCCTTGGAGACTTTTTAATGTTTGCATGCGTCCTCATGCCCCATTCAGTAATTTCTTTTCCTTCTGTAGTAAGCACCACATGACGTGTGGAATTAATCCCGTCTTTTAAAGAGAAAAGACCCAATTCTTTAATTGCCTTACTTGCTTGTTGCAAGGTGACTCCGTACCCCTGAGCTCGTGCATCGAAACTGCTATCGCGTTCATAAAGGGTAAATGGAATGCCACGATGCAAACAAGCTACAGCAAGTGCCACGCCTGCTATACCTGCACCAATAATTGCTAGATGTGGATAGTTTTCTGAATCTGCTATGGGGTGACTAGTGGCAGCAATCAAGCCAGATCCACTGCAATTAGCGCATAAAAATTGAGTAAGCTTAGGCCGAACCGAAGACTTTCCTTCACCCTGAGTTTTTTTAAATTCATTAATTGCTATTTGGTAGCGGATTCTCGCCTTCTTGCGGAGCCTCAAATTTTTTTTGCCGAGTCCACAACATTTCGGACAAATAGTCCAGTAAGCCTCTTTTTTTTCCACTTTTTTTCAATCTTCTTTCAATTTTGTATATAACGAGGCAATTGCAAAACTCCACGCCACATTAAAATCGCCCTTTTGCCACCCCATCCTCGAGCCCTACTCGCTTGGAGTATGTGCTCGGGGATGGGGGTATGGCCGCTTAAGCGGCTGGCAAACTGACTCAAAATCATCGATTTTTCTGGGTCGGGGAGTTTTGCAATTGCCTCTAACCTTATTGTGTCTTCTGGGATACATTGTTTCAATTGAAATTTAAGCGATTAATCTTGAAAGAGTTGAAAGTTCTTGCGAGAGACTTAGCCAGTCATAAGTTCGAAGTGTTCCCAGTATCTGGAGTTCTAACGAACAAGCACTTAAGGAGCGATCCTTAAGTGCTTGTTCTGTTTCATGGTACAATCCTGATGCAATTTGTTGTGATCTTTTGCTACCCGCTGTAAAGTATTCTTAAGTCCTTTGTTAATCTAAGCAGGGTATTAGCCTCGTGCCTAAAAAAATTCTCATGATCGCTGGTCCCAATGGAGCTGGTAAAACTACAATGACTGTAGAACTAACCAGCAACCAAACCATCCTTTATGAATTCATCAATGCAGATGAAATTGCAAGAGGTCTTGCCCCTTTGCATCCAGAGAGTGTGGCCCTAGCAGCCAGTAAATTGATGATAAAAAGACTTAAAGAGCTTTTAGATTCTCATAAGAGTTTTGCCTTCGAAACGACTGCATCAGGGACAAATTATATCAAGCACTTAAAGGAGGCAAAATCAAAAGGATATGAAATTAGCCTTACTTTCTTGTGGCTTATGAATCCACAGCAGGCAGTTAAACGGGTATCTCAGAGAGTAAAACAAGGTGGCCATCATGTTCCAGAAGAAGCTATTGTAAGACGGTATCATGCTGGACTTAAAAATCTTCTCATTCACTACCTGCCTCTTGCAGACAGCGTTCTTGTTTTGGATAATTCCTCCGAGACTTCATTGAAGAGGCTGATTGCTAGAAAAAATGTTAATAGTAGTTTAGAAATCTTAGATAGAGCTATTTGGGAAAAAATTGAGAGTGCTGCTTATGAAAGATGATATCAATGAAGTTATATTAAAAGCGCATAAGAGAAGTTTCCGGAGAGCCTTTGAAACTGCTGTCCGTACGGGCACGGCCCTAGTTTTTGCTCGAGAAGGCAAAATTGTAGAAGTCAAGCCTCCTTATCGATATGAGCTTGTTCCTATCAAATCCTCTAATAAGAAAAAATCCAAGG
>JABDFI010000037.1 GCA_013286595.1 Chlamydiota bacterium | reverse complement strand
AAAGGCCTTGGTCGACTTGAATAAAGTTTATTTTAATTTTATATTAAACATTGTTATGTTATTGTTATAAACATGGACACTAACGCAGACACATTTAATCGATTTGATTCAAGGGGTGGGGACTCTTTCTCTAGCTTGTGTGTTCCTGTTGTTTTTAAAAAGTCTAAGGTTTCTTCGCGGAAGCCCTTCTAGGGCTGACGATCTTTTTTTTATTATTTCTTTATTACCTTTTTAAAAAACCATGGAGAACCATTATGACTACATTACATTCATCACAAACATTAAATTCTAGCGGACATCTTTTTAATGGTGTCTTGAGCGGGCTATCAGCAGTAACGGTATTGCAGCCTGGTTACACTCTTCAAACTTACCTTTCTACGGGAAAGGGGTTACCACCTCTGAATACGCTGTATCGCGGTTTTGCGGCTAATGCCACCTGCGATGTGTCGGGTTCAGCTTTGACTTTTCTCTTTTATGGCGTTCTCAGCCGATCGATGGCAAAAGGTGGAGAAAGTCATTCTAAAGAAAAAGAAGCAGGTATAGGTTTAGTGGCTGGCGCTGGAGCTTCTCCTGCCATGGCTGCTTGTGAAAGAGTGATGATCCTCCAGCAAATTCATGGTGGATCGATTGCACAAACTGTCCGCAAAATTATCGCTCACGAGGGAAATTTGGGACTCATTAAAGGAACAGTTCCAACGATCGCTCGAGAAGCTTTATGTGGGGCTGCGCTATTTGGGATTTCAGATATGTTGGCGGGTCAGATTAAACAAGTTTTCCCATCTGACAACGCATCAAAAATAGCGGGGAGTTTTGTTACAGGCTCTTTTGTTGGAGCCATCACAACACCTTGCAACAATATTAAGACGGTCTTGCAGGAGGAAATTGGAGCAAGCTCCGCACTAAAAATTGGCAAACAACTCATGAATCAGAAGCGATTGTTTGCCGGAGTAGTGCCTCGATCAATCTTGATTGGATCTCTGATGGTGATCTTGGGTCAGGTTAAAGAGACGATGCCTTCTTATTATCCAGATTCTCTGCATGAATAACATGATAAGGTCAACTGTGTTGGCCTTATACACAAACAAACTCAAAAATTGGTTTTTGGCTATTTGCCCTCTGTACTCTTTTATACGGTACGATAGAGACTATCAACGGCAACTGGGTAGAAACGTATATGAGCACAATTGCAAAAAGCCCCAGCTACGATGGCATCCTTGGCATTAGCTCTTTTTTGGGCGATGATCACATTGGGGAGAATTGGCTTCTCATAGGTCAAAAAGATCCGACTAGTGTATGCGCTCTTACCTTTTGTCGTAGCCCTTTCCTTTCTGGTTCATTTTACTACGTCTTGGGGCTCTATCTTTAAATTTGCCCTGGCTTGTAGAGGATGTTCGGGCTCTATTGTCCTTAAGAATCACCCTAGCTCAGCATGATCTAAAAACCCTAATATTGCAGGGGGAATTCTAGCCTTTTATCTCCTGGAAGGGCGCGTTGCTTCCTTCGGCATAAGAGGCTTGCAGGGGGTTTTAGGGCTATCCTACTCTCCAATTAAGCTCACTATTAGCGCTTATTTTTTGAATTATTTCATTATTAATTGTTTATATAAAATATTCGAATTGATTGCATTCATATTACAAGTAAATGATTTTGTTGTTTTTATGTTAAAATAATAATAGTTTTTACTTTAAAAAATAATTATTGTATAATGAGAAGTATAATAATTAGAGGATGTAACAATGTCATCATTATCCCGCTTAGTTTCTTTACAAGGGCCTGAGCTTGCCTCTTCTTTACTCGCATCTCTCAGCTCACAACCGACAGCTCAACCAGAGCCTGTGCTGAACCTTTCACAAACTACACCTAAACAAAATGTCTCTAGCTCTATCAACCTTCACCAATCATGTGAGCTCATAGATGCTGGCCTTGTCTATCTAACAAAACTCTCACCATCTCTTCTAAACGAGTGCACAAACATCAGAGATGCTGACCTTGTCTATCTAACAAAACTCTCACCATCTCTTCTAAACGAGTGCACAAACATCAGAGATGCTGACCTTGACTCTCTATCAAAACGCACATCTCTAACAGTGTCGTTTGAAGATTTTCAGCTAAGTAATACATGGAAGCCAGATGTTGATGGCCCGAGATGGATCAAATGGGAGGCAGGTGATGATGGTTTAAAAGGTGTCGATGAGGGGCCAAAATATTTAATTGACATGACAACAGGCCGAAGATATTGGAATGAATCTGAGGAGTGCGTTAGGTTAAAATGCTTTTTGCTAACTTTATTTACACCTATTTATCATTTAATTGCATCTGTAGTAGATGTCTTTTATAGAATTGTGAAATTAGTTTCTGGTTCTCATTTTTGGATGGATAAAGAGGGGGAAAAATCTTATTCCTTGAAAGGACGGTTAAAGGATGCTGGGCAAGATTTTTTAAGAGTTTTAACCGCCCCTTTTGCTTTTATAGGTCTCGAATTAGCGGCAATATATGGAATATTTAATCCTTATGATGGTAGAAAGCTCTACGCTAGTATTGAGCGGGCCCAGTATGGAACCTTTATCTTAGCTCCTTGTTTTCAACCCGATCCTAAATATCATGCATTAGGCGGAGATCCTAAACAAAAAAACGCTATTTAGTATTCCCTTAGAGATATGCACAACGTCTCTTGCGCATATTTTTTTAGTTTTTCAGAACCAAATAATGAAAATCAACATAGTTGGCTTATATACAAACAAACTCAAAAATTGGTTTTTGGCTACGTCAGCTTGACAGCAAATTTTTGGTCTTCACTCGCACGTTGCTATTCAGCAATGGTCTCTCGCTCTAGACACAAAAATTTGTGCCGCTTACTAGCCAAATTCCCAATTTTTGAATTCATTTGTGTATATACTCAAACAAGTTGAAGTCTGGAGTTTTTGCAGCGTCAGCTTGGCGATAAATTTTTGGTCTTCACTCGCGCCTTGCTATTCAGCAATGGTCGCTCGCTCGAGACATAGAAATTTATGCCGCTTCCTTGCAAAACTCTCCAGACTTCAACTTGTTTGAGTATACTTTTCAAAGGCGTTGTTCGATGAGTTTTTCGAGTTTTACGATATCTTTGCTGAAGGTGCGGATTCCCTCGGCAAGTTTTTCGGTTGCCATCGCATTTTCATTGAGCAAGAAACGGAATTTCTTTTCATCCAGGGAGATAGGTGCGATGTTCATTTTTTTAGAAACTTCCGGATCGAGTTTGCGTGGAACAGAACCTTCGGCTTTTTGAAGTTCTTGGAGTAGTTTAGGGGCTATGGTTAGAAGATCACAGCCTGATAGTTCCAGGATTTCATCGGAGTTGCGGAAGCTGGCTCCCATGATCTGGGTGTTGATTCCAAATTTTTTGTAGTAATGGAAGATTTCTGTGACAGAGATGACGCCGGGATCTTGTGCCGGTGGATAGGATTCTTTTCCTTCTGATTTCTTGTACCAATCTAAAATACGGCCGACAAAAGGAGAGATGAGAGTCGCATGAGCGTCAGCGCATCCAATGGCTTGCGGGAGGCTGAATAGCAAGGTCATGTTGCAGTGAATCTGTTCTTTTTCGAGAATTTCTGCAGCTTTAATCCCTTCCCAAGTCGTGGCTAGTTTAATGAGGATTCGTTTTCGGTCGATACCTGCTGCTTCGTAAAGATTAATGAGATGGCGAGCTTTATTGATGCTGCTTTCTTTATCAAAGGAGAGTCTGGCATCGACCTCGGTCGAAACGCGACCAGGTACAATTTTGAGAATTTCAAGACCAAAATTCACAAAGAGTTTGTCTAAGATTTGATCCTTCAATTCTGTGGAGGCTTTGCTTTGTTTTTTACCCCATTGGATCGCTTCTTCAATGAGAAATTGATATTCGGGCTTGGTCGAAGCGGCTAAGATGAGGGAAGGATTTGTGGTAGCATCAGTGGGGTGATAATTCTTGATTTCTTCAAATTCACCTGAATCGGAGACGATGGTGGTCATTTTTTTGAGTTGATCGAGCTTATTCATTTTCTCCTCATTTGCGGTCTCTTTACCTATTTATAACGAATCGAACTTTAGAAAGGAAGATGGAAGGGATTTTCCATGAAGAAAGGATGTTGAACGTGTTTAAAGTGTTCCATGAACCCCTCCGCTAGAATTTGAGAGCGATAGCCGGGTAAAATCACCGTCACATTGATATCATTGGATAAGGAGTTGACCAACGTGTTGAGCAGGTCATCGGGTAGAAGAACGCGCTGTCCTCCTTCTAAACGGAAAGCCTCATAAGTTGTGGTCTGACCATCAATTTCTATTTTTACAACGATCGATTTAGATTGATCAGGATGCAGGGGAAGGGGACAGGCGTGGATATTGAGATATCCCTTGAGGTGCTCTTCTGCAGACACGAGTTCTAATTCAATCCCATGAATGGGATCACGGGGATTGTAGACAATTTTACTGTAATCCTTGTGATGGGATCGGATGGTATCATGAGTCCAATAGCAAGGTTTGCCACAGGCAAATAGACTGAGCAGAATCAGCCCTAGGATGAATCTCATGATTAGTCGTGACTCTTATGGCCTTCATGATTAGCGACGATAATCAATGCGGTGACAGCCACGGTAACCACACACACTGCGAGCAAAATATTTTGCCAGGTCTTGTTTCGTGCTCGTTTGTAGGCCTCTGAGTTTTCAGCCGGCCCAACAACAGCCGCATCATCTTGAATGTCTGAAGGCAGCTGTTCATCTGGTGGTGTTTCTTCAGTGATTGGAGTTGTTTCATCCGTTGAGTACATCTCTTGGTTTTCTTTCTCAGGATCAACGGAGAGCTGTTCAGCTAGCATGGGAGTTTCAACGACAAGAGTCTCTGTTTCAGAAGAATCGGCTCTTAAAGGAGAATGAGAGAGAGAGAGTGCCGTAGCGAGAAGGACGACGAGAGGTTGTTTCATGATGAGCTCCGGAATGTTAAAGAATGTATACTATTGTAGTTGTTCTCTCATTTCTTTCAAGAGGAGAACCTGCCAAAAAGAGCCCATGTCTTCGAATTTTTCAATGATGTACTGTTGAAAGGGGAGCCAATATTTGGTTTCAAACTCTTGTTGTTCGAAAGGGCTATCAGAAGTTTTGGCTTGCAATAGAGGCAATTGCAAAACTCCCTGACCCAGAAAAATCGATGATTTTGAGTCAGTTTGCCAGCCGCTTAAGCGGCCGTGTCCCCATCCCCGAGCACATACTCCAAGCGAGTAGGGCTCGGGGATGGGGTGGCAAAATGGCTCAAAAGGGCGATTTTGCTGTGGCGTGGAGTTTTGCCATTGCCTCAATAGCTCATCTTTCTTGGATTGGAGTACTTCTCTTCTTTCGGTATCGGCGATGATGTCGAGAAGGTCATTTGTCTGGGTTAAAGAGTAAAAGGTCTTTTGGAATTCTCGGTAATAGTGAGGGAAATCTTTTTTTAAAGCTGATGCTGTGATGACATAAGCCTTACCTTCTTTCAACAGGATGAGTTGAAGCATTCTCACCTTTCCCCATTTGGTGGGCTTTTCGATCTCAGTGAGTTGCGCTTCTCCAGCTAGTGTCTTAATTTTTCCTAGTTTTCTCCAATGGTTAGTGCGATCCCTCTCATGGATCGATTTCACTATTTTAAGATACTCTGTTAGGTCGGCAGAGATCTCTTCTTCGGCTAAGTTGAGGGAGGGACATAGCCCATCGGCTTTCTTGATGAAAGCCATTTTTATGGTTGGGGATAGGCGAGTGGGGTCTGCCAATTCCCAACCTTCTGGAGGATGGAAGAAAACATGAGCTTGCAAAAGGGCACATGTTAAAGCGAAAAGAAGAACTAAAACAATAGGCATAGTTTAGTGACAGCATTCACCAGAATGGGAACTATGGGAGGCTGTACTTTGGTGTAGGACAGAAGCTACAATACCAATACCTGCAGCAAGTCCTAATCCCCAACCTAGCATGGAAAGACTAATAGCTGTATAGGCTCCATCCTCTGAGCCTGCGCCTCTTCGATAAAGAGAATCAGTACTTGTTTTGTACTCTTCAAGTTCATCTTTAGCAAAGCCCTGGGAGGTCATCAGTGCTAGTACCACAATCACTGACCATTTCTTCATGAGACATCTCGCTTTAAATATTTTGATAACCTCTTGTTATGTCACAAGCTCTAGTTTCATGCAATTTTTTATTGTGCAAGAACAAATGCATTGAAAAATATTCGCGTAAAGTCAATAACTTATGTGTGGTAAGAAGGAACTACTCTCATGAAGGGAATTGAAACTGGAAAAGATAAAGTAAAAAAAATTTGCGACGTTCTTAGAAGAGAAACTCTCGAGCCTGCTAAGAATGAAGCCGAAGAAATCATTCAAGAAGCGCGTCGTCAGGCGGATGATTTGATTGTGCAAGCTAAAAAGGAGATCGAAAATCTGCAGCGCGATTCTCAAATGGAGATCGAGCGGCAAAAGAACATCTTTCAGTCTTCTCTTTCACAGGCTTGTAAACAGGCATTGGAATCACTCAAACAAACCGTCGAAGAAAAATTGTTGAATCCAGCTCTTGCAAAAATAGTAATGGATCAGACACAAAAGCCCGAAGTGATCGCGCAGCTGATTCAGGCAGTTGTTAAGGCTATTCAGGAAGAGGGGATAGATGCTAACTTGAGCGTATATGTGCCGGCTGCTGTTCCTGCCCGAACTGTCAATGAGATGTTGGGGAAAGAGATCGTCCAGAGACTCAAAGAAAAGAGTGTGTTACTGGGTACGCAAGCAGGTGGGGTCGAGGTGAAGTTGCACGATAAAAATATCACCATTGACATTTCCGATGTTGCATTAAAAGAGTTGATCGGGCGTTATATTCGCAAAGATTTTAGAGATATGTTTTTTGGTGGCTAATTCAAGGGTAAGAGGCAAGAGATCGAGTGAAAAAAAATTACTATTTTTTAGTGCCCTCTTTACCCCCATTATCTCTGCGTGATAAGCCAGAAATGACATTTGCGGAGCTTTCTTCTCGTTTGCAAATCAATCTAACTAAAGAAGATTTGCAGAAAACAAGAGTGCTTAGGCTGTTTTTAGATATTAGCAATATACGGTTGCTTCTCATGGAAGAAGCTATCGATCCTCGCGGTAATTTGTCTGAAAAAGAACTGGATGAAGCTTTGCTCATTCATGATATCTTGCCTGAATATGTCTTTGATTTTTTGGGTCAATTTGAAAAAGTTCCCGATCGAATCAAGAACTTTCCAGGATTGTTAGCCCGCTTTTTCAATGAGGAAATCCCCAAGCAGGAAGGGTTTCTCAAGAAGTATTTAACGTTTGAAAGGGAATGGCGCCTTGTTTTATTAGCGTTTCGAGCTAAACAGTTAGGTCGGGATGTAGCAAAAGAGTTACAGTTTGAAGATCCGCATGATCCTCTGGTGGCTTCCATCTTAGCTCAAAAAGATGCAGCCCACTATGAGCCGCCTCACGAGTATGCGGAGCTAAAAGAGCTGATTGCCAGCTGCTCTGCCGATCCCTGGCTTGAAAATCGAGCCTTTGCTGAATACCGGTTTAAGAAAATTGAACAAATGGCAGAAAATCAACTGTTTTCAATAGATCAAATATTGAGTTATATGGCCAAATTGATGCTCGTCGAACAGATGAATGAGTTAGACGAGGAAAGAGGGAAATTGGTTTTAGACACTTTCAAAGCAGGATAATACAGTAGAAATGAACGAATCGTCAAAAATAGTCGGCAAGAATCACGCAACAGGAAAAGTTGTCAAGGCTTTTGGAAATTTGTTGCATGTAGAATTTCAAGGGGATATCCAGCAGGGCGAAATTGCCATGGTCCGTCTGGGGGGCGATGTTCTGCTTAAATCTGAAGTGATTGAAATCGTTGGAAATGTGGCGAAGGTCCAAGTGTTTGAAGATACACGTGAAGTGCGTTTGAATACTCCAGTTGAATTTACCTCCCATCTACTCGAAGCTGAACTGGGGCCTGGACTTCTGACATCCATTGTAGATGGCTTACAAAATCCTCTTGAAAAAGTAGCTGATGCTACTGGTCTGTACTTGACGCGAGGTGTTTATATCGCTCCTCTAGATCGCGCTAAACACTGGAATTATCAACCGACTGCGCAAGTGGGCGATACGCTCCGACGAGGGGATAGTTTGGGCTTCACCATGGAAGGAAGATTCCATCACCAGATCATGATCCCTTTTACCCTATTTGATCATTTCAAGATCACCTGGGTCATCAAAGCAGGCTCTTATTCGATTGATACTGTTGTTGCTAAGGGCATGGATGAAAGAGGGATTGAGCACAGCTTCACTATGGTCCAAAAGTGGCCCATTAAGATGCCTCTGGTGGAAGGGGAAAAGATCAAAGCCTCCAAAATGATGGAAACAGGTTTGCGCATCATCGATACGCAGTTTCCCATTCTCAAAGGGGGAACTTTTTGCGCTCCGGGCCCTTTTGGCGCGGGAAAAACCGTCTTACAGCACCATCTTTCTAAGTACGCCTCTGTCGATATTGTGATCATCGCAGCTTGTGGTGAGCGCGCAGGTGAAGTAGTGGAGGTCTTACGCACTTTCCCTCATTTAAACGATCCTCATACGAATGAAGCCTTGATGAATCGCACGGTCATTATTTGTAACACCTCTTCTATGCCAGTAGCTGCACGTGAGGCTTCCATTTATATGGGAGCTACGATTGCAGAATACTATAGGCAAATGGGGCTTGATGTGCTCTTATTGGCTGATTCGACCTCGCGCTGGGCGCAAGCGATGCGTGAAATGTCGGGTAGATTGGAAGAAATTCCAGGAGAAGAAGCCTTCCCTGCTTATTTAGCTTCTCGTATCGCTGCTTTTTATGAACGGTGTGGTGTTCTTCAGCTGAAAAATAATACCATGGGATCTCTAACGATTGGGGGGACTGTCTCTCCAGCTGGTGGAAATTTTGAAGAGCCTGTAACTCAAGCAACCCTTTCTGTGGTGAGAAATTTCTTAGGACTATCCCGTGCGCGATCGGATGCCCGTCGTTATCCAGCGATCGATCCCCTGATCTCTTGGTCCAAGTACGTCCATGAGGTGGCTAAAGCTCTTGAAGAAAGAGTGGCAGGTTGGGGGAAAATGGTGACCTTAGCTGAGAGGATGTTGCGCGAAGGAGATGAAATTGGTAAGCGGATGGAAGTAGTTGGGGAAGAAGGGATTTCCTTGAAGGACATGATCACCTTTCTTAAATCGGAACTTTATGAATTTAGCTACCTTCAGCAAAATGCTTTTGACAAAGAAGATGCTTATTGCTCTTTGGATAGACAAATTCAACTGTTCAAGTTCATCTATCACATTTTTGAGACTCATTTCTCCTTTGATTCCCACGATGCAGCACGCTCCTATTTCCTGGAGCTTCAAAATGAGTTAAAAAACATGAACTTTCTTCCTTTCCAATCGGAAAAATACCAAACGGCTTTTGTCAACCTTGAAAAGAAAGTCACTCAGATGACAAAACGCGATCACGAACTCCAGGTGAAACGATGAAAAAAACTTATGATCGCATCGTGGATATGCGAGGAAATCTACTAACGGTAATTGCTGAGGGTGTAAGTCTTGGAGAGTTAGCACGGATCGCTAAGCGCAATGGTCAAAGTACCTACGCTTCTGTATTGCGCATTGAAGGAACTGTCGTCACGTTGCAGTGTTTTGAAAATACACGTGGAATTTCAACCAATGATCGGATTACGTTTTTGGGGCATCAAATCCAGGCGATTTGTGGCGATTCTCTATTAGGCAGACGACTCAATGGAGCCGGAGACCCTGTTGATAATGGTCCTCCTATCATGGGTGATCAGATCGATATTGGTCAGCCTTCGTTTAATCCAGTGCGTCGTATCATTCCTCGAGAAATGGTACGGACCAATATCCCTATGATCGACGTTTTTAATTGCCTGGTCAAATCGCAGAAAATACCGATTTTTTCCATAGCAGGTGAGCCTTATAATGCTTTGCTGATGCGCATTGCTAACCAAACTGATGCGGATGTTGTGATTATCGGTGGAATGGGACTGGGTTTTGATGACTATCAGGCTTTCATCGATAACGCTGACAAGTCGGGATCGTTGAGCAAGACAATCATGTTCATCCATCGAGCAACTGACCCTGTTGTCGAGTGCTTGTTAGTTCCTGATATGGCGCTCGCTTGTGCAGAAAAATTTGCGATGCGAGATAAAAACGTTCTTGTTCTCTTGACTGACATGACGGCTTTTGCTGATGCGATTAAGGAGATCATGATCACAATGGATCAAGTTCCTTCTAATAGGGGCTATCCTGGATCGCTCTATTCAGATCTTGCCTCTCGCTATGAAAAGGCTGTGGATATTGATGGCAGCGGAGCCATCACGATCATCTCTGTCACTACGATGCCAGGTGGTGATGTCACGCATCCTGTCCCTGATAATACAGGCTACATCACGGAAGGACAATTTTATCTACACGATGGACAAATCGATCCTTTTGGCTCTCTTTCTCGTTTGAAGCAACAGGTCATTGGAAAAGTGACGCGAGAAGATCACGGTGATATCGCTAATGCTCAAATTCGTCTGTATGCTGATTCTAAGAAAGCTCGAGAAAGACAAAGCATGGGCTTTAAACTCTCTCGTTGGGATGAAAAGTTATTGCATTTCGCTGATTTATTTGAGCAGCGTATGATGAATCTTCAAGTGAATCTTTCGTTAGATGAAGCCTTAAATCTCGGCTGGAAAACACTTGCTGAGTGTTTTGATAAACATGAGGTAGGCATGAAGCAGACGTTGATCGACAAGTACTGGTCTAAAAAGGAATAGATTGTGGCTGATGTTAAGCTGACAAAAACAGAGCTGCGCGTCCAGCAGGTCAAGCTCAATCGCCTCCAAAAGTACTTGCCCACCTTACAATTGAAAAAGGCAATGTTGCAAGTGGAGGTCGTGCAAGCCTCCACCGAATTGGAAATCATGCTCGAAGAATTTGCAACAGCTGAAGAAAAGGTAGCCAAGTATGCTGCCCTCTTCACTGATCGTGGGGTTTCTGATCTATTTTCAGCGATTAAAATTTCCCGTATTGAAACGTTGCATGAGAACATTGCAGGTGTGGACATTCTCGTGTTTCAGAATCTCGTTTTTGAACCTGCCCAGTATAGCTTATTTGATACAGCTCCTTGGTTTGAATCCGCCATTCGCGGCGTCAAAGAGCTCATCACGATACGCGAAAAAATTCGCCTGATTGAAGAAAAAAAGGAAGCCTTAGAAAAGGAATTGAGAGAGGTTTCTATTCGGGTTAATCTCTTTGAAAAAATTTTGATTCCCCGTTCACAGAGCAATATTAAAAAGATCAAGATTTTCCTAGGTGATCAACAACTTGCTGCTGTATCCCAAAGCAAGGTGGCGAAAAAGAAAATCTTACTTCGGTCAAAGGAGAAGAAATGATCATCGATTTAAAGAAGTATCTCATCATGGGCGTCAAAGAAGATCTGGAGAAGTTTTTTTCTCGAGCTCAAGAGATGGGTGCTATCGAATTCATTTCTCCAACCAATAAGAAAATGATCGAGCTTCCACCCGAACTACAACATCTTGTGGAAGCGATGCGCATTTTACGCAAATTAGCTGTTAAAAAACCCTATGAAGGAGGGGGAGATCTTTCCTTTGCCGATGAGGTGGCTACGCGCATCATTGAGCTCAAGTCTGAAGTAGAAAAGCTCATGGAAGAAAAGCGCCTTGTCGAGCTTGAAATTGCTAGAGTTGCTCCGTTTGGCGATTTTTCCATAGATGACATCGATTACATCGAGAACGAAGGAAAGCGCGACATCCAATTCTTTTGCATGAAGTCGGATAAAAGCCATCAGACAAACTTCGGCGATGAAATCATTTATGTAAGCACGGATTACGACCTCGATTATTTCATTGGGATTAATGCTCAGGCAAAAAATTACCCTCATATGATCGAGATGAGGATTGATCGACCTTTGGGAGAATTGCAAACCCATCTCGCCTTTGTAAAAGAATCCCTCCATCAATTGGAAGCTGAGCTTAAAGGGTATGCAGGTCACTTGCATTTTTTACAGAATGCGTTAATTGAGCGTCTCAATGATTACAACTTAGCTCATGCCAAAAAGGATCTTACCTTTCCTATAGGTAATCAAGTATTTGCTGTGGAAGCTTGGGTACCCAAGAATAAACAAACCGAATTGCATGAACTAACGAGCGATTTAGCTGTACATTGTGAGCCAATTGTCATCGAAGAAAGCGATAAGGTTCCCACTTATCTGGAGAACAGAGGAACAAACCGGATAGGAGAGGATTTGGTCAAAATTTATGAAATCCCCTCTCCCATGGACAAAGATCCTTCTGGTTGGGTGTTTTGGTCGTTTGCGCTCTTTTTTGCCATGATTGTCGCCGATGGTGGCTATGGGATCCTCTATTTAGCCTTGATGTTGTACTTGAGATACAAGTATCCCAACATGCCCAGTATAGGAAAGCGCTTTGTTAAATTAGGGCTTGTGTTATCGTGTATGTGCATCGTGTGGGGAGTGCTTACTTCCGCCTTTTTCGGTTTACAAATCGATCCTAAAAGTCCTTTGGGGAGATTATCTGTCGTGCAGCAATTGGCTATCAAAAAGGCCGATTATCACTTCAAGAAAAAAGATGATGTGTATCAATTCTGGGTCAAGAAGATACCAGCTGTTGAAACAGCTCAAAATGGTGAGCAATTTCTCGATCAGGCTGTCGTTGAAAAACACGGTCATCTCCAACACGAAGTGCTGGAGACTTTTTCGGATAACATCCTACTTGAGTTTTCACTGATGATAGGCGTCATCCATCTCACATTTTCTTTTTTAAGGTACCTAAAGCGCAATTGGGCAGGCATCGGATGGATCGCGTTCATGATTGGGGGGTATTTTTACTTGCCCACTTTGCTTCATGCCTCTTCAATTTTGAACTTCACCGGGATCATCGATAAAGAAACAGGCGCAGCCGTGGGACTACAATTGATCTATAGCGGTATAGCCGCAGCGCTTGTTCTAGCTCTTCTCCAAAAAAAATGGGGCGGCCTTGGCGAGATAGCTGTGATGATTCAAGTGTTTGGCGATGTACTATCTTATTTACGTCTATATGCCCTAGGCCTAGCTGGAGCCATCATGGCTGCGACATTCAACGATATAGGCATGGCTGTCGGCCTATTTTTTGGATGGATTGTGATCTTATTTGGTCATAGCGTAAACATTTTGCTGGGGATACAGGCTGGAACAATACATGGGCTTCGTCTTAATTTCATAGAATGGTATCATTATTCCTTCGAAGGTGGAGGGCGATTGTTCCGTCCCTTAATGCGATTTAAAACTAAAGAACATAGTTAAAGGAGAACTACATATGGATTATAACATGGTTGGGCCTGCTCTAGTTTTAGGCTTGGGCTGTATTGGGAGTTCTATCGGGTGTGGAATTGGCGGGATGGCCTCGCATGCTGTCATGAGTCGCGTGGAAGAAAACCACGGTAAGTTCATTGGGATGTCCGCTGTAGCTTCTTCCCAGTCGATCTATGGATTCGTGTTGATGATTCTGATGAAAAACAGCATTCAAGCAGGCACATTATCGCCTCTGGCAGGTATTGGAATTGGACTATCAGTTGGACTTGCACTCTTGTTTTCCTCGATGTATCAAGGCATGTGCGCAGCTTCTGGTATTCAAGCTTCTGCTAAACAGCCTGCAATCATTGGAAAATGCTTTGCAGCTCTGGGGATTGTCGAGTCATTCTCTCTCTTTGCTTTCGTATTCGCACTCCTCCTCCTCTAAGTGAGCTTAAGAGTGTGAGATTTATTAGATAGGCAAGGCTAGCACCTGTGATTTTATATCACCAGCTTAGATTAAGTGAGCTTAAGAGTGTGAGTTTTGATAGATGGGCAAGACCAGTATCTGTGATGTTTCTACACCCGCTTAGATTAAGTGAGCTTAAGAGTGGGAGAGTTACTAGATGAGCAAGGCCAGCATCTGTGATGTTTATGCACCCGCTTAGATCAAGTGAGTTTAGAGATGTGAGAGTTACTAGACGGGCAACGCCAACATCTGTGATGTTTGTGCATCCGCTTAGATTAAGTGAGCTTAAGAGTGAGAGAGTTACTAGATGAGCAAGGCCAGCATCTGTGATGTTTATGCACCCGCTTAGATTGAGAGAACTTAAAAATGAGAGGGTTACTAGATGGGCAAGGCCAATATCTGTGATGTTTGTGCACCAGTATAGATCAAGTGATCTTAGAGATATGAGAGTTGCTAGATGGGCAAGGCCCGCATCTGTGATGTTTGTGCACCAGCTTAGATCAAGTGACCTTAGAGATGAGAGAGTTACTAGATGGGCAAGACCAACATCTGTGATCTTGGCGCACCAGTATAGACCAAGCGAGCTTAAAGATGTGAGAGTTACTAGATGGGCAAGGCCAGCATCTGAGATGTTATAGCACCAGCTGAGGTTAAGTGAGTTTAAAGATATGAGAGTTACTAGATGAGCAAGGCCAGCATCTGTGATCTTATAGCAACCGCTTAGATCAAGTGAGCTTAAGGGGGTGAGAGTTACTAGATGGGCAAGACCAGCATCTGTGATGTTATAGCACCCGCTTACATTAAGTGAGCTTAGAGAGGTAAGAGTTACTAGATTGCCAAGGCCAGCATCTGTGATATTCTTGCAATTAGATAGATTGATAGAGGTAATCCGAGCACCACTTGCTTTATCAAGAATGGTGTTAAGAGCGCTATCCGATAAATTGGGCAGTTCAGAAAGATCTAGACAGCCGTCGTTGACGAGAGATAGCTGACGCCAAGCTTGGCATACATGATGGACGCGAGTTATTTGTCGAGCGGGAAGGAAACTTAATATACGTCTGAAAACGTCGCTGGGGATAGCCTTTATACCATTCGTTGCGGGTTTAGGTGTAATTTGTGAAGGGGCAGGCATAGACACTGGCTGCGCTGTTGCTTGTAGAGTTAAAGGAACTAAGCCGGATAATGACATTGTTTAATCTCCTAATTGTAGAGGCAATTGCAAAGCTCCACGACCCAGAAAAATCAATGATTTTGAGTCAGTTTGCCAGCCGCTCGAGCGGCCTGGCCCCATCCCCGAGCACATACTCCAAGCGAGTAGGGCTCGGGGATGGGGGTGGCAAAATGGCTCAAATGCCTCTGTAGCTAGCAATACACACAAATAAACTCAAAAATATGAGTATTTCAGAGATTTCAGGTGCCGACTCATATCCACTCTCTAGAGGTGAAATTTCATCTAAAGAGTGGTTGTCAAGTCATTTTGCTACATGTGGAACGACCGCAAAAATTGCAGCTTTAAAGCTAGCCTCTTATTTGACTGATCCTATCTGTAAGGTCCGCGAATATTACTATACTTTTTACATACTGAACAACATTTGTAAAACGACTGTTGAAAAAGTAGTGAAAGCCGCCTTTCTAACCTTAGGGATTGTTGTCTTTACTATAGTCACACCTTTTACAGCTCCATTAGGGGTATTAGTGCGTGGTTTGGTCACCTCATTTGAATCAAAGCCATACATCTATTTAGAGCAAGAGGGAAAAGGCAAGGTGTTGCCTGATGACAAGAAGATCACTCTTGTTTCACACAACCAATGTTACATGCCTGCTGGGTACTGCATCACAGATGGACAAGTGACGCCCTCTTCCGACAAAGAGAGAATGCAAGCGAATTTAAAAAAAATTAAGGAACTCAATCCAGATATTGTCTGTATATATGAAGTGGCCGATATTTATGATGCTGACTACCTCTCTTCCCAATTGAAAGAATACCCTTTTATCATCCCTGTTGCTGGAGTGAGGGCAGTGGGGGCTTCCTCCTTGATGTACATCGCTAGCAAATATGAAATCGCGCAGGATTCCATCGAGTTTGTTCCTTTTGAAAAAGGCACTGAACTGACGGGGCGATCGCAGTATTCGGAAAAAGGGTATTTGTCCTTCGATATTAGAAGTCGAGGTTCACCAGTTCCCTGTGCGACGATCGTTTCAACTCATTTACAACACTCTGAAATTCCTGCATGTCCAGAGGAAGAGGATAAGCGAGCGCGAGCTGCACAAATGAATAAAATCGCCAAGCAGATAAAAGCAAAAATTGACCAAAATCGCGCCGTTATTTTTACAGGAGATCTGAACCAAGACGAAAGCGAGTTAGCAAGGTTTTTAGAGCGTCATCAGATCGACTGGCTGCGACGAGATCCATCCGTACAGGGCAAAACGACTTGGGGTGGAGATAAATGGTGCGCGGAGCTCATGGGGAAACCATCCTCTGGCCCTTTAGTGTTGGATTACGCGATGATAGCTGGTAGATCTACGGCTATTTCTACGCAAATTGTCGATAATGGTTACTCGGGTCTTGAATTCAGACCTGAAGCAACATCCGACCACAATCTTCTTTTTAGTACGATTACTGTCTCCTGACAATTGATTAATACTTGTTTTTAACTCTAGTATTAACCCAACTTGCCCCCTATCCTCCCTTAGACGCGTAAGCGAGATAGGTAAGATGCAAGATTCGTGAGGAAGCCAAGGTAGTTCACCTTGGCGACGAACGAAGCGCAGCAGATTGCCTGTCGCAGCTCGCGGATAAAGGAGGATAGGGGGCAAGTTGGGTTATTACCCATAAATCAACTGTGAAACTTGTATTTGGAAGACTTCTTTTTTACCACCCGCTTCGCTAGAGAGCACAGAGTTCACAGAGAGCGGCTTCGCCGTCTTTTTCTTTTGTGACGGCGAAGCCGCTCTCTGTGAACTCTGTGCTCTCTAGCGAAGCGGGTGGTAAAAAAAGGAAATAAGCCTCCATGAATCTAGGTACGCATTTGTCGGATGAGCCCAAAAATGTTTATGTGCCTTCCACCATTCGAATGATCATCTTTTTTAACTCTTCTGTGTTTTGTAAAATTTTCATAATGCGAATATCAGGATGATACGGGACATTGTGGCCTCGAGAAGGTCCTCGGTATACTCTGATGGGGAATCCCAACTTTCCCAGGCCACTGGGAAGATCAACCGTTCTTAATTCCATGTACATGGAATCAGCTCCAGTGGTTTCGCCTAATAATGTAACTTCTGCTTGCATCGCCTTTAGCTCATCGAGGAACATAAGAGTCGCACTGTAGCAATTTCGATCGATTAGAATAAAAATGTGTTCTTTCATCGGATTTAAAGCAGGTTGGGATGAAGAGGGCTCTATAATGACAGGCGCAAAATAGGTTGCCTCTCCTTGCTCAAAAGCTTTTTCAATGTTTTGATTCAATTCCATAAATTGAAGTGTTGCAGGGTGGTTTTCACCCATGTGCCTTTTTATGGAATGGCTCATCTGCTCCACCATATGCTTTAAATTGTCTGGGCTAATGCGCCATAGTGAACCTGTATGGCTGTACAAATAGGCCAGCCTCTCCCTAACATAGTCCTCACCGAAGAGAGCATTGATTAGCTCTCTTCCCCAAAGGCAACTTCCTCCTCGATTGCCTCGCAAGTCAAAGACAAGAGTCTTTTCTCGTAATGTTGGAAGAGTGTGAATGATTTGCTGTAAGGCGTCTTTGCTCTCTTCTGTAGCTGGATAAAATGAAGGAATGGTAATCCAGTAAATCGTTTCGTTGAGTTTTTCTAATTCGTAGTTTTTTGTTTGAGTTGCTTGTGGAGAAGCGAGATCGTATTTAACCCACAGATGAGAATCCTCAAAGCTACGACCGAGTTCTTTGAGGACATTTTTCTTGTCATCATCTGTCTCAGCACAGTGGAGTTTTTCTCTAGCGGTATTAAAATTGCTTTCAAAAAACTTGGGAAAATCGGGATCAAAATCATTGTAAAAGCCAGGATGATTGTCTTTTAAAGTTTGCTCTACAAACAACAGATCATCATCAATTTGAGATGCTGCTGGGGAAATGCCAAGTAGTAAGATAAACCATGTTAATGGGCAAAAAAACAACATTCTAGTCTTCCTTTTTATTTGTTTTTTGCTTGAATGAGGCCAGCTAAATTTGAAGGAACTGTAAAAATAAAGGCTTTTCCTTTTTTAGTCATCTTTAACAGGCCTTTTTCATGCAAATCTTGTAAATCGTGCCTTGCAGTATCATAGGCGATTTGATGACTGTTTTTGTGGACTTCTATAGTGTAATCTGCGCCAGGATGACGCAAAGCATGGGCCAGTAGGGCTTCTTGCCTGTGATTAAAATTCCCATCTTTTTTGAGTAGCAACTCTATTTCAGCTAATTCACAAGCTTTACGATTAATATAATCATGCAGAGATTGCATTGATTTTTTAATCACATCAGCTTGATGAATTATAAAATAGGTAAGATCATTTTGATCTGTCTCGGTATAAAGAAAAGCCTCTCCGTACTGAGCAGGAGCCTTCAAAATGATTTCAGATATTGAAATAAATTCAAAAAGCCAATACCCATTTCGTAACATAAGCCAATAAAATAACGCGCGTGCTGTTCTACCATTGCCATCTACGAAAGGATGATCATAAGCTAGCCAAAAATGAAGAATGATGGCGCGAACAACTGGATGAAGAAATTGATGGGGGGTATTGCCGTTGGCAAATTGACACATAGCCTCCAATCTCTCTGAAAGTTGATTTGCGTGGGGAGGATCATGCAAAATATCCCCTGTATTTGCATCTTCAACAATTACGGTCTCATCCGCTTTTCGCAATCTTCCTGCAGCATCTGGATTATCTAAAGTTTGATCGGTAACTGTTCTATGAATTTCAAAAACCAAATCAGGAGAAAGGGGTTGTTCTTTCCAAACACCAATTTTTTGCATAGTATGGAAGTTGTTTAAGATCATTCTTTCACTTTTATCTCGAGGGGGACGCCCCGATCTAAGCATTTCTTTAGCTACTCTTCGAGTTGTAGCAGCACCTTCGATTTGACTAGAGGTAATTGCTTCTTGTATTAGAGAACGTATAATGTACTGATCCCGAGTCTGCGGATTAACAATAGCCTCAGGAATTGTTATCATTCCTCCTGCTCCCAAATCAATTTGATGAAGTTGTTCAAGAACCTTATCAGGAAGATTGTAGAAAAACATGTCTTTTTTCTCCCTATCCCATAGGGGAACTGACTTAAATCCGAGAAGGCGCCTCATTTTGATTCCACACCACCATTCTTCCAAGGTCAACCCTTGAGGCGGAGCGAGATGACGCAATATATCCCAATGGCGGTACTTTCCTTCGCCTTCAGTCTTATTTCCTTCTTTCTGAATCAAATCGAATTTTTCCGGAGAGGAAAAGTATGCCAATTGCTTATCTCGGATATCAGGAGGTCTACGAGGAATCTTCATTTAATACTACCAATTTTCAACTTAATGGTAGCAAATAGAATGGCAAATGTAAATACCGATTTATAAAAAATCAGTAATACGACTTAGTGTGCTCATTATAAGTTGATTAAGAATCAACTACCAAATTGGTAGGTTTTGGTACCAAATTGGTAGTTGATTCCGTTAGGGCAATTGATAGGGGAGGCCGGCTTTCATTTTTAACCAGGTATCCCAAGGACATTTGTTGGGCCATGTGCGCCAGTTGAGGCGAAAATCTTCGATTTGATCAGCTTCATAATAGAATAGAGAGCCATGTTCCCCCACGCGCTCTGGAAAGCGAATGCCGTGGAGATGATCAATTTCATGCTGAAAGATCCGGGCCGTATAATCACTATGCTCTTCGGTCACTAAGTTAGCTTCTCGATCATAAGCTTGAAGTTTGATGTGTTTGGCTCGAGGAACGGCGCCTGCGACGTTGCGATCGACGGAAAAGCACCCCTCTCGATCTAATTCTTGTTCCTCTGACATCCAGAGAATGATGGGGTTGATATAGACTTTGATGTGGCCAAACGATTTGCGATCAGTGCCGATTCCCACATCGACTAAGATGATGCATCGATTGATGCCAATTTGTGGCGCAGCAAGACCCACCATGCTTCTTTTTTTAGGATCGTGCCTTTCCCCTTGTGCGATGGTTAACATGGTTTCGATGATCGATTGGATGGGTTCTGAGGTGATCTCTTCAACAGAGATAGGTTGAGCTGGGGAATTTAACAGGGGATGACTAGGGGCTAAAAACATTAGACCTCTTTATTTTTGGTGTTTGTGGGTGAGTGGTAAGCGTGAATATTCCATTTGGTCTGATAGCCTAATTTTTTGCAGATACCAAAAGCGGGACAGTCTGATCTGAGATAGGAAGTGCCAAATCTACAGCCCCGCTTCATCGCATCTTGAAGAGCGAATCGTCTTAAGCCTGTATTTAAACCTTGCTTGCGCTCGTCAGAGATGGAAGCCCCATTCCAGAAGCTGCATACTCCTTCTTGAATCATCGTGGAAACAGTAGAAACAGCTTTACCATTTTTACGCACCATCCAATGAAACATGCGAGGAGCATCTTGATTGGCCATCTTCCATAAGAAATTTTTGTAGATATCTCGAGCTGCGCCCTTAATTCCAAATACATTGCAGACCAACTCATTGAATTCTTGCATCGAGGCTTCGTCTTTCACACTTTCAAGTGTATAGCCTTCGGGAATAGAAGTAGGGGCGATAGGAGTTTCCAAAGCGCCGATCACTCCTTGAAAAATCCCTTCATCGACAAAACCGTATTTTATTAATTTTTCTTTGAAGGACGGACTGGCATCTTCGTTGACATACCAGATAAAAGAGACGCCTTGTTCAGCAAAGTAGGCGAGTTGTTCTTTAATGCATTGATCACTATCACTTTCAGGGGTGGGACAACCCAAGATGATGTTAAAGTTGTGATTGGGCATGCCGCTGAGATAGCGTTGGACGCCATCGGTTTTCTTTTGGGCGGATCCTTTTTGCTCAGCTAATTTCTTGTAAAAAAGATCAAAATGACTTTGAAGCAATTGTACCTGGTAATCATCTTGTATGTGAAAAACATATTCGATCGGCGCCTGGTCAATGATCATTTGAGACCTCCTGTAAGGTTAATGAGGCAATTGCAAAAGTCCCCGCCACAGCAAAATCGCCCTTTTGAGCCATTTTGCCACCCCATCCCCGAGCCCTACTCGCTTGGAGTATGTGCTCGGGGATGGGGCATAGCCGCTTGAGCGGCTGGCAAACTGACTCAAAATCATCAATTTTTCTGGGTCGGGGAGTTTTGCAATTGCCTCTAATCATTGAGATGGATTCCCAATTTGGTCAGTAAGTAGCGACCGACGAGTAGGGGATGTTGGATCAGAAGCTTGATCAGAATCCACACGGTGACCCCTTCTATTTTTTTTTGAATCATGTGGGGATGATTGGCTTCTGCATCTCGTATCCATCCTTCATAAGGAGGGGGAAGAAGGGGAAGAGCACGAAGAGGAAAAAAATGAATAGCTTGAGATTCAGAGCTTAAAGTGCTTGCTCCTGAGACGATCTGGCATTCATAGAGATGAGTGAGTTGTGTCATCCAATTTACGGGCAGATATTCCGCTACTTTGCGAAGGATTTTGACCCGGTACCCTGTTTCTTCCAGGACTTCTCGACATACTCCATCATCGGGATTTTCCCCAGCATCGAGTCCTCCACCAGGCAAGACCCAAACAGGGATATCCCTTCTTTTAATGAGTAGTACTTGAGTGCGGGTTTCATCGAAAACTACTCCGACAATGGCTTGTTTCTTATGTACAGAATCAGACGGCATGATGTAAATTTTACCTGAA
>JABDFI010000036.1 GCA_013286595.1 Chlamydiota bacterium | reverse complement strand
AATGAGTCGCGTACTTAAAATCTTATTCATCATTGCCGCAATAGGACTTCCCCTACTAGATGCTGGATTTTGGATTACAAACGGTTATCCTTTTTTAGAGCCATGCATAGCCTGGCAAGCCATACCCTCAATAGAAAGCGCTCATATCCCTCCTTTAGCTCGGATGGATAGCACCATTAAACTACTCGGCTTTTTGATCAGCTTGATTCCCACAACGTTTAACTCTTATGCTTTTCTGTTACTGGCTCGCTTATTTGCAAAGTTTGAGCGGATGGAATTTTTTTCCCAATCTAGCGTAAAATGCATTCACAACATCGGATTTTGCCTTTTGCTGAACCAACTCATTTATCCCGTTTATATCGGCATGATGTCGTTGGCTTTAACGTTCACCAATCCTCCAGGCATGAGAAACATTAGTATTGCATTTGGCTCTCCACAACTTCATTTAACGGTGATTGCATTAGCGATCTTGCTCGTCTCTTGGGTCATGGAAGAAGGGCGCAAAATTCACGATGAACACACAGCGACCATTTGAGGGAAGATGCCGATCATTGTCAATCTAGATCTATTGCTAGCAAAGAAGAAAAAACGATCGAAAGAAATCGCAGATGCCATCGGTCTCACAGAACAGAATCTATCGATTTTAAAAACGGGAAAAGCCAAAGCTGTGCGTTTCACAACTCTGGAAGCCTTATGTGAAGCACTCGAGTGTCAACCTGGAGATCTATTGATGTATCAAAAGGATGATCCTTCCGTTAATCTACAACAGTGAGAACATTTCATAGCTTACGAACTCAAGGCAAAGAATTATATTTTTTTACCACCCGCTTCGCTAGAGAGCGATAGAGCACACAGAGCTCTTATCCGGATAGAAGCTCTGTATTTAGTTGCAATCTGTTGTTAAGATAACAGGCGTAAAAGGGGATGGAGGAGGGACTGATAGACTTGGGTCCGGTCCATTGATAGTGAGGGTTCCTTTGTTGCTGTTATCAAAGTTTAACAAAAAGGGATTCGAAGCTCCATTCCACATAACATAACCAGGTACCGGTACTGGAGTTAATACAGTATTGTGTAAGAGGGTAACGCAACACGTTCCTGCATTCACGAGATTTAGTGAGCCAATGCCTACATTAGTTGCGCTATTGGAAGAATAGTCAACAAAATTATTGATGATAGCAATGCTCTGCGATCCAAATGCATCTCCCGTACTAAAGCCAATAGCTACGCTTGAGTTAACTTGGGAGAAGAATTGGTTGTCGTGGATGGAATAACTTGTATGCAGGACGGGATTCAAAACTAAAAAGCCTTGGTGTAATCCAGAGGTATTATTCGATGCGCTAAAGATGTTGTTGGCAATCTCGATGTCTGTACCCCCGCTTTGTATCAAAAGAACGCCATTTGTATCCGAAGCATCCGTAGCTACAAAACTGCAATTAGAGATATTCACTGTGCCTAAGGATGGATTCTCATTGAAGAGAATGCCATTTGCATTGTTTGAAATGAAGAAATGGTTGTCTGTAATGAGTGCATTAGCAATAGGCATATCCCCCATCATGAAAACCCCTCCGCCAATCCCAGCCTCGTCATTACATATGATGTTAAACCCCGATACTTGATTGTTATTGAAGATTCTAACAACAGCACCTCCATCTGCTGAATTTTGAAGGGTTGGTGTCATGCATAAAGCATCTTCTGGACAAAGTTCAAATGCCTCTGCCGTTGTTCCGAGCAGCCGTTGATTGTCTTGTAGTTGAAAAAATCCATCGTAAGGACCACTACCTGGAAAGACATAAATCACATCGCAGGGATTGGATTGACTGAGTGCAAAGAGGAGATCATGGTAAGGATTGACTAAAGTTCCATTTCCTATCGCAGAATTTGAATTATTTACAAAGATGACGCGTGTGTTTTCAGGACAGACGACACAATCTGCATAGCATGTGTTATAGCTGATGATCATCATGCAGGGGATGAGATGTTTAAACATAAAGATTTCCTCTTTAGGATTGTAAAAGCATTTCTATAACACATCTAATCTTTCTTCACGGTTTTTAATGCTGGAAAGGCTGGAGAGTGTTCTTTCATGGGCTGGGGTTTGCTTACACACAGCTTTAAAAGAAAGGCTCCTTGAAAATCTAGCCACCGAGAGGAAGAGTCTCGACTAAACAATTCTAATGTGCTGCGAGGTTCGATGTTACCTTGTGAATAGAAAGTCAAATCAAGATGCTCTACCGGCTTATCTTGAAGGTGAATTTTTTCAATTTCTTTTATCGTGTGATAACGTTGATCGATTAAGTTATCTGGAAACGGCTCATCTGTTTCGACATAATAAACAAATTTATCTCCTTGCTTATCAATATGCAAGCGAAGGTCTGTTTGATGAGTGAGTGCCAATACTTGCGCGCGTTTCATCGCGAGGTGAAGCTCTTCCACCTCGTGTTGAAAACGGTAGATTCTCACACTCTTACCGATTTGCCATCCGACCACTGTTGCAGCAATACCTAAGATGGCAAGCGCAATGAGGATTTCTAGCAGCGTAAAAGGACGATGTCTACTCCTCATCATCGGCATTGGCGAGCTCCTCCTTAGGAACTTCCCCTTTTTTGGACTTAGCGATATTGGCTCTTTTTCTCTGCTTGAATGTAGCTAAACCTGCGGAGTGAACAGCTATTTTGTTGCCTTTCTGCGTGATGGTGTATTCATGTCCCCAACCGTCTTTCATGAATTTTTTCACGTTCTTCACAAGCCCAGAATCGCTTAAGTACTGCTCGGCATTGTCGACTACAGTTTCAATCGGAAATCCTTTTGCCACTTCAAGCATGAGAATATCTTTGATCTGCTCCATTCCCTGTTCCGTTTTAAAAGCTCGTCCTTCATCAAGACTTCCTTTCATGTTAAAGCCGATCACGCTTCCAATCACGCCGATCAAGACTATGACAATCATGATTTCAAGGAGCGTGAGCGCTGCTTTTTTCTTTTTCTTCATCATCGATTTCTCCTAATTTGATAAAAATGAACTCACGTCAGTTAATGGTAATAAAATGGACAGAACAACCAGACCGACGATCATTCCTAACGTAATCAACAGGACAGGTTGTAAAAAAGTAGTTAACTGTCCTAAATGTTTTTCTACCTCTTCTTCGTAAATGGAAGAGAGGTGGATAAAAGCTTCCTGCATCTTTCCTGTCTCTTCTGAAAGGGAGATCAAGCGGATGACAAGCGCTGGGATCAAAGAGCAACTCTTCAAGGCGTGACTCAACCGCTCTCCCTGCATGACTTTTTTTTCTGTTTGTAAGATTTGCTGCTCAAATACTGGATTCTTGACGATGCTTCTAACAAGGCTTAAGGCTTCTAGCAAAGGTACGCCCGCATAAAGGAGCATCGATAGAGCGCGACAGAATCTCACTAATGCTGATTGTAAAAGCAGGGTTTTCAGAAAGGGCATTTGTTGAGCGAGGCTGTAGAGATAGAGTTTTCCGTTGCGTTTGAACCAGATGTAGACACTTGTAATACTGACGAGGAGGAAGGTGGAGATAATTTCGAAGCCGTGACTATTCACCCAATCGCTTAAACCCAATACGATGCGCGTCATGGGATGGAGCGTTCTTCCTTCAAAAAGTTCTTTCATGGTGGGAATGACAAACAAGAGAAGCCCGGAAGCTACCACCATGCAAAAGACACCCAGTATTGCAGGATAGGTGATGGCTGAGATGATCTGTTTTTTTAATTTCATTTGCCGCGTGATCAATTCTGCGAGCTGATGGAAAATCTCAGCTAGATTGCCGCTTTGCTCAGCGACTTGCACCATGGACAGGTAGATGTGATTAAAGATCTTGGGGTAGCGTTTCAAAGCAACCGATAGCGCATGTCCTTCTTTGAGATGATCGCATAGATCGAGCAACATGGGTTGGGCTTTATGACGCGCATACTTTTCTTGCATGGTGATTAAACTTTCATATAATGGAAGGCCTGCTCTCAAGAGATGGGCGAGCTCACGTGTGAAGGTGAGAATGAATTGCTGAGGAAGGAGCCATTCTTTTTTCTCACTTTGATGCGCTGTGACATCTGTGACGAGCAACTGCTGACGACGTAGGCGCTCTTTGGCAATGTGCAAAGAATCGGCATCAATCACGCCTTTAATTGTTTTGCCATCGACAGCTAATGCCCGGTAGCGAAAGAGAGGCATAGATCACACCTCTTCACAGCTACGCGTCACGCGTAATACTTCACTGCTCGACGTGATCCCTTCGATTGCCAATTGAGCGCCATCTTCTCTCAAGCTAACCATCCCATCAGCTAAAGCTGTGCGTTGCAATTCTACGGCATCAGCACTTTGTAAAAGCTGTCGTTTGATCGCACTCGAAAGGTTCATGAGCTCGTAGATTCCTCGTCGCCCTTTGTATCCCGATCCAAAGCAGTGAGAACAACCCTCTCCTTGATAGAGAACCCCATGTGGCAAGGCTGAGCGTTCGATGCCCAGTTCTTTTAATTCTTGATCTGATGGAACATAGGACGTGCGACAGTGGGCACAGATGAGTCGAACTAAACGCTGTGCTAATACGCCTACCACTGAAGAAGTGAGAAGATAAGGTTCGATTCCCATGTCAACAAGTCGCGTCAAAGCAGAAGGGGCGTCATTGGTATGTAAGGTACTTAAGACAAGGTGTCCTGTTAGTGCCGATTGAATCGCGATCTCTGCTGTTTCTTTATCGCGAATCTCTCCAATCATGATCACATCGGGATCTTGGCGTAAAATATGGCGCAATCCCGTGGCAAAATTCAAATGAATCTTATGATTCACTCCGATTTGCGCCATCCCTTGAAGCTTATATTCCACCGGATCTTCAATGGTCATGATGTTCATTTCATCGCTATTAATTTCTGAAAGAGCACTGTAGAGCGTTGTTGTTTTTCCACTTCCTGTAGGACCAGTAACTAGCACAATCCCCTCACTTAAGTGAATGAGTTTTTCTAAACCGGCAATGATTTCTGAGCGCATCCCAATCGTATTTAATCCAAGCAAGACATTGCTTTTATCCAAAATCCTGAGAACAATCCTCTCTCCAAACACGATAGGAACTGTGCTCACGCGGAAATCAATTTGCCTTTCGCCCATCCGCAATTTGATCCTTCCATCCTGAGGCAAGCGGTGTTCAGCAATGTCAAGGCGTGCCATCACTTTAATGCGGGTGATCAATTGCGATTGAAACTCTTTTGGAGGCGCATGCCGCGATTGCAATACACCGTCAATTCTGTAGCGCACGCCAAGTCCGTGCTCCATCGGTTCGAAATGGATATCGGATGCGCCCTGTTGAATTGCCTCCGCTAAAATCACGTTGAGCATCCGAATTAACGGCGAATCACCACTGCGCTCTAGAAGATCGTAACCCTCATCTGCTGTAGACTCCTCTCCTGTTTGATCAGATTGCTTCTGTAAACTTGCAATGTAATCGGAAGCTTCGTTCTCTTTTTGGTGGTAGCACCTCTCTATTGCTTCTTCGATCGCCGATTTTGTTGTGAGAACTTCTTCCACTTCAGATGAGGTGTAGCAGCGTACCTCCTCAATCAATTCCAAATCAAACGGATCAGTGATGGCAACGCGTAAAATACCTGCCTGTTCTTCCAGAGGAAGAGCAAGGCGATGCTTGACAAAGGAATAAGGCAAAGGTGTGATTTTCTCTACAACATAGGGGAACTGGAGTAGATCGGAGTAATAGGGAAGATTAAAGCGCTGCGCTAGTTGTTCTTGAGACTCTTGAACAACGGCATCTTTGGCTGTTTGCATCTTAGCAACTGCAGGCGGATTTCTCAGAGCTTTTTTTATAGCTGCTGCCAGATGTTGCACCATTTCTGTAATTTTGTTCACAGAATGGGAGAGTGAACTTTTCATCGTATTAGACCTCTTGCATAACCTCATTAGGTCTATTAACGACCTGTGAAAAACTGCTTCATGCTTTGAGTAAAGTATCTCTTTTGCACGCAATTCATCGATTCGACAAGACAATCGAGAAATTCAGGAATGTCTCCAGGGCGTTTCCTGAGTTCCTCTGTTCGAATGCAAATCAATTCCTCTTTAGGATCGCGCACGATTTTGGGTGTGATGAAGATGAACATTTCCGTATTGTGATTGGACAATCTCGTCGTTCCAAAGAGCTTACCCAAACCTGGAATGTCTCCTAAAAAGGGGATTTTTTCTTCTGTGTCTTCTGAACGTTTTTTTCTCAAACCACCTAAGATGACGGTTTCACCATCGCTTACTCTCACTTCGTTTTCGATATGGCGTCTATCGACAAGGGGACGATCGTCCATACCCTTTCGCGTGGTATCAAACGTCACATTGGTTTTTAATGTGACAAATCCCGCATCTTCACAGGTTGTATCAACATCATCTGCTAAGTGAACGGTCGGCGTTAAGTTGATGATGATTCCATAATTGGCACGAGTGAACGATTTCTCAAAGGCGATCCCCTTGTTGGTGTCGACAGGTGCAGCTCCATTGTTGATGGAGATCTCTTCTACAATCGAAATTTGCGCCGGGGTCTGGTTAACAGTGATAACAGAGGGCGCTGCATTGAGTTGAATGTCTTCTTGGGTCATCATGAAACTGTAAATCAAATCATAAGCGGGAAAATGTTTGGATTTATTACCACTTAGTAAAAATTGCAAGACACCGGGACCTTGTGGGGCCAAGAAAGAATTGAACTGGATCCCGTTCTTATCGTTGCCCAGTTTGAGCATGTTCATCCCGTAACTAGTTTCATTGTTGAAGCGCTTTTCAAATAGCAACACTTCGATTTGAACCATTTTCTTGGGAACGTCGAGGGTGCGCAACAGATCTTTAATCTTGCCCAACGCATCTCGTCTTACAACCATTAATAATGTGCCAGTTTTTGGATCGGCGATGAAGTGATCTGTTCCGTGTTCAATCTCCAAGATCGATTTACTTCCAGGATTGAGCTGCGGAGGAGTGACGACAAGCGGTGGAACAGTGGGAGGATAGCCATCAGGTGAAGGAGATTTAAACTGGGGTCCTTGTGAAGAATAATTGACCTCTGTTTCTCGGTTGCCATCAGTAGAGGCCACGAGCAAAGAATTGTACACTTTTTCAAGAACCTGTGCCAAATCCTCAGGATTGCTGTGTTTACAGTGATAAAGTGAGACGGTCATTTCCGCTGGATCTTGCAGTTGATCTTCAGTTTCGCGCACGATCATCTCAGCACGATCGACCACATCTTGCTGGCCGATGAGCACCAAAGCATTCCCTTGCTGTAAAGAAAAGAGATTGAGTCCCTCTTGTTCCACTTTGCCAAAGGGAGGGCGATTCTTTTCGATGGCTTCTCCAAAAAAGGACTGCAAGATCTTTTCCATCTCTTTGACCGACATCTTATTAACGGGAACGACGCGCGATGTCTTTCCTTGTTCCCCTTGCCATACTGTGTTGTAAAGATTGAGAAGCTTTTGCACCTCTTCTTTGGAAGAGACGATGGCAATCTTAGGCCCCACTTGATAGATAAATGTCTGCTTAGCATCGGCAAAGCGCTCTAAGAAATGAAAAGCGCTCTTGACGTGTTCAACAGGAGGAGAGAACACATAGAAAATTCTGGTCTGATCAGGAATCCACAACAACTGAAATGCAGACGAAGCAATCGCTTGAATGGCCGAAGGGTCTTGCTTGAGCAAATAAAGCTGTCTAGCATAAGTGTTAATTTTTTTTACTCCGATCCCATTATGCGCCAAGATGATTTCTAAAACCTCTCCCCATGACTCGCGAGGAATGGGGATATTCGAGTGCATATTGAGCTTAAGAGCTGACATCTCAGGCGGAACGATGTAAAGAAATTCTTGCGCGCCGTATTCCATGACAAGTTGGGCAAGCGTGGTCTCTTCTTGATCCCAAAGCGCGTAGCCCTCTTCTTCTTTTTTCGATTCGGAAACCACGGCATCATGCCATTGCTCATGAAGATGATGGATCTCTTCTTTAATCTGATTCACTGAGATCAACGTCTCTTGAAATTCCGCTTCACTGCCCTCTAATTGATAGAGCTCATTAGCTCTAGTGTAACACTCTTCAAGACCAGCTCTTAAAGACACAAGGCGTTCGTTGACCTCTTTGAGTAACATGTCGACATTGGCTCGATCTTCCGATGCACGTGATGTAGCATGAGAAATTTTCTCTGCAATCGTTTCAGAATAGGTCGAATGGAGCAGAGTGAATGAAAGTGCAAGGAGAATGGATCGGTTTAACATGGCAGTCCTCGCGCACTAAAAATACAGGACAATATTTTTCTCTTCTTTGATTTTTTAGAAACTTTTTTATCGCTTTCAACAGTGAGGGCAACCGGGGAAACATTGACGCGAGCACTATCGAAAAGTTGCCCCACTAACGTCAATTTGCCTTGTTGTTTCTCAATGCTATCAAAAATGAATAGATCTCCCTTAATTCGATGGAAAAGGCAGTTTTCAATGTCCTCAGCACGTCTAAGATTACGCCATCCATGCGCTGTTCTGAGCAACCAATCGCCTTGCTTGATGATCACTCTTTTTTTACCGAATAAGCAACTCAGCTGCGTGTTGCTTCGCACGCGCAAGGAAGAGGGAAGAAGATCATTTCTAACAGGAGCCGCTGCGATCTTTTCAAGATCGACTTTTACTTGTACAGGGGCAAGACCCGATTCGTCCCATCCTTCGATTTCGCATCCCTTCATCGATGCGGACTTAACGCGTGCAATAGGTAGTTGCGGATTGATTTGATCAGGAGTTACAACGCGCCATTCTCCTTCTTGGTACTGCAGCAAATCTCCCGTCGCTATGAAGCAAGCATACGTGCGAGAATCCACTGCAAATTCGATTTTAATTTTATCTTTCCAGGATGCATATTCCTTCCCGCCATATTTCTGAATCAACAAATCACAGCCAAAACAGCGGAGCGTCTTTAGTTCTTGGAGGCCAGACGTAGGGGCAAGGCGCAATCCACCTCGAGGGGTTGCGATATACTCTCCCTTTTCCTCACCGACAAGTTGCCCTTCTGACGAGATCAATTTTCTCCCAGCTTCCACTAGAACACTGCCATTATCCAGCAAGATGGGTTTGACCCAAAGAGAGGTAGGCTCCTCAGCAAAAGCGAGACCTTTTCCCTCTTGACGCTCTTGCAAAAACACCACTTTTCCATTCATGATCGTGGTTTGTTCTTTTCCACCATGAAGGGCTATCACAATGTTGGCTTCCTTCTGCAAGACATCGGGTCGATTATTATAAGCTAACACAGAAAATTCCTCGGCAATCCGCGACACCCATCCACAGGCAATTTTGGGGTGTAAAGCCAAAGCTCCACTTCCTATCGCTTCTAAGGGAAAAAGGTAGTTGGCTGAGGTGAAGCTTTTGTTCAGGTGATTTTCTTTTCCCCCAGCAGAGGCAGGATCCCATAAAAAGAAGATCGCAACGAGCAGGACGGCTATGCTGACCGCTGCAGCACAAATGATTGCTCCCCATTGCAACAACCGATCAATGGAAAACCGCGTGACGGGAAAAATAATCACAACACCTTTCCTTTCCTAGAAAACGAGTCGTGATTTTAGGTCATTTCGCCAATTAACTAAAGAGGGAATTGTTAAAACTCTTCTTCCACTACAACCGTTGATAAGGGAGGAAGGGCCATCCTGAAATGAGTAGGTTGACCATCGCCAGCTCTTACTACCTCGACCTGCTTGTTGCTGAATTTTCCGGAGCCGCCGTAGCGAATCTCATCGGAATTGAATCGCTCAACCACGTGCTTCACTCCTTTCATGGCTGGATCTTCATGAGAGGATCCAAGGGGAACATCATAAGAGCCATATCCTTTATCAGAGAAATTATGTATTACTGCGATGCGGGGTTTTTGCCCCATTCCTCGGTGGTAAGCTACCACGCGGTTAGGTCCATATTCGGAGATGAGCTTAAAGCCCTCTTCTCCTTGTTTCCACAATGCTGAGTGGTATCGATAGAGAGCATTCAGATCGCTGACACACTGCTGTAACCCTCGTCGGAGTCCTTGACTTGGTTGTTTCATGAGTTCCCAATCAACTGCCGATTGATATTTTACAAAGCGCTGATACCAAGAATCTTGTTGACCGATCTCATCGCCCATGTGAATCAAATAGCCACGACCTGGCGCTAAGGTTTGCCAGGCAAAAAAATTGCGTAAATCAGCAAATCGGGCACCTTCATTCTTCGCATGGGAAACACAACTATACAATGTCTTTTCGCTACTCAAAGCACCCCCGTCGGAATCATCATGGGAATGAGAGAGAACCATCTTATCCGTTCGTTGTACTTCTCCTAAAAAATGGAGGATTTTTCTCTGATGGTGGTCCTCTCGAGATCTCTCAGCATAAGGGGTCCGGAAGTAATTGCGCGAATCGTGACTCCACCAGATACCCCACTTCAAATCAAACCCTAAACCTTTTTCTTTAGTGGACTTTGTCACATGAGGAAATCCGTCTGTTTCTTCTGCAATGGTAAATACTCCAGGAAATTTAGCGTGAATTTTGTCATTCAACTTTTGCAAAAAGGCGATTCCAGGCTCGATATTTTTCCCATTTCTACGAACGATGGCACTAATGGCATCATAGCGCAGAGCATCGATATGCAATTGATCGATCCAATAAATAGCACTAGCCTCTAGCAAGCGATTCGATTCTGGCTTACTGAAATCAAAATACCTTGTGCCCCAAGGTGCGGGCTCTGCAGAGAATAAATCCGAGCCGTCAAATTCATGTAAAGACATAGAATAATCACTGCTTTGATGATTGTGTTGAAAGTGAGCAGGGATCCAGTCTATAATTACCCCTATTCCCTCTTGATGCATTTGATCGATTAAGTATTTCAAATCATCGCTAGAACCCATAGGATGATAAGGAGCAAAATAGTTAGTCACTTGGTACCCGCGAGCCAGATCATGCATGTGTTCCATCACACCGTACAACTCAACATGCGTGAAATTCATCTTTTTACAGTAAGCGATGAGCTCTGGAGCCAATTCTCTATACGATAGAGGTTTGCCCCCTTTTCTCATCCACGACTTGACGTGCACTTCGTAAATAGATAATGGTTGTTCGAGCGGCTTACTACCAGCCCGCTGTTTCATCCATTCTCCGTCACCCCATTGGTATTTTTGCCGATCGACGACAAGAGATTGTACTTGTCCAACTTCTGGTACATTGACAACTGAAAAGCTAAATGGATCTGTGCGCATCATGACTTTTCCACGACTATCTTCAACGCGGTACAGATAACTTCGTCCTACGGCAGCATGGGAAGAGACAGCGTTCCACACCCCAGATGCTGTTTTTTCCATGGGAACTTCATGCTCTTTGCTGCCAAAGGAGGTCAAGATCACAGAAACTTTTTTAGCTTGGGGAGCATAGACCTGAAAGGTTGTTTTTCCACTGTCCACATGAGCGCCACGCTGCTCGTAAAGAGTTGGCGACAGACCTTTCAATGCTTTAGCTGTGCATGCTAAAGCTAGCTTATCCTTTGGAGACAGAAAATCTACAATATGGCTCCGGATCGTTGGATCTAATTTAACTAAGGGTGAAACAGACATGATAATTAATCCTAGGTTTAGTTTATAAAGATATTTTACATTTAATTTAAAAATAGATCAATTAAAACAAATTTTATAAATAAATTATTGCATGTAATTATTAAATTGAACTTTGCCACGATTGAAACTAAAAGGCCCATGGCAGTATTTCAACGCAAAGAATTAAATATTAAAATAATAATATAAAAACATTAAATATAAATTGAAGTATTTGTTGAAAAACAGATGTGATAAAACTAATATGTAAAATTAAAAATAAGGAAAATTATGACATCAGTACCATCACTAGTTTTAGCCCCATTAAACTTATCCTCTACACAATCTGCGTCGCCTGTAGTTGTGCCACCTAAGACCTCTTCAAAACCAGTGACGATTAAGTCGTTGCCTGATGAAGTTATGGAGCATGTATTAACCTTTCTTTCAGATCCACAAACCTTGCGATCAACGCGCTTGACCTGCAAAGCATGGGCACGCTTACCCTTTCAAGGGCATCATTTAGATTTATCAGGCTATAAGAAGTTATCAAATGATCAGCTCAAGACCATTCTAGAACAACTCAAAGGAGCTAAAATCCAATCGATCAATTTACAGGGATGCAACATCACAGATCAAGGACTAAATCATCTCTCAAAGCTCACCGCTCTCACTTCACTGGATCTTGAGGGATGCTCTGACATCACAGATGAAGGACTAGAACATCTCTCAAGACTTGCCTCTCTTTCATCACTGAGTCTATGGGGCTGCAATATCATCACAGATCAAGGACTAGAACATCTCTCAATGCGCCCCTCTCTCACTTCACTGGATCTAAGCTTGTGCCGCAGCATTACAGATCAAGGACTAGATTATCTCTCAATGATCACCGCTCTCACATCACTGGATCTTGAGGGATGCATAATCATCACAGATGAAGGAATAGAACATCTCTCAAGGCTTGTCTCTCTTTCATCACTGAGTCTATGGGGCTGCAATACCATCACAGATCAAGGATTAGAGCATCTCTCAAAGCTCACCTCTCTCACTTCACTGGATCTAAGTTTGTGCCGCAGCATTACAGATCAAGGACTAGAGCATCTCTCAATGCTCCTCTCTCTCACTTCACTGGATCTAAGCTTGTGCCGTAGCATTACAGATCAAGGACTAGAGCATCTCTCAAAGCTCACCTCTCTCACTTCACTAGATCTAAGCTTGTGCCGCATCAAAGATCAAGGATTAGAGCAGCTCTCAAAACTCACTTCCCTCACATCACTGAATCTAGAGGCATGCGAAAACATTACAGATCAAGGATTAGAACAGCTCTCAAAACTCACCTCTCTCACATCACTGAATCTAGAGGCATGCGAAAACATTACAGATCAAGGATTAGAGCACCTCTCAAAACTTACCTCTCTCACTTCATTGGATCTACCGGGATGCTCCAACATTACAGATCGAGGATTAGAGCACCTCTCAAAACTTACCTCTCTTACTTCATTGGATCTTGGGAGTTGCAAAATCATCACAGATGAAGGACTAGAACATCTCTCAAAGCTCACCTCTCTCAAATCACTGGATCTAGGCCAATGCCGTAACATCACAGATCAAGGATTAGAGCATCTCTCAAAACTCACATCTCTCAAATCACTGACTCTATACTGGTGTAATAAAATCAGTGCAAATGCTATTGAGGCATTGCAAGTGGGCCTTATGACTTTTATGCATACAACTCCAAAGTTCAATCCTTCAACAGACACTCATGTCTATCAATTAGCAGATGCGCCAAAAGGGGGAGATAAATGGGGAGAACAACATCGGTACGATAATCTCGAGCGCCTCAAACTGGCTCAAGCCCTTACCTTATTCGAGCTGACACAAAGTGCTGATCCTCGGTATCCCTCGATTGATCTTCTCCTCAATCTCATCAATCAGAACAAGTTTTCGAAAGAAACTATTCATCCGCTTTTACAAAACTTGCCCCAAGAAATCCGCGATCTCATTTATTACCAGATCTACGTCTTATCGCCACAGCGACAAGATCAAGATCGTTGGGGTGAGAATCACTGCTTTGATGATCAATCTATCTTTAAATCTGCAATCACCGCTGTTCTTAAAAGGATCGTTCTTCCTACTTATCATCCTAAACCGAGAACTCAGCTTTACATCTCGAGATAAGGAGCAATTTTGCATTTAAAATAAGGCAACGGTTGCTAAAAAAGTGAAGTTACTATTTAAATGAAAATTATCAGAGAAAGGCTCACTTAGGGGACATATGGCAGACGGCAACAAACCAAAAGAAGGGGTTAGTGTTAGAGAACTCGAGACTTTGGCAAAAAAACATCGGTTCGAGCTTTTCTTTTGTTTAGCTTTTATATTGGCATGTTTTTTCAGCTTTGTGATGTTTGGACCTGGATGGTCAGTCATTGCTGCTGCAGTGGGAGCTCTTATTGGCGTTCTATTGACCGCGAAGGTCACCAACTTAGCGCGATCTGTTTTCCAATTCATTTTTAAACAAGAAAGCACCACTCAGCTTGTGTTGGGAGTTGTTTCGTTGATCATCGCGATTTTTCTTCCTCCTCTCATTTTCCTCCTTGTAGGATTACATGGAGGAAAAGATATCTACCGCACCGCAATGGACATCAATTCACAAAATCTCAAGGGGAACTAGCCAGAATTCTCTTTCGCTGCTGGATGTAATCGATAAGCGACACTTCCCCAGTTTGAAAATTTTGAGCTAACATCTGATACGTTTCAGGATCATACATTTTCTGTTGGGGTGGATAGCCGCCCCAGCCTGCATGACGCATCAACTCTTCCCAAGCCGCAAGCTCTCCCTCTTTTGAACCCACTTCTCTTTCTAAAGAAGCGATGCGCAATAAATTATAGGCATATAAGGCCACGCCAACGCTAGCCTTCGCATCCTGATGGCTCCAAAATGCCTCATCTTCCCCCATGCGTTTCTTCAGCTCATAGGATTGTTTCAAAGCCTCTGCTAAATGCCCCTGAGAAATGCTCAATGTATTGTGAGAAAATTGTAAGTAGTAGGGAGAGAGAAGAGTTTTCGTCCTTTTCAGAGCAGAACTCGCATACTGATCGGCCATCTTAGTTTCACCCAGTCCCAAAAAGCGCTGCGCCATAAGGGTACCAAATTTGGCATCCAATTCAGGATGGCGATTCAAAGGAGCCTTGAGCTGTTTATATAGATCGAGATCGTGTTTGGTTTGGGCAATCCACGCTATAAAAGCAGCTTCGGCGGCTAGATAATCCGATTTAGCATTTCCTTTCATGCGCTTGGTGAAGGGCATCACACAAAAGAGCAAGACGAAAAGCGTGCACATGGTCGTCAACAATCTTTTATAGTTGGCCATCACCCATTCAATGGCTGCCATTTTTGCCGTAGACCGACGTGCGATACGCAATTCTTCATGCTTTCCCTGTTCCATTTACCTTTCCCCCTGAGAATGTCCTCTCACAGAGTATGTAAAAGAAACATGGAAAATCTCAAGCAAATTTTTGCATTATTCGTCACTTCTAGCTTGCACTAAAGCAGGAAAACAGATCGACTTGAGATAGTTGATGAGCGCTTGCTCTAATCGCCCCGCATCGACGTAACGATGCTCACGTCCCCAGTACTCTCCTCCTTTGGGCCCTGGAGCTGCTTCAAAAATCAAGTAATCAATGTCATCTTTGCATGCAAGACTTTCTATAGGGTCTTCAGCGCGATGTTTTTCTAACTTACCCGGTTCATTGAGGGTCGAAATGAGATCTAAGAGGGTTGTGATAAGATTTATTTGATGGGGATTTGAACTTTGATAAAAAGCAATCGCAAACGCCAACTTAAGCTTAGCAGGATCATCAAAGTTGGATTCACCATTTATTACAACCCCTCCTTCCCAACCATTTATTACAAACCCGTCTTCCCAATCATTTACATCTACATGATTTAAGCTTGCTAACGCACGGCAAAAGTTAAATCTTGCCATATCTTCAAGCTGATTTAAATAGCAAGATAAAGTCTTATGATCTTGTTTCGTAAAAGCTGCCTTATCCTTAATTCTTTCATCGATCATTGCTAAGGGCAACGGAATAGGTGTTTTTAGCACCGGTGTTTCTTTTTCTTGAGCACTATTCAGAGTGATGAGGGTTAAATTTAAACGAGGAGATTTTGGTAAAATGGGAGCAGCCTTTTCAACAGCACCGGGATGAGCAGTTTTTTGTGCACTCTGCTCATCTGATTCCGCTTCTTGTTTTACTGGAATGGTTGTAGCAGCCGTAACGCCGTCCTTAGATGGTTTTTCTAAGCGATCTTTAACAGGGTGGAGAGAAACTACAGGGGCTTCGGGGTCTGGGTCTAGTTCGGAAGGGGCCGCAACTGGTGAAGAACGAATAAAGATGGGATAGGGCGAAAGAGATCCTTTTTGGGGAGGTGGGCCTTCCAGACGTGCTGTGCCAACCCGACTAATTTTTTTTGCAAAGGCGCCTTGATCTTTAGTCGCTTTCTTAGCTAAGTCGCGACACGTAGGACAGCCTGTAGGTTGCGGAAAGGGATCGAAGAAATATCCGAGTTCTTCAAGTCCACGACAGAAGAGATGAAATAATTCGGAGCCTATCAACTCGAGATCATATGGATCTTTCTGGTTTTTACACAGCTGTGCTTGCGATTCTTGGACTGGTCGTAGAGACATCTTCACACCTCTTGTTAAAGATTTGATTAACAAGTTATATGTAAATAATTAATTTGAGGCAATTGCAAATTTTAAGATAGGTATTGCTGTTGATGGAAGCTAAAGAAGTCTAATTGGTTGTGAGTCTTTGCCAAAGTCATTTGCCAAATAAATCAGAATGAGTACCTGTCCTAATGAAATAGATATCAACTTCGGTTTTGCTGTAGATTAGCAACCAATCCGGTTCTACATGACATTCCCTACATCCCACATAATTGCCGGTAAGATTGTGATCTCGATGCTTTTGCTCAAGGACCTCTTCCTTGCATAGCTTATCCATGATATCAATGAGCTTTTTCATGCTTTTGCCACGGCTTTTCGACAGCTTATAGTCTTTTTTAAATTGTTTAGAACCAATGGGGCTTAGCATTAATCTTCCAAATCTTCAATTAAAGCATCAAGAGTTTTGAATTTTTTTACATTCTTACCCGCCAATGTTTGCTTAATGGCTTTTTCTGTGAGCTTGTTATATTTTTTATGCATAAATTCTTCAAAACTCATGAGCATGAGATCTTTGATGGATAGATCCATCATCGAAGCTATTGTTTTTATTTTTTTATGTTGCGCTGCAGGGACATCAAGCGTAATTCTTTGAGTCTTTGTAAGCATAGCTTTTGTAGGCATATGGCACCTCATAGTGACGGCTAGTATAGTATATAATACTGAAATGTACAATTCAGTACAAGGGCTTGCCTCGACATGCATATTATATCTACTTTTTTTCCAAAAACAATTGATACACAAGTTCCATCTTATCCAATGTCTGTTGGAGAGTATAGGTCGTTGCAACGAGATCTTTTGCTTTCAATCCCATCGCATGACGTTCTGAAGGACTATCTAGTAGAGAACTGACAGCCTTTGCCACTTCTTGAGGAGAGAATGGCGGAACAATGCGACCGGTTTTGCCATCGATGCACACTTCTGGCAATCCCCCGATGTTGGTCGTAATCAGCGGACGACTCAGATATGCTGCTTGCAAAGAAGCTTGCGAAATCCCTTCATGAGCTGTGCTCAATAACAAAAAGATATCCATGGCAGCAATTGCTGGATAGGGAACATCGAGATGCCCTGTGAATATCACCGTCTCTTCTAACTTTAATTCTTTGAGTTTGTGGCGAAAATCGTTGACATGTCCTCCGCCAACGACAACCCATTTAATTTCTTTTCTATCTTGCAGAAGTTGCGCGGCTTTCAGTAAATCATCAATCCCTTTCCAAGAACGCACAAAGCAGACTGTTCCCACTAGCACATCGTTAGGCCCCAGACGCAGTGAATCTCTGAATTGCTTCACAGCTTGAGCATCCACATGCAACTGCGAGGGGATAATACCTGTCGGAATGCAGAGCAACCGTGAAAGAGGAAGTTTGGCTTGCTTGGCAATCATGGGAATAATGCTCGAAGAGGTAGTCACAATGAAATCAGCGAGCGCTTTATACAATAAATAGCTGTTCAATCCTGAACGAATAGGGGTAGATAGATGTCGTGTTCGAATGATCGAGGTGCCAACTATTCGCGCAGCAATTCCCCCAATCCAAGCATCTAAGGAGGAATGGGTATTCACAAGATCGATAGCATGTTTCTTGATCAAACGAACTAACTGAAAAATGGTTTGTAGAGATGCTTGTTTGGTAAAAGAAAGCTCATGAACCGTAAAACCCTCTTTCCTAGCTTTCTCAATGAGCTGCCCTCCACGATTAACAGCGAAAATAATCTTATGGCCGCGATCGCGCATTCCTTTGGCTTCATTGAGGATACGAATCTCTTGGCCTCCCCATCCTTTAGAACTTTCAGTGTGTAAAATGCGCATGTTCCTCGATCAAAGAGGTTAAAATTCGACGATGCCCTGCTGAAAAAGGCAATTGCCGAATCTTCTTCCATGGCATCCAATCATAAGACTCAACAGGTCGTTTCTCCAGTGCTTTCCATAACGAAGGAATCAAACGCGCCTTATAGCGAGTGAAGGAATGCGTTTGTGGTCTTAAGTGCTTTTCAAAAATTCTTGGGAAGGGAAACTGCGTATCCATATAAAGTATCAATTCATCGGATCTGATTTCAGCATACGGAAATTCATAGAGATCTGCCATCACTCGTCCAGCTGTCCCTTTGCGCACTAAGACCTCATCCTCTGCATGAATCACCATCACTTGTCGGTTTAATTCGGTCACTTTCGCCGCTTGTTTCTTGATGGGCAACTCCAATTCTTGCCCTGTCTGATGGGCAATGCATCCATTTTTCAATGGGCATTGCAGACATTGCGGCACGCGAGTACATACGAGTGCGCCCAATTCGATTAGCCCTTCAGTAATTAACCACGGCTCCTCTTCTGGCAACAACCGTTCAGCTAATTGGGCAATATGCTGACGCACTTTACTCGTTGAACTATCTTCAGCAATCCCAAAGTAACGAGCGAGAACGCGCAGCACATTCCCATCGACTGCCGCAGTCCGTTGGTGAAAAGCAAAGCTTAAAATAGCCCCAATCGTATAGGGTCCAAGTCCCGCTACTTTTTCCAATTCAGTTCGTTGATTCGGAATCTGCCCCTGATGATGCATGACAAAGTAGTGAGCGGCTGCGTGAAGCCTACGCGCTCGACTGTAATAACCCAGCCCTTCCCACATTTTCAACACCTCTTCTAAGCGAGCTTCTGCTAAAGCATGAAGATGGGGAAATCGATCCATCCATCGGTGAAAATAGTCGATCACCACAGTTGCTTGGGTCTGCTGCAGCATGACCTCCGAGATCCATACTTCATAGGGGGTTGGTTCGCCTCGCCAGGGAAAATCCCGCTTGTGTCGAAGAAACCATTGTTTTAGAGGAATCACCTCAAAGGGAATTTTTTGCATATCTGGATAGGAAAAGTTTGCCGAGCAAACAAGATAACTCATTTTTTTAATTAGTTCAATCTCTATTAGTTAGGCAAAGTGGCACGCCTTTCGCATTCTATCTATCACTACCTGCGCACTTCAAGGAGGTAGATATGTCGGAATGGGATGCACTGCACGAACAATTGAAAGGTACTCTTCAAAAAGAGGTGAATATCATGCGCGAGCTCCTGGCTAACTTGCATCAAGAAGAGCTTTCCCGCGTGTTTCGCGATGAAGGTTCTTTGAACCAAGTGTTGCAGCAGCGCTCGCAAATTGTCGACAGGCTCAGTAGTCTGCGCATCAGTCGCATCAAAACGACAGAAATGATCGAACAGATCGTGGCGACTAAAGAAGAACACCCTTCCGTTGACCAAATCTTGCCTCCACAGGAGGAAATGAGCACAGAAATCTTAAGTTTGCGCGATCAGCTGATGGCTCTCACCGAACAACTTAACCGCCAACAATCCTATAATCAATACATCATCGAGCATCCCGAGCAACTCCGCTCGCATCAGCAACAACTTGAAGCAGCTAGACCTAAAAAGAAAGCTATCGTTGCCACTTACCAGATAAAGCGTTAACATGAGACCTCTTTCGATATTAAGGTTCTGTCGATTTTCGGGTTCTTTTGAGCCGAGTTTTCAATTCTTTTTGCGGGGATTGTATCTTGTTTCGTATACTACCCCCGCAAAAAGAATCGAAAATCGGCCAAAATAATCCCGAAAATCGACGAACCCTTAATTTCGAAAGAGGTCTATTCAAATATGTCTACTCCGCGACCATCTGCAGGCCTTCTCTATGGACGAGATATTCACCATCTCGATCATTTAGGACCTCTATGTTCGCTTCTGCATATTCCTCTCATTGTCACGGAAGAGGAAATTGCTTCCTCCGCGCGTCGCTACTACCCTGACTTGGATGTGATTGTTGCTGATTATCTTACCATTGGTGAATTTGTTGTCTCCCATTTCGATGTGATCTTCTACTGCATCCCTCGCGACCTCTTTGATGAAGTGTTTTTCTTCGCCCAAAAATTCCTCCAAAAGAAAGTACATACGATTTGGTGCCCTCATGGCAATTCTGACAAAGGTCACTCGATTGCCTTCATGGAAGCTTTACGCAAAGAAGAGATCGCCCTTGTCTACGGCAAACAGATGATCGATTTCTTCCGAATGAAAGGAGTACTTGACCATCTGAAATCTCATGTCATTACGGGTAATTTTCGCCATGCATTCTATCAAGGGCACAAAGATTTCTACGATCAACTCGCACAGCAGGAAATCACCCGCCGTCTTCCCCAAGCCAAACGAACGATACTCTATGCTCCCACCTGGCAAGATTACGAGCGCTCCACCTCCTTTTACGACGCCATGCCCCATCTGGCCACCACCTTACCTCCCGACACTAACCTCATCGTAAAGCCCCATCCCAATTTGCTCAAAGACGATTTAGCTCTAGAGCTGATTGAACAGCACTCGTCTCATCCGAACATCCACTTCATCCGAGATTTTCCACCCATTTTCCCTCTGCTCAACATCGCCGACATCTACCTCGGAGACATGTCCTCCATCGGCTACGATTTTTTAATTTTTGATCGCCCTCTTTTTTTTCTGAACCAACGGGAAAAAGATGCAACACAGGACCTAGGTCTTTACCTCTTTCGCTGTGGTGTTGAGATCAAAAAGGAAGATTACCCTCAGATCTATCAACTCATGGAGCGGTTTTTGCAGTTTGAGCTGCGCTCCTATTCAGAAATCCGAAAAGAGGTATATCATTACGCCTTCGGGCACTCAACATTAGATCAACTTCAACGAGAGATTCATCAAGCGATGACCCTCTTTCCCGAAAAAGATCTCAGTTTTTTTTAAGAACCCGAAATATGCGAACGACAGCTATTCTGACAGGACTTCCTACTCATCTCGATCATCTCGGCGTGTTAAGCAGTGTTCTGAACATCCCTTTGATTGTCACTGATGAGACAAACTATCAACTCGCTCAGCAATATTATCCCGATCTCAAGGTTGAGTACTGCGATCTCAGCTCACTTTCTCTATCTTATCTCGCCGATCACTTTGATATGATCTTTCAAACAGGAAAATTTTGGGCCGCTCAACTCTCTTCCTCCTTTCAACTGCTCTACGGGAAAAAGATGAGGTTTGTCTTTTGCCCTCACGGCAATTCAGATAAAGGACATTCTCTTAAGCAGCACATCGAGCAAGACATTTCTCTTGTATATGGGCAACACCTCCTTGATCTCCTACAATGCTCAGGAGCCTATCAAAAAATCAACCGCGTGATCACTACGGGTAATTACCGGCTGCCTTACTACCAACAACACAAAGCATTCTACGAGACCCTCGCAGAGAGCGCGATCTTTTCTCGCTTTACCTCCAAGCAGCCTATCATCCTCTATGCTCCTACTTGGCATCACGACGAACATCCCACTTCCTTTTTTTCCTCAGTAGAAGCCATCATCGCCCAACTTTCCTCTGAGTTTAATCTCGTGATCAAACTCCATCCTTTGCTTCTAGAAGACCATCTAGCTCACACACTTGCTATCATGTTACGCTATGACCACCACCCATCCGCGCTTTTTATAACCGATTTTCCTCCTATCTACCCTCTGCTCAACCGCTGCTCACTCTATCTCGGCGACTACTCCTCGATCGGTTACGATTTTTTAGCTTTCGACCGCCCCCTTGTTTTTCTCACTCCAGATACTGCGTCAACTCCACTTTCTCGCTGCGGCCTCACACTCCCTACAGTCGACAACCTGCATCACGCCATCTCTCAAGAACTAGCCTCCTCATCGCACTACGCTTCAATGCGTCAACGCACTTACGAGTATGCTTTTGGCCCCAATCGCTCATTAGAAGCCATCCGAACAGCTCTATGGGAATCACTCGTTAACTAAAGCAGCTTTACCTCGACTTTGTACAATTTTTACCCGAGTGCCTCGGCCCATTTGTTTTCTGAGGCGTTTATT
>JABDFI010000035.1 GCA_013286595.1 Chlamydiota bacterium | reverse complement strand
TCCTTGGGAGTTAACAAATTGAATCTCAATGGGAATAGCCCCGGGATGCGCGCGAAAAAATTCTTTCATCATGAGAATATGGCTGTGACGGGTTGCATCAATATCCATCGTGATGCACAGTTTATTTCTCATAGGTTTATTTCCTTCTTTTTCATTCATCTTTTCAGGGCGCCTCTTATCTGCTAGTTTTGCCTGATGTTTAGTTTGATCATAGGCTACGTTACATTCCGCAATTAACCCTTCACTATGGGCTTGCAGATGACTGATCCATCGACATTGCAAACGCAATTTACCCTCATGCATGTCCTTTTGCATCACGGCACACAATAATTGATTGTCGCAGATGAGGGAAGACTTCTCATCATATAAATCAGACCAAATGGGCAATTCGATCGAATCGGAGCCATCGCTGACAGTTAGGATGGCAAATTTTCGCTGACTTTTAGAGGAAATCTTTAACACGACATTCTCGATGATAAAAACAGAGCGAAAGACGCTGGGATTGGGCAGATCATCTAAGCTGGAAAACGGCGTGCAGTTCAACTGCCGGATCAGCTCTTGATAATCATCGAGAGGATGCCCATTCAGATAGACACCTAGCAACTCATACTCGCGCTTCAATTGTAATTGACGAGGCATTTCTTCACGCACTTCGGGAGGCCGTGCAAAGCGCTTGTCTTCTGTTGCATCCTGTTTCTTTAAAGAGAACATATCGACAATCCCTTTTTGGGCTTCGCTTTGTTCCTTGGCTGCGACGTTGCACATCGGCTCAACACTGTCGAGCAAGGCTTGACGACTCCATCCTGTAAAATCAAAGCCACCTGAGCCAATCAGTAGTTCGATGACTTTCTTGCCGACTTTACGCGTTTCAATTCTTTGTATGAAATCGTAAAGTGATCGATAAGGGCCCTTCCGGCGCTCCACTAAAATCGCATCGACAACCCCTTCGCCCACACCTTTAATCGCTACCATCGCAAAGCGAATTCCCTTCTCTGTGGAGACAAACTCCTTTCCAGACTCATTCACATCAGGAGGCAAGATCGCAATATTAAATGCCTGACATTCACGAATGGTCTTCGTAATCTTAGAGAGATCTGCCCGATCAGATGTCATTTGGGCAGCCATCCATTCACCGGGATAATTCGCCTTGAGATAGGCCGTGACATAACTCAGATAACCATAAGCTGCGGCATGAGATTTGTTAAAGCCATAAGAGGCAAATTTTTCAATTTTATCAAAGATGCGCATCGCTGTTTCAGCATCGATTCCTTTGACTAGAGCGCCTTGTCGGAATTTTTCTCGCTGGCGTGCCATCTCCTCGTGATCTTTTTTCCCCATGGCACGGCGCAACACATCACCTTCTCCCAGCGTATATCCCGCCAACAAACTGGCGATTTGCATGACCTGCTCTTGATAGACCATGATCCCATAGGTTTCAGCTAACACATCTTGCATCAAAGGATGATCTATCTCTAATGACTCTCGGCCGTGTTTTCGATTGATAAATGAAGGGATCATTTCCATCGGACCTGGTCGATACAGCGCTCCTACCGCGATGATCTCCTCAAACTTATCAATGTGCAGCTGTTTAGCCAAGTCCTGCATTCCACCTGACTCTAGCTGGAACACTCCCATGGTTTTTCCCTGATTGAGCAGATCAAATGTCGCGGCATTATCCAAGGGCAAATCCACCCAATCGAGCTCTTGATCTAACTTAGGCTTCAGAGCATCAACAGCCTGTTGGATCGTGGTCAACGTCTTTAATCCCAAGAAGTCGATCTTGAGCATGCCCACCATTTCAACCGGCTTCATCGAATACTGTGTGACGACCATCTCAGCATCTTTAGAGACGCAGATAGGCACATGTTCAACAATAGGATCTCCACCGATGATCAGTCCTGCTGCGTGAATTCCCGTATTGCGCACAGATCCTTCCAATTTTTTTGCCAAATCCAGCAACCGTCTCACTTCAGGATCAGCTTCATACTGCTGTTTCAAGCCAGGATCTATTTCTAATGCTCGATCGATGGTCATGTTGAGATCTTCAGGGACCAGTTTGGCAATTTCATTCACGCGCGACAAAGGCACATTAAGAACTCTGCCCACGTCTTTAATGGCCATCTTGGCTTTCATCGTACCAAACGTGATGATCTGAGCTACTTTATCTTTCCCATACTTGCGTACGGTATACTCGATCACTTCAGCACGCCGATCCATGCAAATATCGACATCGATATCTGGGTAGGAAATCCTCTCAGGATTGATGAACCTCTCAAAGAACAAATTAAAACGCAAAGGCTCGATGTCAGTGATCCCAATCAGATACAAGACGATTGATCCAGCCCCTGAACCGCGGCCCGGACCCATCGGGATCCTGTTTTTCTTAGCCCACGCGATGAAATCCCACACGATCAGCAGATAATCTCCCATCCCTTTGGGAATGATCACGCTAAGTTCATAGTCCAGACGCTCGCGAACGATCTGTAAAGGATCTCGATCAGGGTGCTTTTCTTGTACCTTGGCCAATCGCTCGGGCGTGTAGCGCTTGCCAATCCCTTCTTCGCACAACTGTCTGAGAAATTTTTCAGCTTCGATCTGCCTTTCTTCTTTTGAACAGGAGCGCTGTTCCAGATGGGGTGGAACAAAAACGGGATAATATCTCGCTTTGAAATCGAACTCAAAGTTGCATTTCTCAGCAATTCTCACTGACTCCTCAACCGCTTCGGGTACATCTGCAAAAAGAGCGCGGATCTGTTCAGGGGATTTAAAGTACATTTCATGGGAATAGCAAACTGAGCGTTTGGGATTTTTAATACGCGCTTTCGGATTCCCAAAAGAATCTTTTTCCCAAATTTCACAAGGTTCTCCCGATTGGATGTTCATGAATATTTCATGAGCACTCCAATCGTCACGCTGGATGTAACGGGAATTTTGTGCCGCCACACATCGAATGCCTAACTCGCGCGAACACGTGATGAGTGTTTGGTTGACTTTATGTTGAGATGTCATCGCATCGTGATAGTGTTGGAGCAGCCAAGATTCGCTGTCCACTCCATCTGCGCGAATATCTTCCTCTTTCATCTGATGGCGCAGCAATTCAAAGTAGTAATCCTCTTGAAATGTCTGACGGTACCATTCTACCTCAAGGCGAAACTCCTCTTCCCTACCTTGTCCGATTAAGTGGGAAAGGAAACTATTGTGAGGACCTGAAAGGCAAATCAATCCTTCGGCATAAAGAGCCAACAGCTCCTTATCAATGCGCGGCACATAATAAAATCCCTCTAAATGAGCAAGCGAACTGAGCCGACAAAGATGTTGATATCCCTTTTTATTTTTAGCGAGCAAGACGACAGGAGATCCATTTGGCTGTCCAGGGACCCTCTTTTTTTCTAAACGAGATCCAGGAGCCACATACAACTCACAGCCAATGATAGGTTTAACACCCACAGCTTTACACGCTTTGAAAAATTCAACAGCGCCATACATGTTCCCTTGATCCGTGAGAGCCATGGCAGGCATGCTCATCTGCGCTGCTTTTTCAGCTAAAGCTTCCACCGAAGCGGTTGCGTCTAAAATGGAATATTCCGAGTGAACGTGGAGAGGTACCCAAGACATCATGATGCTCATCTATTAATAGATGAGCATCATACCTAAAGAAGGAATAATTTTCGAACGTTACGAATTTGAGACCATCACATTATTTTTTAGCGAAAAGATCAACAATGGAAACGATGAAACGATATACCGATAAAAAAAATTCTCTCTTTTTTATCGGTATATCGTTTCATCGTTTCCATTGTTGATCTTTTCGCTCGGTTAATAGCCTTTATGGATCTCAACTTGTAAGTGTTTCGTTTTGAGGAGCGGGTGCGCCCGTTGCATATTGAGGATTGGTTTTAATTTTCCATAGAGGCAACAGCAAGGATACTGATATCGCTCCACATATTGCTAACACAACAAAGAAGCCATGCCAACCCCATACTTCGATCACTTTACTGATAGGGTAACCCGCAGTCGCCGCACCTAAATAAGCAATCCATCCCACAAATCCGGTTGCTGTCCCTGCGGCTTTTTTATGAGAGAGTTCAGCCGCCGCCATTCCAATCAGCATCTGGGGACCAAAAATGAAGAAGCCCACTGCAAACATGCAAGCGTAATCCAAGTACAGCATGCCAGCTGGAACAACATACAGACCTGCAATCGCAAAGATCACAGCCAAACTAAATAAGACATTGACAGGCCCGCGTCGGCCTTTAAAAATCCGATCAGATGCCCAACCCGCTACTAAGCTACCGCAAACGCCACCCGCTTCGAACCAGAATACGCTGCTATTGGCCACTAGCATGGAATACCCTTTGGTCTTCATTAAGAACAAAGCGCCAAAATCATTGACAGCTTGCCGGATGATGTAAACAAAAAAATAGGAACTAGCCAGCACCCATATGTACTTATTGGTCAACACGTGTTTGAAGAGAATCTCTTTAACAGAAATTTCTTTTTCCACTTCTTTTTTAGCAGTTGGATAATCGTCTTTGAATTTTTCAATAGGAGGTAGTCCCAGTGACTGAGGTGTATCGCGCAAACGATTGATGAGGAAAAAACCCACCGCAATACAGGTTATGCCAGGAAGATACATAGCAAACCGCCAACCCCATGCCACGGCACAAAAAGCAGCTATAATGGGAATCAACGCGCCCCCGATACTATGAGACGTATTCCATACCCCCCACCATCTACCCCGCTCTTTTTGTGAGTACCAATGAGTCAATAAGCGCGCACAAGGCGGCCATCCCCATCCCTGAAACCAACCATTTAATCCCCAAAAGATAGCGAAAAAGAGAATAGAAGAACTCATCCCGAACAAGATATTGCAAAATCCTGTAAGGATAAGGCCGATTGCCATGAAGTAACGCGGATTAGAACGATCGGAAAGAATACCGCTCAAGAATTTGCTAGCACCATAGGTAATCGCCAAGATACTGCTCAAGATCCCTAAGTCACTAATTTCAAGCCCCAGATCTTGCATGAGGGCGGGCATGGCAAATGTAAAACTCTTACGGGTAAAATAGTAGAAAATGTAACCGATGTACATGCCATAAAATACGCGTAGACGCCAGTACTTGTAAGTTTTCTTCACATCCTCGTGATCTTGAATCTCAGGAAGATGTGGGGCCGGTCTTAACAAATTGAAAACGCTCACGGCAACTTTCCTCAATATATATTTTCGAAAGACAAAGAAGGTAAAATAAAAATCCCACTCCTGTCAAACACTATCTCTCTTTCACCCTTCAGACTTAGTTGCTTTAAAATTCAACTTACTGCATTAACTAATCTAATGAAACACTGAAAGAACGATGGGCGATTTTAATAAATCCATACATTCGCGGGATGAATCGGCACCGTACGAAAAAATCATTGTCAACCCCGTAGAAAAAGACAAAAAAACCAAAGAAGAATTCAAAGATCTTCCTCAGACCTCTACGCCACAGGTATTTGCTACCCTAGTATCCTTTTTTAAAAAAATTGTCACTCTTTTTTCTACAAAAGAGAACGGCGAACTAGTTCTCGTTGATTTTCAACAAATCAATCAGCTCCTGATCGGTTTGCGTTCTAAACTTCGCACCCTTTCTCTTCAGGATGAGAGTCATAATCCCGAATTTACCGAACAATTGTCTGAATTATGGCATAAACTTCAGGATGATTGCAACTCTGCTTCGGCCTCCTCCTCACTATCTCCAACAATTATAAATAAAATTAAATTTTTTATGAGTCAGATTTCCAACTATCCACCCCACGCAGATCACACCTTAGGCTTTTATTTTAATGCCTTTGCAGGCGAAGAGTGGATCCCTTTTCCTTTCATGGACATACTCCAAGATTTACATGACGAATGCCAACAATTTCCTTTTAACAACTATCTAAATAATTGGATTGCCCTGATTAACGACATCCTAGCCAATGAAGAAGATCAGTTTGCCTGATTGTCGAATGTCATTTAGATGGGAGAACGCGACTTTTGACCACTTCGATCACAGCCAACCTAAACCGTGCTAGATCATTAAAGCGATACTTTTCTCCCCATTGATCGCCCCCTTTTGGCTCAGGAGCTAGTTGATAGACTTGGTAAAAAATAGCATTTCTTGTCTCTTCTGGTAATTTGTGCAACAAGGGATCAATTTGCTGAGCTGTAAAGGTTGGTTGATTGATGAGGTCGAGCAAAGGGGCAATCGATAACTCTTTGAAAAGCTCTGGACGTGATAATTCCAAAGCAGCAAGTACTTGCGCTAATTTTAGACGATCAAAATCACCATAACGGTTCTTTTTACCCCATTCATCGCCCCCTTTAGGCTTTGGAGCTAGCATGTAGATGTAATAATCCATTTTATCTCTGAATGCAGCGTCTTTAAGTTCGACAGGAATCAGTTTCGCCTTAAAAGCTTTTACAGCATCTAAGGTAATCCCTGAATGATCTAGATAGAGTGAGCTTAAGAGTGTGAGTTTTGATAGATGGGCTAGGCCAGCATCTGTGATCTTATCGCAATCCCTTAGATTAAGTGTGTTTAGAGATGTGAGAGTTGTGAGATGGGCAAGACCAGCATCTGTGATCTTATCGCACCTGGTTAGATCAAGTGAGCTTAAGAGTGTGAGTTTTGATAGATGGGCAAGGCCAGCATCTGTGATATTTTCGCACTCGTATAGTTCAAGTGAGCTTAAGAGTGTGAGTTTTGATAGATGGACAAGGCCAGCATCTGTGATCTTATCGCAGCAGGTTAGATCAAGTGAGCTTAGAGATGGGAGAGTTACTAGATGGGCAAGGCCAGCATCTGTGATCGTATGGCAGTCGGTTAGATCAAGTGAGCTTAGAGATGGGAGAGTTACTAGATGGGCTAGGCCATCATCTGTGATGTTTCTACACGCTCTTAGATTGAGTGATCTTAGAGATGTGAGAGTTACTAGATGGGCTAGGCCATCACCTGTGATCTTATCGCACTTGGTTAGATTAAGTGAGCTTAAGAGTGTGAGTTTTGATAGATGGGCAAGGCCAGCATCTGTGATGCTTTGGCACATGCTTAGATCAAGTGAGCTTAAGAGTGTCAGTTTTGATAGATGAGCAAGGCCAGCATCTGTGATTTTACCGCACCTGACTAGATCAAGTGAGCTTAAGAGTGTGAGTTTTGATAGATGGGCTAGGCCAGCATCTGTGATCTTAAAGCACCAGATTAGATTAAGTGATCTTAGAGATGTGAGAGTTGCGAGATAGGCTAGGCCAGCATCTGTGATGTTTTCGCACTCAGCTAGACTAAGTGCTCTTAGAGATGTGAGTTTTGATAGATGGGCAAGACCAGCATCTGTGATTTTCTTGCAATGAGACAGATTGATAGATGTAATGCGAGTACCACTTACTTGTTCAAGAATGGTTTTAAGCCCGCTATCCGATAAATTGGGCAGTTCAGAAAGGTTGAGACAGCCGTCGTTAACGAGGGGCAGCTTACGCCAATCTTGGCATACATGATGAAGCGCGTGAGTTATTTCTCGAGCAGGAAGGAAGCTTAATATACGTCCGAAAACGGCGCTAGGGATAGCTCTTATGCCTGTCATTGCTTGTTTAGGAGTAGTTTGTGAAGGGGCAAGCACAGGCGCTGGCGACTCTGTCGCTTTTAAAGTTAAAGGGGGTAATGATAATGACATTGCTAATCCTATTTTTTAATTTTATTGATAATTGATATTGTATCCAAAACTTAATTTTAGTTAAATATTGAAATATTAATTATTATTAATTGATTAAATAAGTGTAATTGTAAATCTAAAAATAAGAAAAACAAATAATTTCTTGCTTGGTGAATTAGACCAAGTCAGCGATTGCTCCCTCCAATAGGTAGGTTACCCAAATAATGTAAATTGAATTTTTAATTACATTCCCCAGAAACCAATCCTTGAATCATTTTCTGTATCACTTTTATAGTCTCTGCAACCAAAAAAGAACGCACCAAAATACATCATTTAGATGGGAGAACGCGACTTTTGATTACCTCGATCACGGCTAGCCTAAACCGTGCTAGATCATCAAAGCGATGCTTTTCGCCCCATTGATCGCCCCCTTTGGGCTCAGGAGCTAATTGATAGACTTGGCCAAAAATAGCATTTCTTGTCTCTTCTGGTAATTTGTGCAACGACTGATCAATCTGATCCGTGGAGCTTAGTTGATTGATGAGATCCAGCAAAGAGTCAATCGATAGCTCTTTGAAGAGCTCTGGACGTGATAATTTCAAAGCAGCAAGTCCTTGCGCTAATTTTAGACGATCAAAATCAACATAACGGTTCTTTTTACCCCATTCATCGCCCCCTTTGGGCTGTGAAGCCAGCATGTAGATGTAATAATCCATTTTATCTCTGAATGCAGCGTCTTTAAGTTCGACAGGAATCAGTTTCGCCTTAAAGGCTTTTTCAACAACAGCCGAAACTCCCCCAAAATTTAGTTGAAGTAAGGTTGGAGATGAGGGAGTTACTAGATGGGCAAGGCCAGCATCAGTGATGTTTTTGCACCCATATAGACCAAGTGCGCTTAAGAGTGTGAGTTTTGATAGATGCGCAAGTCCAGCATCTGTGATTTTTCTGCAATTCATTAGATGAAGTGAACTTAGAGGTTTGAGTTTTGATAGATGGGCAAGGCCTGCATCTGTGATTTTTCTGCAATTGTTTAGAAGAAGTAAGCTTAGAGATGTGAGAGTTACGAGATGGGCTAGGCCTGCATCTGTGATTTTATCGCACCTGCCTAGATAAAGTGAGCTTAGAGATGAGAGAGTTACTAGATGGGCAAGGCCAGCATCTGTGATGTTTGTGCACACGCTTAGATTAAGTGATCTTAGAGATGTGAGTTTTGATAGATGGGCAAGGCCTGCATCTGTGATGTTTTCGCACCCAGCTAGCATAAGTGAGTTTAGAGATGTGAGTTTAGATAGATGGGCAAGGCCTGCATCTGTGATGTTGTTACACCAGTATAGATTAAGTGAGCTTAGAGATGTTAGAGTCACGAGATGGGCTAGGCCTGCATCTGTGATATTACTGCACCAGCCTAGATCGAGTAAGCTTAAGAGTGTGAGTTTTGATAGATGGGCAAGGCCAGCATCTGTGATGTTTGTGCACCCGCGTAGATCAAGTAAGCTTAAGAGTGTGAGTTTTGATAGATGGGCAAGGCCAGCATCTGTGATGTTTCGGCAGTAGCCTAGATCAAGCAAGCTTAGAGATGTGAGGTTTGATAGATGGGCAAGCCCAGCATCTGTGATTTTACTGCAGCTAGATAGATTGATAGATGTAATGCGAGTACCACTTGCTTTATCAAGAATGGTTTTAAGATCGCTATCCGATAAATTGGGCAGTCCAGAAAGATCTAGACAGCCGTCGTTGACGAGAGATAGGTTACGCCAATCTTTGCACACATTATGAAGCGTGTGAGTTATTTCTCGACCAGGAAGGAAGCTTAATATACGTCCGAAAACGGCGCTAGGGATAGCCTTTATGCTTGTCGTTGCGTGAGCAGGAATAGTTTGTGAATAGGCGGGCACAGACGCTGGCTCTCCTGTCGTTGGTAAAGTTAAAGGAGTTAATAATAATGACATTGTTAAACCTCTTAATTGTGACGATTAATAACAATTAACATTGTATACACAACTTCATTTCATTTAAATACTAAAGCTATTTTTGCTAAATTATTATTTACTGTTTTTGCTTAAAGAAGCGTAATTGTAAAATATCAGAATAAGAAAAATAAATAATTTCTTGCTTGAATAATGCATCTGTTAAAAGTTACGTAAGGGACAAATTCAGCCACCTACTCTCTCCTAGGTTACCCGAACGATGTAACCTAAAAATTTTTAATTACCCCCTCCCGAAACCAATCCTTGAATCATTTTCTGTATAACTTTTATAGTCACTGCAACCGAATAAAAAGGCAGAACATGAACTATCCCAGTGCAAAAGGAGTTTTCGACATCCTTCCAACTGCTCCTGAAGACGAAGCGTGGCGTGAAACAAGCCGTTGGCTCTACTTAGAAAAAATCTTGAGACAAACCGCTCATGATTACGGCTATCATGAAATCCGCACCCCTCTTTTCGAACGCACCGAATTATTTATTCGCGGTGTTGGAGAAGGTACAGACATTGTCACGAAAGAGATGTACACTTTCATGGACAAGGGCGACCGCTCCATCACCTTGCGACCCGAAGGAACGGCTAGTGTCATACGCGCCTTCGTTGAAAATAAAATCTACGCACACCCAGGTCTCTATAAGTATTTTTACCTCGGGCCCATGTTCCGCTATGAAAGGCCTCAGGCCGGTCGCTACCGACAACATCATCAATTTGGTGCAGAAGCCCTTGGCAATGCAACACCTGAACAAGATGTCGAATTGATCGACATGCTCTGTGAAACCTACCGCCGGTTAGGATTAACTCATCTCACCGTCTGTATCAATTCAGTAGGTGATCCTGAATCCAGAGCCCGCTATCGAGAAGCTCTTAAAACCTACTTCACTCCCTACTTATCTGAATTGTCCAAAGATAGTCAGGAGAGATTCTCGAAAAATATCCTTAGAATTCTCGACTCAAAAGACCCGGCTGATCAGAAAATTGCTCGCTCAGCCCCTAATATCCTAGATCACCTCTCACCAGAAACTAAAGAACATTTCAACCAAGTCCTCGACTTATTAAGCCTCTTAAAAATCCCGTTCACCGTGCAACCTACTTTAGTGCGCGGTCTCGATTATTATAATAAGACAGTCTTTGAGATCACAGCAGGAGAATTGGGTGCACAGAATTCGCTAGGCGGTGGAGGGCGCTATGACGGCCTGGTTGAAGCCATCGGAGGACCAAAACTTCCCTCGATCGGCTTTGGTACAGGCCTTGAGAGAGTTTTACAAACCATGATTAAACAAGGCGTGATATTCCCTACAGCACCTCACCCCTTGATTTTTCTCATTCCTATGGGAGAGAAAGCTCTTCGTTATTGCTTTGAACTCGCTTGTCAACTAAGACACGAAAAGATTCCAACAGAAATCGATCTCAGCGGAAAAAAAGTGCAACAAGGAATGGCCCTCGCCAGTCTCTTGAAAGCAGACTATGCGGTTGTGATCGGCGAAAACGAACTCGCGTCCCAACGGATTGCATTGAAAACCATGACAACAAGAGAAACTACGGAAATCGCTCTTGCTGATCTTGTCTCAACACTCAAGCTATTGAAGAACTAATTGAATTGAACATAATAGTGGCTTCCTTTAACATGAAAAGTCCCTAAATGGTGGAACTATGAAAAAAATCTTGATCACTCTCTTCAGTGCAACAGTTGCTCTATCAACTCTCAGTGCAGACGAACCTCAACAAGCAAAGAAAGCACCCAGCGAAAACCAAGCTGCAGAGCTCTCTAAATTATCCGAAGCTTTCGGTCATCTTATCGGAAAGAACTTGCAGACAATCGGTGTGAAATTTGATATTGCGCAAGTCATCAAAGGACTACAAGACGCCACTGCTGGAATTGATTCTCCTATGAGTGAAGTGGAGTGTGTACAAGCCATTTCAGCTGTTCAAGAAAGAGTCTTTAAAGAACAATCAGAAGAAAACCTCAAACAAGCAGAAGCGTTCTTGAAAACTAACGCAAAAAATAAGAAAATTAAATCACTCGAGAATGGAAAAGTGCAGTATCTCGTTGATCAAGAAGGTCAAGGCTCTACACTAGAAGATCATTTCTCCCCACTTATTCGCTATACAGGTAAATTCCTCGATGGCAACGCATTTAGCGCTTCCAAAGAAGATGAAAAACTCTACCTAGATGAGATTATCCCTGGTCTTAAAGCTGGACTACTCGGCATGAAAGAAGGGGAAAAGCGCACCATCTACATCCACCCTGAGTTAGCCTATGGAACAAATGGTTACTTACCACCTAACTCTCTATTGACGTTTGAAATTGAACTCGTAAAAGCCAATGTTGTAGAACCTGAACAAGCTACCCCAGAAGCTCCTGCAAAGCTTCCTTCTGAGATTGCCCAATCAGAAACTCAAGTCCGATAGTACTTTTTAGATAAACCCCGCTCACGCGGGGTTTTAATTATGAAAATCATTTTATTTCAGCCTCAGATTCCTCAAAACACGGGAAACATCGTCCGCACTTGTGCCGTGACAGGTGTTGAGCTCATTTTAGTCAAGCCCCTTGGATTCAGCACTTCTAATCGTTGGTTGAAACGATCTGGTCTAGACTACTGGGAAGGGGTTAATGTCACCATCATCGAAGACCTCTATCACTATCTTGAAGAAACACCCCACCCTTTTTATTTTTACTCCAGTCATGCAACTAACCTTTACACCACCCCAAGTTATGATCCCGCTTCCATCTTGATTTTTGGTTCTGAAACACAAGGATTAGCTCCTATCTTTCACACAACTTGGCCAGAAAAATTTTTTACCATTCCGATGCAAAAAAAATCCCGTTGCTTAAATCTATCTAATGCTGTTTCCATAGTGGTTTATGAGGCGTGGAGACAACAAAGGTTCGTGAGAGATGCGTTTGTTTAAAATGTCCTTAGCCTTACAAATGGCTATCGCAACAGTCTTAGGTATACTCGCTGGTCTCTTCTTGGGAGACTACGCCGAAATCTTTGCACCTTACAGTGCAGCCTACATCATGATTTTAAAGATCACAGCTGTACCTTACCTCATTGTGGCCATCATGCACGGTGTGGGACAACTCGCTGTTTCCCAAGCTAAGCAAATTCTTAAAAAAGGGATTATTTTTCTCTGTATGGCTTGGATGATCAACATCTTGATCATTTACCTCATCAAGTACCTTTTTCCCCAAGTGGAAGGAGGTCAACTCGCGGGATACGCCTCCCTTGAAACGACCAAGCTGAATTTTGCTGAATTACTCATCCCCGACAATATTTTCTATGACCTGTCTAATAACGTCATTCCAGCTGTAGTCATTTTTTCCCTTTTATTTGGCTTAGCTTTGATGTTCCTCAAAACAGAAAAAGTATTGATGACAGGGTTACAACACATTGTAGAATCTCTGACCATGATCACAAGTTGGATCGCTCGCATCACCCCATATGGCACATTTCTCATCATGGCCAATCAAGTGGGCACCATCCAGTTTTCCATCTTTAAGCAGGTGAGCACTTACATCATTTTGTACATTGTAGGGATCTGTATCGTCCTGTTTTGGATTTTTCCTCGCATCACAAGCATGCTAACCCCTCTATCTGCCGGAAAATGGCTCAAAGAACTCTCGCCTATTCTCGTCTTAGCTTACACCACCAATGTAGTAATTGTTTGCTTGCCCTATATCATTGAGTTACTCAAGCGTCAAACGCAATTGATTGATCCCAGTGACGACAAAGCACAGAACCAAATTCAGGGTACCGTGTCCATTGTGTTCAACTTACCCCTTGGATCGCTCTTCATCACCGTTTTCGTTTTTTTTCTCTCTAATTTTTACAACATTACTCTCAGTTTTTCCTCCCAAGTAGAACTCTTTGTCACCACCTTTCTCACAAGTCTAGGAGCTGTGGGCTTGGGATCGTGGATCAATAGTCTGACGTTCATTCTAGACTCCCTATCCTTACCCGAAGAAGGAATAGGCCTCTACTTGACAACACTGCCCTTCACTGCAGGTTTTCAGTCGATGATTTCCGCCATGGAAATTGCCACTATTTCTCTTTTCATTACTCTAGCCTGCCGCAATCGCCTTCGCTTTACTTGGGGCAAACTCGCAAAGGGCACCCTATTGACAGCATTACCTGTTTTACTTATCGCTAGCGGCATCAAACTATTCAATCCTCTTCCACCGATTAAAAATGAAACTAAAAGCATCATTGAACTGAATATCTCTTCTACTAACCCCGCTAAAGTTCTTAAGCAATCCATCAGCTCTATACCTGTAGAAAAAGATGTATTTGAACGGATATTAACTACTAAAGTTTTACGCGTAGGATATAACTCCCAAGCCATCCCCTTTTGCTTTCTCAATACGGAAGGAAATGTCGTCGGCTATGACATGGCATTTGCGTATGAACTCGCCTATGACTTGGACTGTTCCTTAGAACTTGTACCTCTCAATTACAATGATTTGGCAAATGAGCTCAATCAAGGCACATATGATATTGCCATGTCTGCAGTGACTGTGAATGAAGAGCGTCTCAAGAAGATGACATTTACCACTTCCTACATGACACCTCGCCTTGTGTTTCTTGTGAAAGAAGTGAAGCGCAAGCAATTTTCAAAGCTGGAGAAAGTTCACAAATTACCCTCTCTAAAAATTGCCGTGCTGAAAGGTTCTTCCTTTGAGTCGATAGCTAAAGAACGCTTTCCCGAAAAATCTCTGATCTTACTCAACAGCTATGATGAATTTATCCATGTAGATACCAATGTTGCCTTGCTCTGGGAAGAACAAGAAGCTCTCGCATGGAGTATTTTCCATCGCGGCTTCCGCGTCCTATTACCTGACACATCTCTAGGCATCGATTCACTAGCTTATGCCATCCAAGCCAATAATTCCCGATTCCTCCATTACTTAAACGAATGGCTTGCTCTTAAAAAAGCTCAAGGATTCACCGAAAAACAAGTGGATTTATGGATTAAAGGCAAAACAGATATTGCAGCACCCGACGAACTTCGTTGGTCCATCATGCGGGATATTCTACACTGGCATGATTAGAAGATTTAACAATGTCATTATCCGGCGAGTTGCGAGATTGACAAAACGGGGTGATTTTCTGGGGAGAGATTAAGCTGGTTAGCTAAATAATTTCCCCCAGAAAATCACCCCGTTTTGTTAGTTTGCAATTCCCTCTATTCATTAATGAGCTGTTTTAACGAAATCCTTGATCGTCTGAGCATCTCTCAAGCCAACCAAGCGACCAACTTCCTTGCCTTCTTTAAATAGAACTAACGTAGGCACAGAAGATACGCGGAATGTGCCTGCCACTTTCTGTGAGTGATCGATATCCACTTTAGCAACAGTCACATGATCCTTCATCTCATCAGCTACTTTTTCCAAAACGGGAGTCATCATGCGACATGGGCCACACCAATCCGCATAAAAATCCACAAGAACAACACCGTGCTGAGTATCCTTATCAAAGGACTCATCCGTTAATTTTTTAATTTTTTCACTAATCATAAGCCTCCGCTCATCAAATCCATTCTCTTAAGTGTATCCTCTCTTCATTTTTTTTCCTACGCGAAAGCCGCTTGCGTTGATGCTAGCGATAAAAGCACTTAAGCTTTATACTTGATGCGCAAAACGTGCGGTCATGGCGGAATTGGTAGACGCGCTAGATTCAGGTTCTAGTTGGGGCAACTCGGTGGATGTTCGAGTCATCTTGACCGCATTCTTTTTTGAAACTAAGGTTCTGTCGATTTGGGAGTTCTTTTGAGCCGAGTTTTCGATTCTTTTTGCGGGGATTGTATCTAGTTTCGTATACTATCCCCGCAAAAAGAATCGAAAATCGACGAATCCTTAATTTCGAAAGAGGTCATTAGGCTTGAATGGACAATTTACGAGAAAAATTCTCCAATCATCAACAACTAGCCGTTATCTGTAATGGTTCGATCACTAATTATCCCCTCATTAAATCTTATCTAAAAACTTTCTCATCACTGATTGCCGTCGATGGGGGAACATCTCATTGCCATGCCATGGATCTTACGCCAGATCTCATCATTGGAGACATCGATTCTAGCTCCCCTGAGATCCTCTCCGCTTATGCAGAAGTACCTAGAGAAACATTTCCCCAATTAAAAGATAAAACCGACTTAGAGTTAGCTCTCGAACTCCTAATTTCTGAAACGACACGAGAGCTCACCCTATTTGGAGCTTTAGGGAAAAGACTCGACCATACCCTCACAAATTGCCTGTTGCTGACACGTTATCCGGGAAAACTTTACATCCAATCGGAAACTGAACGAGTTGTTGTGATCGATAAATCCTTAAAACTAATCTGTCAGTTAGGTCAGACTCTTTCCCTAATTCCTCTCAATGGACCAGTATCTGGCATTTACACACAAGGACTCAAGTGGCCACTCACCGACGGCCTATTAGATAAAACCTGGATCGGTATATCGAATGTAGCTGAACACATAGAAGTGACTATTTCCGTAGAATGTGGAGATCTTCTTTGTTGTTTAAATCTTTAGAGGCATTAGCAAATCATGACAGTCCACCTGCATCGCTTTCATCCTTATTTAAATGAACATCCTGAACATGAGAGTCCAACACGTGAACCTCGCTCTTATACTTCTTCAAGTTCTAAAGAAAGTTCCTTACAAGTTTCCAGCACAAGTGCCTTTCAGCCAGTAAAAAAAAATAAGACGTTCACGGCTTTGAAGACCGAGCCTTTTCAGCAGAAAAAACCGACCCCTTTAAAGGCATTAACCGGTGGGCTAATGATGACTTTCGCAGCTGCTAACCAGATATATTTTCGCAACGAACGCATGAAGCACTATGTGAAAGGATTGCCTCCTAAGTTTGAAAGTGTGCAGTATACTTATACCCCTTTAACCCTTCTTTCTACAGAGGGATTCACATCTACAGTGTACAAAACAGCGGATCGAGGCAGTGGTGAAGCAGTGGCAGTTAAATACTTCAAAGAGTTTGTTTCCCTTTCTCACGTTCATAAAGAAGCGGATTTAATGCGAAGGTTTCAACACGTTCCGCATGCTCCTTCTTTAAAAGCAGAGTACTCAGATGCTTTAGTTACAAAGTTGATTGATTGCCCCAATCTATACCGTCGGATGTACACTCTAAACTTACAACAGATCTCTTCTATTGGATTGCAATTCTTTGAATTTCTTTCTTGTATGGAAAAAATGGGATACATCACAGGCGATTTTAAGACAGACAATATATTATATTTTTATCCTGAAAACCAATTAACTTTTGTTGACATTGGTACTGCTTTTTTATCATCAACTGCGCAAGACGGACATGTTCAAGCTAGCTCTTATAGAGCACCAGAAGCTAGACTTGGAATGAATCGCTACACTTCTGCTCTGGATATTTGGAGTGCAGGGTGTGTTCTCTACGAATTATTCACTCGTGAATCTCTCTTTGGATGTTCGAACGAAGGAACAGAAGAGGAAAGCAACCTTTACTTGCTCCACACAACAGAAGCTCATTTAGGCAAGCCCCCTTTAGAATGGCTCAAAGCTGGAACCAAGACCCATTTGTACTATCAATCACATCAACACCACACACGCAGGAAATATGAGCATGCCACACTCAAAGCTGCTCCCGCTGACTTTCAACCTGTCACTCCGTGGAAGACAAGAATGCGCCAACAAGCTGCAGATGTAGGTAATCGTCCTTCCCAAGTGGAAGCTCTCATCGATCTCATTGACCGCTGTATAAGATATACAGGCCGGATCTCAGCTCGAACAGCTCTCAACCATCCTTTTTTCCAAGGACATGTTCATTTAAAGCTGGAGTTCGACGTATCCTCGTTGAACCCCTATTTTGTCTACATCATGAACGCACATAATGTATCGATCTCTAAACTCACTCTATCATCTCTTCCTCGATGCATCCATTTACTTCCATCAGAAGGAAACAGCTATACTTTTTCACTTGCTAATAGCCAAAAAAAAGTTTTTGGAAATGCAACATTGACATTGAAAAAGCGATCTGTTGTCCACATAAAACCTAATGGACGAGAATGGACTTTTGAGACCTCTAGTTAATGCCCTCAGCTGATGGATCAGGGAGGAGCGCCCTTAGCTCCCCTATCATACCAAGAACGCAGCCCTTCAATAGCGCTGGTAAGTCTGAAGTTGAATGCTTCTTGAGCCGCTTTTTTTTCGAGATGGCTAAATTCATCCCACAAAATCGGCGAGCCAAAGACACAAGCGGTACGCCCCGTTAATTTTGGCCACCGACGCCGTGCGCCCCAAATAGCAAATGTCCCATGAATGTAAGCGGGTATCACCGCAGCTTGAGAGCGAGCAATCAATAATGTGATTCCAGGTTTTAAAGGCTGCAACTGATCAGTATGCGATCGATGCCCTTCTGGAAACATCAGAACCTTTTTATCTTCATTTAATAAATGACAGGTCAATTTCAATACGCCGATATCCCCAGCACCTCCTTTAACAGGATGGGAATTTAGCGCGCGAATGAATGCACCAAATAACTTATTTTTAAACAGCCCTTCTTTCGCTAAAAAATGCAACTCTTCAGGACAAGAGATAGCAAGAACTGGAGGATCAAGATAGGATGTGTGATTAGAAGCGACGATAGCACCCTGATGACAAAAGTGATTTTTCCCGTACACCTTATGACGGTATAAAATCTTGAAAAAACACTTTGTCGTAAATAAGACAAACCGATAAAGCAGTCCCCCTTTAGGTCGTTTTCTCGTCATAAGTTCACACGTTGTTGTAGAGGCAATTGCAAAACTCCACGCCACAGCAAAATCGCCCTTTTGAGCCATTTTGCCACCCCATCCCCAAGCCCTACTCGCTTGGAGTATGTGCTTGGGGATGGAGGATGGCCGCTGAAGCGGCTGGCAAACTGACTCAAAATCATCGATTTTTCCGGGTCGGGGAGTTTTGCAATTGCCTCTGTACATAAAGAACGATTTGTTCTACGACTTGATCAATAGAGAGCTGGGAAGTGTCAATCTGATAGGCGTCAGGTGGACAACGCAAGGGAGCCGTTTCACGCGTTGAATCAATTGTATCTCTTCGGTTCAACTCCTTTACCATTGACTGCTGATCAAACGATTTAGCTATTTCCGGATTTTTTTCCATCATCTCAGCGAGGCGCCGCTCAGCTCTTACCACTGGATCTGCATCCAAGAAGATCTTAAATTCAGCCTGAGGAAAAACGACGGTTCCCAAATCGCGCCCTTCGAACACCACATTGCATCCTTGGGAAAAATCATGTTGCCAGTGAAGCAAGGATCCTCTGACCATTTTCAAAGCCGACACAGCGGATACATGAGAGGTCACAGGCTGCGATCGAATCACTTCGGTCACATCGCGCTCGCCCACAAAGTAACGCTTTTCTCCCTTCTGCTCATGGATTCTAAAAAGGAACTTATCGAGTAGTGCTTTGAGCATTGACTCATCCTGAAGATCGACATGATGTTCGAGAACCATCCACGTAAAAGCCCGGTACATAGCTCCGGTATCAAAGTAGACAAAGTTTAATCTCTGTGCAACTCGTTTAGCTACTGTGGTTTTTCCTGTCCCTGAAGGGCCATCAATGGTAATGATCATAATAGACCTTTTTCGAAACTAAGGCTCGTTCTAGTGCAAGTGAATGAAGAAATACACAATAGGCGTCGTCACAAGAAGAGAATCCACCATGTCCAGTACGCCGCCTAATCCTGGCAAATGGTTACTATCTTTCACATCCGCATCCCGTTTGAGCAGCGATTCTGCTAAATCACCAATCTGTCCAAAAGTACCCAACAGAGCTCCTAACCAGAGCGACTCAAAAAAAGAAAGATGGAAATTATCACCAGCAAATTGCTTTCCTAAATAATGCATGAGCACGCTTGCCGCAATAGCGCACAAGAAACCAGAAATCGCACCTTCAACAGTTTTTTTAGGACTTAACTGAGGAGACAACTTGTGTTTGCCCCATAGTCTTCCCACAAAATACGCACCCACATCGGTGATTTTTGTGACAACGATCAGATAAAAGAGCCAGATTCTTCCTTCTTGAGAAGCTCCTTGATGCGCGACGGGATAGAGCACTCCCAGCATTAAGCTTAAGGGAACCGCCACATAAGCCACTCCAAAAAACTCTACAGCTATGTTGGGCAAGGCATCATTGAGTTGCTTAAACCGGTTGATGAAAAAAATAATAAGAGCTACCGCAAGTACAAAAATGGGTAACAGACGAAACTCCACGAGATGGATCGATGCATAGAGCGCTAATACGACAGCAATGGCTGAGAGCACCATCAACCGAGTCGCAGGATGTAGGCGCTTTGCCACACACAATTGTGCGTATTCCCACACGCCAACACTCGCTAACGCTGCGACAAAAATCAGCAAAAGTAAACTGACAAAGGGAAGTTGTGAATAGGTAATCAAAGAAGCGACGATCACACCGCAAATCGTTGAAACGTATAAGCGACGCTTTAAATCAGCCATTCTTTTTGCTGTCATGTTCCTCCGAATCGTCTATCGCGTCGTTGGTATTCAAGAATAGCTTTTAATAACTCATAGGCATCAAAGTCTGGCCACAGAGTATCACAATGGTAAAATTCACTATACGATAGCTGCCATAACAGAAAGTTGCTCTGCCGCTTTTCTCCACCAGATCGGATAAATAAATCGGGATCGGGCCATCTTGCAGTATCCAGATAACGCGCGATAAGCTTTTCAGAGATCTGATGTTTTGTAATCTTTCCCTGTTCGCAATCATTCATCATCGAAAGAATGGCGCGACGAATATCGTCTCGCCCACCGTAGTTCATCGCTAACACAAGTTCAATTTTATTTCCTGCTGCTGTTGCCTCTTGCGAGAGCCGAAGGGCTTCGTTCACTTCCCTGGGCATCACACTTAAATCTCCGATGGAGCTTAATCTCACACCTTCTGCGATCATGCTATCTCGCTCTTTCTCCAAGTAAGTTTTGAAGAGTTGCATGATCGCATCCACTTCTTCTTTAGATCGATTCCAATTCTCAAATGAAAAGGCGTATACCGTTAAAATCTTGATCCCCAGCTCTGATGCAGCGCGCACAATCTGCGCCAGCGCTTCCTCTCCTTTCCAATGTCCCGCCCACGGAGGCAATCCCCGCTTTTTCGCCCATCTACGGTTACCATCCATGCAAATGGCAACATGATAAGGAATGTTGCCAGAATCTAAGCAATCGAGATCGTCAGCAGAATAGATTGAAAGCTGTTGAGCGACACGCATATCATCAATCAAAACAGAGTTCATGGTTCATTCACGTAAAAAATTCATTTAAGAACAAAGTTCGATGCCTTTCAGGGCCTACAGAGAGAATACTGATCGGCACTTCCGTCAATTCAGCAAGGCGATCTACGTATCTTCTTGCCTCTTTGGGCAATTGATCGATAGAAGTTACATCCTTAGTAGAGCGCTTCCATCCAGGCATTGTTTCATAAATAGGAACAACTGCTTCAAGATCCTCAATGCAAGCAGGAGGAGTTTTCCTTACAGAACCCTTTAACTTGTATCCCGTACAGATTTTAATTTCTGCCAAATGATCGAGGATATCGAGTTTTGTTAAAGCTAAGGAATCGACACCACTGAGATTGACAGAGTAACGCACCAAACACGCATCAAACCATCCCATGCGGCGCTTTCTACCAGTCGTCGTGCCAATTTCACGAGCGCTGCTGTGATCCATGAAAAGCTGCTCTTCCTCGCCGCTTAAGGCAGTCGGCAAAGGACCCGCTCCAACGCGCGTTGTGTATACTTTCACCACTCCAATCGTATGATCGATAACTGAAGCCCCAATCCCCGCCCCCGTGCTTACGCCAGCGGAGATCGTCGAAGAAGAGGTCACATAAGGATACGTTCCAAAAGTGGTATCGAGCAAGGAACCGTGCGCCCCTTCACACAAAATTTTTTTCTTTGCCTTGACCGCGTCGGCAATTTTCATTTCCACATCAGAAACAAGCGGAGCGATCGCCTTCCCATAGTCGACATATTCTGCGTAGACTTCATCAAAAGAAAGAGGGGGATGACCAAACAGATGTTTCAATTCCCGGTTCTTTAATTCCAGAACAAACCCTAGCCGCTTCTTCAACAAAGAGGGATCAATCAGTTCGCAGATGCGGATACCGACACGTCCTGCTTTATCCATGTAACAGGGCCCAATCCCGCGACCTGTCGTCCCGATCGCATGCTCACCTTTTTGTTCTTCATAGAGATTGTCCAATAGTCGATGGTAAGGAAAAATGACATGCGCGTACAAAGAAACATGAAGGCGATTTTTTAAAGAAACTCCTTGGGATTCTAAACGAGCGATCTCATCCAAAAACACCTTAGGATCAATCACTGTACCACCTGTGATACAGCACTGCGTATGAGGATATAAAACACCCGAAGGAACTAAATGAAAACGGTATTCTTCTTTACCCACGACAATCGTATGCCCCGCGTTATTGCCACCTTGAGCACGGACAATAAAATCAGCCTTTTCACTCAAAAGATCAATAACCTTTCCTTTTCCCTCGTCACCCCATTGGGTTCCGATGACAATCACAGCTCGCATGCGGGTACTCATTTAAAATGAAGAAAACTATACCCGATCAGGGAATTGCTTGGGTATGATTTTTTCAAACCCTTTCGTACCCCTGCCCACATCCTATTAACCCAACTTGCCCCCTATCTTGCCCGAAGGACTGAGCGAAACCCACGAGATACAAGATTCTCGACAAAGCCAAGGTAGTTCACCTTGGCGAGGAGAGAAGCGCAGTAGATCGTGTGTTGCAGCCAGTCCTTCGGGCAAGATAGGGGGCAAGTTGGGTTATTACCCATATTCGTATAGATAGGTGCACTCTTTTTCTGGAGGTTGAACTGATTTCGCGCCGAAGCGGCGCAAAATCAGTTCAACTCTTGGTTT
>JABDFI010000034.1 GCA_013286595.1 Chlamydiota bacterium | reverse complement strand
GCAGATTGCCTGTCGCAGCTCGCGGATAAAGGAGGATAGGGGGCAAGTTGGGTTATTAGATAAGTTTAGATAATTTTCAACTAAACTGTTTGAACCCCTTCCTTTTTTCTTTTAACTGAAAGAACTAAAGAACTTAAACTCAAATTAATATATATAATTAAAATTTACTATTAATTACATTTTATTTCAGATTTAAATAATAACAAAAATAAGCCATACTACTCCAATTAAACTAAGGAATAGTAATGAGTGCAGTTACTTTAAATCCGTCTTTAAACGCCCAACCTCCTACCAGATCCCTAGGGTCTCATGTACACACGTTGGCAATGACCATCTATGACTGGATTCTGCCAAGGAACGAATACACCGGTTCTAGAGAATTTAGGCTAATCCCCACTTGTGTGGAACAACTTACCGGTTACTTTGCTTACCCTTTTGTCCTGCGCATAAGCGGGGGTGTCGTTAAAAAAGATAATTTAAGATATGGCCACTTTGTTCAGATGGTCCATGACATTGGCAAAACGATCGCAGCAAAGTCACCTCGCCACCTTAACTTTGAATGCGAAATCGTTAATACCAAGCAGGAAAATGCATGGTGCCTCCCCGGAGGAAAAATGGCCATCACGCTGGGACTCATCCGGAAAATGGAGAAAGATCAAACCAATTACAAACTCGGCTGTACACCGACTACCTACGAGAAAATCGCAGCAGTTCTTTGTCATGAGGCATCTCATGCGGGTGCAAGACACCAGGCTCGTTCTTTGGAATTTTACGCCTTGTTGTTTGCTCTTCTTGCTCCTTTTGAAGCTGTCTTATCCACTATTATTTTCGGCCTGGAAGCATGTGATTGGTTTCTCACCGGCTCGATGCTGTTCAAAAGTCGACGGCATGAATTAGAAGCTGATAAGTGTGGCATGTTACTGTTGGAGAAATTAGGACGCGATGGCGATAATTTAAAACTGAATGCGACTTCCCCAAAAGCTGCCATTTGGGCTCAGCACTACTTCACAGCCAATCACGATCATTCTACAGGATACCGTCTAATTGATTGGGTCGATCGTCTGATCAGCTCGCATCCTTCTTCACAAGAAAGGCTTGAAGCTAATAAGAAAACTTGGGAACAGATCCAAAATAAAACACTACCACTTTATTAAGGAGTAAACGATGTCCATTCAATCTATCTATACTCAGAACCAGATCACAACAGCCGGTTCCATTTTTTCCGAACAAATCCAGAGTAAGGTTTCATCACTCTATCAATCTGCTGTAGCAGGTTTTGAAGCAGGGCTAGACTTCGTGATGCCCAAAAACCCAGTCACTTCCTCTCGTGAAATCAGACTCGTGCCCGCATTTGTTGAGCATTGGATGGGCATCATACTTTACCCTATGCACATCCTTCAATCAGGTGGTGCCATTAGGGAAGACAATCCCCGCTACAGCCATTACGTTAAAATGGTCAAAGAGGTTGGGTCGGAGTTAGCTGCTAAAGGTCCACGTAAGGATTTAAACTGTGAATTCACTGTGGTTAACAGCAAGGAAGAAAATGCCTGGTGTTTACCTGGAGGAAAAATTGCGATCAATCTCGGCCTCATCAAGAAAATGGAACAAGACGAAACTGATTACGGACTAGGTTTTAAACCCACCCTCAAAGAAAAGATCGGAGCCGTCCTCAGCCATGAATGGGTACATGCCGGCGCACGACACACAAGTCGCGCTCTTGAATTTAGATTTTTCTTATGGGGAATGGTTAAATCGATGCAGTACGCACTCTCTTACTTCATCCGCACCCAGTATGAAGAGGATCTTAAAGGAGCGAAAAAGACTCCTCAGCAAGTTGAGGAAACTATTAAAAAACGGGATGCTGCCATCGCGTCTTCTATCTCGATCTTTGATTCGTTCAGCCAGTGGATTTTATCGGGTATCCATCTCTGCAAAAGCCGCAAGCATGAATTAGAATCGGATAAATACGGGATGCACTTATTAGCCGAAGTGGGGAAAACAGCCAACCCGTGCGCTTTTAACCCACAGTCGCCCCAAGCAGCCATCTGGCTTCAGCACTACTTTAAGACCCATCATGACCATTCTACAGGCTATGACTGGATCGACACGATCGTCAATGTGTTTAGCACACACCCTTCCCCAACGGAGCGTTTAGATGCTAACAAAAAAACTTGGGAAGAAATGAGAAAATAAAAGCTACTTCTTCGGTTCTCCCATGCCAATATTGCGGTGGTAAGCACCTTTGACGTGCTTTTCCTGTAACATGCGTGCATGTTTTAAGATCGCAATGCCGTTTTCAATGTGATCAGCCATGTGCTTTTCATACAAAGATTCAGAACTTTTTTTTGTTTTGATCCCATCAGAATTCAGAGGCAAATCTGAAATCAACAGAAGCGCTCCCAGAGTAAATTTGCGTTTGTAACTGGCGGCAAATAAGGTGGCACACTCCATTTCTATCGCTTGCGCTTTCGTGACCTTTAATTTCGTTTTGAACTCTTCGTTGAATTCCCAAAACCGCATGTTGGTCGTATAGGTGATGCCAATGTGATAGAGTGCCTTTTTCAATTCAAGGACATCCGTTACCGCTTTTTGCATGAGGAAGTTAGCCAAAGCTGGAACCTCTGCCGGAAAATAAAAATCGCTTGTGCCTTCTCCTCGAATACTCGCAACCGGTACTAAATAGTCGCCCACTTGATACCGGCGGCGCAATCCCCCACACATCCCCAGCAACACAGATGTTTTAATGGGTAAGTAAGAGCACAAATCAACAACGAGTGCAGCAGCAGGTGATCCAATTTTAAAATCGAGAATGCTGATTCCCTCTTTTTCCGCATGAGCCACTTTGAACATCGATCCTTCTATCACTTTCACATCGCGCGTTTTCGCGAAATAATCGACATAACGGGGAAAATTAGTCAGGAGTAAGTTGGTTTGAAAATCAGAGACACTGCAACCAGCATACCGTTCTAATGTCTCACTTGCAAATTGTGCTTCAGTAATTTCAGCCATAATCACCATCGTGTTTTTTACTTGAGTTTAGCTCGAATTCATCTAAAAGGCAACTCGAGAGAATAGGGCAACGTTCTCAATTTGTCTTTAATGAAGATATTCTTTACTGTTATCCGCATGGTGATTTCACGATTGTCACATTATTCGACACCTCATATGGCTATTACAACGGTAGAGCCATCGAAAGGGTGTTTGTCTTCCCTTTTTGGCCGGGTCACTACTCGCTGGAAAGAATTCGCGATGCTCGCTGGAACAGCGTTTGCTCTCTCGTGCGCTGTGGCCGCATTTTTCTATGGAGCTCTCGCTATTTCTCTCTCGTTTACCTTTCTTGGCGGACTCACAGCGCTCAGCGCTTTTTACATGCGCCAATTCTCCTCGCTGCAAAGCCTCGAACATACAGCTAAAGGGTTAGCTCAAGAACGAGAACGTTTTTCCACGATTGCCACCCAACTTGAACATGAAAATACGCGTTTAAAACAAACTAACCTCGACCTGATCCGGACCAATGAATCGTTTAGACACACCAACCAACAGTTGATCGAAACGAGAAACTCTCTACAAGCGACCAATCGACAGTTACAAGAAGGAAACGATCGACTCACTCGGCAAGTCTCTCTTCTCACGATTCAAGTCACGCAGCTACAAGAAAGCGCAGAACGAATCAAACTAGAAATGCGTCGTTTTGACGAAAACAACACCAACCTCCAGCAACACGTCCAACAGTTGCAAGACGGCGTACGCTTTCTCGATCGACATATTGAATCCTCACGAGCTCTATGCACAGAGATCACGCAGCAGTTTTCCTCTCAGCAGCAATCTCTTGGACAACAAATGAGTGAAATGGCTGGTTATTTAAGAGAACTCGCTTCTGATCAAGGGGTCTTAGGTCGCATCCAATCGTTGAGTACCCTACAGCAACAAATCACCCAAGCAACGTCTCAACTCCATGGTATCAGTATTCAACAAGCCGAAGAAAGAGCTCGCCTTGAAAGTATCCGTACGATCCTTGAGCACCTCCGTCAAGAATTTAGTAGCGTCCTCAGTTCCCTTCACGGCGCCAATCAAAGTCATCTCTCTCACAATCAACACCTAGCTCAAAACGTCCAATGGTTAGCCCAAGAACGAGAAAAGATCCAACGCATCCTCTCCACTCTTACCAGAACCTAGTCCCGACTTGCAATTTAAAAGCTTCCACATCACAATAATTCCTATTTCTCATTTACAGTAGGATATTCAGATGGCGCAGCAGTACAGTACCGGCGACCTTAGAGGGGGTTATAAAGTTGAAATCGAAGGCGAACCTTACACAGTAGTCGCCAACGAGTTTGTGAAACCAGGCAAAGGACAACCTTTTAATCGGATTAAATTAAAACATTTAAAAACCGGGCGCGTGGTTGAAAAAACCTACAAATCAGGGGAAAAGGTCGATGCGGCTGATGTAGAAGAGGCCAAGATGCGCATGCTCTATAAAGAAGGAGATGCGATTGTCTTCATGGATGATCAATCCTTCGAACAGGTCACTATTCCTCTTTCTGTCATCAAAGAGAAAGAACAATGGCTCCAAGATGAAGTTCTTTACGACATCGTTCTCTATAAAGGAACTCCGATCGATGTCAATCCGCCCACCTTCATGGAAATGAAGATTGTTGAAACGACACCAGGACTGCGCGGAGACACTTCAGGAAGAGTGATGAAAGCTGCGGTCACTGAAAACGGAGCAAAAATCCAAGTCCCCTTATTCATCGAAGAAGGCGAAACCATTAAAGTAGACACAAGAAACGGAGAATACGTCTCGCGAGTATGAACCTGAAATTGTTGCGCGATCGCTCTCACATGCTCCGTCAAGCGCGCTCTTTTTTTTTCGAAAGAGATGTGTTGGAGGTAGACTGTCCAGCCTTGAGCTCTTCGGCCTGCGTCGATCAGCATATTGACGTCATGAAAGTCGATCTGGGATCGGGACAAACTGGCTATCTCCATACCTCGCCTGAATATGGGATGAAACGGTTATTGGCAGCAGGGCTAGGAGATATCTACCAAATCAGTCATGTGTTCCGCGCGGGAGAAATCGGACCGCTCCACAATCCCGAATTCACCATGGCTGAATGGTACCGGTGCGGATTGACTTTCCCCGCCATGATCGAAGAGACCCTTGATTTCATTCGCCTCTTTTTAGGAAATCTCCCATCGCAACAACTGACCTATCGCGCAGCTTTTAAAAGCTATCTCAACATCGATTACACAGCTGCTATAGTTCCCGAGTTGTTACAGATTGCTCAAGAGCGCCAACTCTCTCTGCCCGACAATGCCTCTTCCTGGGATAAAGACACGGTATTACAACTTGTGATGAGCTTTCTCATCGAACCCCATCTAGGCTCAGATAGCCTATTAGTTCTTCTTAATTTTCCAGCCACGCAATCAGCCTTATCTCGAACCACCGAGCTTCCTTGTGGCGAGCGCATCGCTTCCCGATTTGAAGTTTACTACCGTGGGATTGAACTTGCCAACGGCTACCATGAGTTAACCGATCCTGAAGAACAAAAAAAGCGATTTGAAGCATCCAATGCAGCCAGACAGAAAGCCGGCAAAGAACTGTTACAGATTGATGAGCGGTTGATTGAGGCATTGCAACAAGGACTGCCAGATTGTTGCGGCGTTGCAGTCGGATTCGACAGGTTGATGCTCCTCCGCCATCAGCAAAAAGATTTAACCACAGTGCTTCCTTTTATTTGGGCTTCGGCTTAGATATGTTTTTCTGAGTGGCTATTGCCACTTTTGAACAATGGGAAATCTTCTACCAGCAAGAAAGGCGCGCTTGCTCACGCGAATACAAGGGGCTCCTTGGCGACGTTTATACTCTGCCACATGAATGCGATGGATGAGATCTTTGACAACATCCACATTCAAATGGCACTTTTCAGCAATCTCTTCGGCAGAGAGAAATTCTTCCACATAGTCTTGAACAACGCGATCGACAATCGCATAATCGGGTAAAGAATCACTGTCTTTTTGATTGGGTCTAAGTTCGGCTGAAGGGGGTTTATCGATGATGGTTTGAGGGATTATCTCTTGCCTCCTATTGACCCATCCAGAAAGGGAATAAACAAGTTGTTTGGTCACGTCTGAGATCACACTTAATCCTCCAACCATATCTCCATAGATCGTGCAATACCCAAGACCCATTTCGCTCTTATTGCCCGTGCTCAACACTATATGTCCCCATTTATTGGAGAGAGCCATCAGAATCAATCCACGGATACGAGCTTGCATATTTTCTTCAGTGACGTCAGGAGATAATCCTATAAAATGAGGCTCCAGAGTGGCCAATAAAGCATTAAAAGTTGTCTCAATGGGAATAGATAACAATTCTATCCCTAAATTCCGTGCAAGTTGTTGTGCATCGCTAACACTCCCTTCCGAACTATAGAGAGAGGGCATACTCACAGCCAGCACATTCTCTTTGCCCAAAGCATCGGCTGCAATGCACGCTACTAAGGCAGAATCTATCCCTCCAGAAAGTCCAAGGCATCCCTTTTTTAAATCCAATTTGTGCATGTAATCACGCACACCAAGTACTAAAGCTCGATACAAATCACTTAAACTCTCTTCGGGAAAAGAACAGGCTTCTAATGACTTGTTTAAATCTACCACGAGGTCGTCTTCCTCAAATCCCTTAGCTAGTTGGCGCAATCTTCCTTGACCATCGACAACCATGCTGTAGCCATCAAAAACAAGTTGATCATTTCCGCCTACTTGACAACACATGATGAGAGGGCACTTCAACGTCTCGCAGACTGCTTGGCACACCTTTAAACGTATGTCTCTCTTTTGAAAATGATAAGGAGAAGCAGATAGATTTAAGACGAGATCTAGATGCTTATTTTTAAGGCTTTCTACGGGATCCTGCCCATATTCGGTGTACTTCACTTGTCCACTGTGTTGCCACATATCTTCACAGATCAACACAGCAATTTTTTTTCCTTTAAACTCCCAAACTTGTGTCGTTGTTCCCGGTTCAAAATACCGCCGTTCATCAAAAACATCATATGTGGGAAGCAGTATCTTATCGTGAAAGCCTAACAGCTTTCCATCTTGAATAATGGCAGCGCTATTGAATATTTCTTTTTCTCTTTTATTGGGATTGCGTCTGACAGTTCCCAGCACGACAAAAAGACCTTTCGAAGCTTGTATGACTCGCTCTAAGTAAGCTTCCTGAGCCGCAATGAAGGAGGGATGTAAAAGAAAATCCTCAGGAGGATATCCACATAAAACAAGCTCGGAAAACAGAACGATGTCGATCTGTTGAGCTCGTGCACGCTCCAACACTTGGATAATTTTGCCCGTATTTTGCACCATAGCGCCAATGGTAGGATTAAGCTGAGCTACTAAAATCCGCATACTAACCTTCACGTAAAGACGTAATGCAGAATGGCACTATATCGAAATTGATTCAAGAAGCGGCTTTCATCAAAATTTAGTTGCAATTTGTTTAAATCATAAGTTGTTATCACAGAATAGGATAAAGCAATTAAAGTCTGTCTAATTATTAATTTTTTAATAATATAATTAAAAGCACAACCTCTTAATAATATTTATAAAATTAATGTATATAATTATAAACAATAAACAATCAAAAAGGACAATAATTATGAGCGTATCATTAACTACACCTCAGGCAAGCTTTTCAAAAGAAGAAGCTCAACAGCTAGAAGTATGCGAGAGAAGGATTCTATGCAATATTACTTGTGTTAGAGATAAATTGAAAGATTTTCCTAAGAAAATACAGATACAAGAACAACACTCAGCATTTGGAATGCCTGTGCACTGGGATCTTCCATGTCAGCTTCTTGTCGTTGTTGTTAAGGAGGGTTATTCCGTTAAAGATCCAATACGGAGTAAGGTAATAGCAGCTTTTCAACATGCTACCACGATGCAAAAACAGGTCGCAGAATATAACGAGGAACCCGGAGCTCCACTGTTTTTAACAGATGAATATATAGCTACAGTGAAAAAAGGCGACACTCAGGTAATGAGATTGGGTTGGAGTGAACATGATATTACCGTTACTTTTTTCAATGACTATATGGTCATCGCAAATGGAGGGTCAAGACCTTATACTTTAACAGCTTTTAAAATAGAGCCTCAACTGGTAACTAAAAAATTGCTCTTGGCTATGGTAGCCATGAGATATCGACCTCAAAAAGAAAGTGTAAAATTTTTCTATACTGAGCTTCCCCAACGATTAGATGCTACACAAGATGCAACTACTAAAGCTATTGAAGAAATGAGTCCAAAAATACAAAAATGGGACAACTGTTCAGTCTATAGTTTAAAATGCGCCTTCCGCGTCGTGCTATTTGCCATCAAATATCAGGAAGCCGTAAATGCCCTGCAAGCGGGAAAAGCGCCTGCAGAGGTGAATACGAAGCAAGTCGTGGCTCAAGCCAAATCATTTTCTACTGAATGGCGTGCGTTAACGCTCATCACCTACTTAAAAACAAATGGGATGAAAATTAAGTACCCAACTAGTGAACAAGAGATTCCCCAATTGCTTGAAGCAGTTAAAGAGGAGATTCAACGCAAAGCTAAAAAACCTGCACTTGAAGGAAAAATGCCTATTAATAATGAAATCGTTTTGGCAACAATTGATAAAATCACAAGACGAGTCACAAAGCCAATACGTCGACAGCCACCTAGAGCTCGTGAAATAATTTTACTGACAGGAGCAATGGGAGTATTCTTGCTACCCAGTGTGCTCATTCAGAAAAAGCTAAAGTAAGAACACGATCCATATTAATTACAAGTTAAATTGCAAATAATTAAAAATTATACACTTCAAAATTAAAACAATCTTGACAGATATTCAATAATCTCTCATAATCTCGCCGTTTAAAAAAAATTCAAGGCGAATCCATTTTATGCAACAAGCACGAGAACACTGGGGATCCCGTATCGGATTCATCATGGCTGCAGCAGGATCTGCAATTGGGTTAGGGAGTCTATGGAGATTTCCTTACATCACCGGACAAAATGGAGGCGGAGCATTCGTCCTACTTTACCTTTTTTTCACCTTCGTCATTGCTCTACCTATTTTCATCGGAGAGCTTGTGATCGGACGTCAAGCTCAACGCAGTGCCGTATCCGCCTTTTCAGAATTGAGCAATCACTCTCAGAATTGGAAGCTACTGGGGTGGTTAAACGTAGCCACGACTTTTTTGATCCTGTCTTATTACTGCGTCGTATCAGGCTGGTGTGTGAATTACGTACTGTTATCTCTTACCCATTTTACAGCAGGACGCACTCCTGACCAAATTGGGGCCGTATTTGACACCCTCTATGTTTCAGGAGACATCAACCTCTTCTGGTCATTTGCGTTCATTCTGTTGAACGTAGGCGTGGTCTATGGAGGAATACGCAAAGGAATTGAACATTGGAGCCGTATCCTCACTCCCGCCTTGCTGATCATGCTCATCGGACTATTCATCTTTTCTTGCACATTGGACGGATTCAAGCAGGCCGTGCATTTTGTGTTTTATCCCGATTTTACAAAGCTCACCCCTTCTGGTATTCTCAATGCTCTTGGAATGGCCTTTTTTACGCTCAGCGTAGGGTTGGGGATCATTCTAACTTATGGCAGTTACATGAAGCATAGTGAAGACATCCCTAAAACAGGGATGATCGTCAGCTCCATGACTATCTTGGTTTCTTTGATGTCTGCCCTGATGATTTTCCCCATCATCTTTACCTTTGGGATGGAACCACAATCAGGAGCTGGCCTCGTGTTCAAAACACTGCCAGTCTTATTTGCAAAATTGCCTGGCACGCTAGTAATTTCAACGATCTTTTTCATCTTGCTCTTGTTCATGGCTTTGACCTCTTCGATTTCCCTTTTTGAAGTTCTAGTGGCCAACCTCATTGAAATCTTCACATGGTCGCGCACTAAAGCTGTGCTCATCTCCAGTTGCGCTGTCTTCATTTTTGGCATCCCTTCGGCTCTATCAGGTGCGGGATCGATTTTCCCCAATTGGAAACCAATGTTTGGAAGAGATTTTTTTGACACACTGGACTATCTAACGGGTAGTTGGATGCTGCCCATCGCAGCCCTTCTAACGACAATCTTCATCGGGTGGATCATGAATCGACAAGCCACCTATGAAGAACTGCAAAAAGGAACAACCTTAAGAAAACTAGTGACCCCTTGGTTTTTTATCATGCGTTGGGTTGCACCGGTAGCGATGCTACTCATCATCCTCCAAGAAGGAGGAATCATTGATATCAATTGGATTGTCAACTATTGTAAATTCGGCTGCAAATAAGGTTTAACCTATGACAACAAAAACATTAAAGATTCATACAGAAAACATCCTTCCCATCATTAAGCAATGGCTATACTCCGATCGGGAAATTTTCTTACGCGAGTTGATCTCCAATGCCTGTGATGCCATTCACAAGTGCAAAGTGCTGCGCGACCACGAAGAGCTCCTTGTCACAGATGATGAATTCCGCATTGATATCACGGTGGATAAGCAAGGCAAAACTCTGACGATAACAGACAATGGAATCGGCATGACAGCCGATGAAGTTGAAAAGTACATCGCTCAGATCGCCTTTTCTGGAGCAGAAGAGTTCGTAAGTAAATACCAAACTGACAAGGAAAAAAATCAGATCATAGGACATTTTGGTCTGGGTTTTTATTCTGCTTACATGGTTGCGGCACAAGTGACAATTGACACGCACTCGTATCGCTCAGAATCTGAAGCTGCGTTTTGGTCATGTGATGGATCTTCCTCCTATCTGATGGAACAAGGAAGACGCTCAGATCGCGGCACAGAGATCACCTTGTTCATCGATCAAGACAACGAGGAATTCTTAGAAGAAAGCCGTCTGAGAACTCTCGTCCAGCGTTACTGCGCTTTTTTGCCCTACCCCATTTATTTGAATGGCACGCGCATGAACGACAAGGAGCCTCTTTGGTTAAAAGCCCCCTCTGATTGCACAGAAAAGGAATACCTCGACTTCTATCGCGCGCTTTACCCGATGGAACCCGATCCGATTTTCTGGATCCATCTTAGCGTTGACTATCCTTTTTCTCTTAAAGGAATTCTATATTTTCCAAAAATCACGAAGCGATTTGATTGGGGACAGAACACGATCAAGTTATTCTGTAACCGCGTGTTTGTTGCCGACAATTGTAAGGATCTCATTCCCGACTACCTCATGATCATGCGCGGCGCTATTGATAGTCCCGATATTCCACTCAATGTTTCGCGTAGTTCACTACAGATGGACCGCACAGTGCGCCAATTGGGTCAACACATCTCCAAGAAAGTCTCCGATAGGCTCTCTTCACTTTACACCATGGAGAAAGAGAAATTCTTGGCAGCTTGGCCCGATGTTGAGCTCATTGTCAAACTCGGCATTCTTCAAGATGAAAAATTCTATGAACGCGCTAAAACTTTTCTCATTTGGAAAAATCTCGAGGGTGCATGGAAAACTTTAGAAGATTACCTAGAACTTCACAAAGAAGCTTACAATAAAAAAATCTTCTACACCATCGACGAACAGCAAAATTCTCATGTTCTTGATCTGTATCGCAACAAAGGAATTGAAGTGCTGTGTGCAGCTTCTTCAATAGACTCTCCGCTTATCAATTTTTTAGAAAATAAGCTAGATGATGTGTCCTTTCAAAGGATTGATGGCGCACTCGACGATGCCATCCTCGATAAAACGCGAGAAAAAACACATCTCGATGCCGATGGAAAAACTGAAGCTGCGAAAATCGCAGACTACATCCGCTCTCAACTTCACAATGTTGAAGTAGAAGCAAAAAGTTTATCAAGTGACACCGTCCCAGGCTTTGTCGTGCTCGACGAAGGGATGCGACGGATGCGAGACACTCTTGCGCTCACTCAGCAAGCCTCTATGCCAGGGTTTACGCCAAAGCGCACCTTCGTCATCAACACCAATAATAAACTCATCCATGCCATTTACAATCTTAAAGACAAGGAGCCACAGTTCGCGCAAGAGATGATCCTTCACTTGTATGACCTCTCACTTCTTTCTCAAAAAGAGCTAGATCCGGCTGGATTTTCTCCCTTCATCCACCGAGCGAACCAAGTGCTTGAAAAGATGACGGCTTATCTTTCTTAGATTAAGTAAAGAGAATCAACGATAGATAAGGGAAGATGAAGATCCTTCCTTACTCTATCGTTGATCTCCGTTTTGCTTGCTAGTCCTTAAACATGTTATTTTCCGTTACAGTGACCGAAGGCACTGCTCCGCTCAATATCATTTTTTTGTGAGTGATGTGTGGTTGTATCGTGAGATGATCGATTTGATTTCCCTTAGGATCAATTGCTGTGATTTCACAACTATCCTGTGAGAAACACAAGGAAAAGACAGCATTTTTTTGTTCTGCTTTTTCCAAATACCATGCCCCTTTTGGTTTGCGAGCAGGCACCCCCCAGGAACCATCTCCCAAGTACAGAACGCCATCTGGATTAACAACTCCTCCTTTAAGAGGATAGGTGCGTTTATAGGCATGACTATGATGCTCAAAAGCTGCCTGCAGATGATAGCGTTCAAAGAGGGGCACCCACTTACTCCTCAATTCAACCGGCACAGAGCCATTGTAAGAATAATAAGAAGGATAGGCTCCTACGTGATAGACAGCCATAGTGTAGAGGCGATCTTCTCGCGAGGCTAAGGTTTGTGTTAACCACTCTGTTTGCGGCCCTGCAATGGGAAGGATGTGTCCTGTATCTAAAAGAAACAAACTCAAATAATTTCCGACATCAAGAGAGAAATAGGACGTCTCTTCTGGCTGAAAACCGAAAAACTCTTTGTAGAAAACAGTGGAAGATTTTCGAACATCGTGATTTCCCACAACAGGCACTAGAGGAATCATCCTTCCCTCTGGCGTGACCATCGATCGTTGCCATTCTTCAAAAAAGGTTAGCCATCGATTGAGAGCATACTTGCGCTCTTGCCACATATTAATTGTGCCATTCGCATAAGCAATATCCCCTCCTATGACCACAAAATCAGGCGAAAGGGAAGCGACTTGAGCATTCATTTGCCGGTACATCTGAAGCGAGCCAAAAGCATCTCCACCTATGACAATCCCCACTACCCGTGAAAGAGTTAAGGGCAGTGTACGGAATTGATGGAGACCTTCACTTCCCACAATTCGAAATTCATAGACCGTATCAGGCTGAAGATCAATAAGTTCTACTGTATATTTATGAGTGCGGCCAGCTATTTGCCCATAAGAACTCTCTTTAAACAGCCATTGAGACGCGCCACGAACCCTATATTCGATTTCAGGAACCCCTAAGGCATCTTCTCGGACCCAGTGAACCATCATGGATGTAGCTGGATCGTGCATGAGGGTTAAGTAGATCGCTCTTTCCTTAGCAAATAAAAAATTTACATTAAAAATGCAGATCCAAAAAATAATTTTTAACACCCATTCTCCCCTAAATTAAAAACAAACTTTTAACATTGACTAACAAATAAAAAGCGAATAAACTTATTAATGACCAACAAAATAATTTGCGATTAATTATGACTTTGAAAATAAATAAAATTACCTCATTTGAATATAGCTCTACTGAACCGGGCACGTATACTTCTTTGCTGCCTTCGTGTTCTATAGAAACAAAAGACACTCTTGTCCAGCGCTTCACGGAAATAGTCCAGAGTTCTTTTTTTGCCACCCACTTTAAAGAGATGCTCGACTCCACTGGTTCAGAACCTATTCGTCTTGAGATTACACTTCAAGACGGGGTGATCTCTGTACATCGAGAAGGAGCGGATCCTACTACTGACAAACAAGCATCTCTCGACACAGCACAACCAGAAGAATTGAACAAGATCCAAGAGACAGTTAAAACCATTTTTCATCAGGCTCTCTGGACACAACAACAATCGAGTTTAAAACAAAAAAAATCTCCGGCCCCTACTGAAGAACCTTCTATTCAACCACAACCAGTAACATTACCAGCTACTCCACAACCACTAGAACCTAAACCTGCCATGCCCGCAACTGAGCCAAAAGCAGAGGCGTCGATAGATCCTGACAAGTACAAACGAGTTAGATCCTCCATCGAACTCCCCTTTTTGTCTCTTCAAGACACTCCAGTAAATTCAACAGAACCAACTCCTGTTTCTTCTCCTGCCTCCATCACCATCCCCGAAACAATCAAGCAACTATACTCCCTGGCAGAATCTTTTGCTAGCATTGGTTCTTTAAATTTCGTTCCAGAATTGCTCTTACAACAATTTCATCTCTTACCCGATCAGATTAAATGGAAAATCTACTTTGAAACTTATGTGTTACTAGGCATGCTCAACCACAACAACGATTGTCAATTTGGCGAGAATATTTTTCTTGTAATAACCCCTATAAATCAACAAGCGCATCCAGCGACTAATACCGAACGCGCCATGATCATCCACCTCTATATCATGAAATACTTAGCTTCTGAATTTGAATCCTTAGGAACTAAACAACCTCCTGCAGAGCTCGAGACACTCTATAATCTGCTTCCGCAATCTATTAGACAAACACTCGGTAAGGTTGAAGGCTTAAACTCCTTTGAGCGCAGTCAAAAACTTTACACCACAGTGACAAAATTAGTGTCAGAACATCATCAGCAATTATTCATTGAACAATTTGAAATCCAAATGAAAATTAGCGCTGACGAACAATCTCTCGCCCAAACATTACGGGAAAATGATGCAGAAGAAGATCTGTTGCTTGATGTTTCACAAGAAACCTAAATGTAGGTTTCTTGTGAACTTAAGAATTAACGAGGATCGTGGACTTCGATTTTTTCGACTTTGTCATCTGAAGCAGGTTCAACATTAGTAATAGCCGCTTTTAAGACCTCAACTTTTGCGCCTTCATAGAGTGATAAGATGACCGAGTTTTCCATGACTTTATGAACGGTTCCAACTAGACCCATTGCTGTCACTTTATCCCCTTTTTTCATCGAAGAACGCACGGTTTCCATTTGCTTGCGACGTTTTTGCTCTGGACGCCACAGAATGAAGTAAAAGAAAACAATCGCTACGCCAATCATGATCATGGTCTGCATCATGTTTCCTTGACGAGCAGGAGCTGCTTCCCCTTCTTGTGCCATGACAGGTAACGCCGCTGTCAATGCGCAGCCGAGAGCTAATAATGTTTTTTTCATGTTAAAATCCTCAAAAAGTAGTTTACTAGTGAATGAGCTCCAGCTTGCCTCATCATTCAGGAGAAATCAAGTAAAAAAGCGCCTCAAGTACGTTGTAGAAGGGCGATCGTTTCTAAGTGAATCGTATGGGGAAACTGATCCACAGGCTGCAACTTCTTAAGGCTATAGCCAGCTAGAGCTAACTCGTGGATATTGGCCACTTGCGTGACAGGATTACAGGAGATGTAAAGAATTTCTTGAGAAGCAATCTCTTTGAGCACCTCTAACGCTGCTGGATCTAAACCTGTGCGCGGGGGATCCACGATGACAAGATCTGGAGCCACCCAATCATCTCTCAGCTTGAGCGCTGCGAGTATCTTACCGACATCACCACACACAATGTGGACATTGGAAATCCCGTTGGTTTCGATGTTGCTTTCTCCATCGAACACCGCATAAGGATTCAACTCGATAGACGTCACTTTCTCCGCGCGAGAAGCACAGACAATTCCCAAGGTGGCAATTCCTGCATAGAGATCCAAGATGTGCTTTTTCTTTCCCTCAATCATGTTGCGTGCTGCAGCATACAGTTTTTCCGCCTGAGCTGTATTAGGTTGAAAAAAAGAAGAGGGACTTATTTTGAAAGTGAATTCTTCCTCATTCACTCGACATGTTTCAAGAAGGTGATCGGGACCACAAAGATGGATTTCAAAAAACTGTGTAGGTGAGCCTCTGATAGCTTGTTGGATCCGTAAGTACACACTCACGCGCTCTGTCCTGACATCGCTCGCTACCGCGCTTAAAAACTCTTTGATGTCCCGTTCTTTCAACGCATAAGTAGGATTTCCAGAGACGGTGAGCATGATCAGTTTGTCCCCTGTTCGCTTGCCCTCGCGCAGTATCAACGTGCGGAGCGCTCCAGAATCATCCAGGCGATAAGCTTTGAGATCACTTTCGTTCCACCAGTTTCTCACACGTTTCAAGACATCGATAAACCAAGGTGAAACGAGATGACATTCTTCCAAATTCAACACATGGCCCCGACTACCTGCGATGATCAATCCTAAAAATTTCTCACCAGCTTTATTCTCAGAAAAGGAAAATTCCATTTTATTGCGATAAGCCCAAGGAGAATCGCAGGGAATAATGGGCTGCATCACACCTTCAGAGCACAATGCGCCTACAATGCTTGCTAACTTGACCTGTTTTAATTTTACTTGTTGATCATAGTCGATCTGCTGCCAGACACATCCACCACATTGAGGAACGTGAATGCACCGTGCTGTCACGCGACTAGAAGAGGGTACAATCACTTGTTTGAGCAAGCCCTTACAACAGCGACGGCGCTTGCGTCCTAATTCGACCAACACTTCCTCTGAAGGAAGAGCACCGATCACTTCAATAACTGCTCCTGGAACAGCGGAAGATGACCCTACGCCCCAGCCTTTTTTATTGAAAGTTTTGATGTGTACAACAGCATCTTCATTATCCATGCCGTGTAGAATAGACCTCTTTCGAAATTAAGGGCTCGTCGATTTTCGGGATTATTTTGGCCGATTTTCGATTCTTTTTTGAGGATAGTATACGAAAAAAGATACATCCCCGCAAAAAGAATCGAAAACTCAGCTCAAAAGAACCCGAAAATCGACAGAACCTAAAGTCTAACAAAAAATAGGCGCCTTTATAGCAACAAACGCCGTTAGTTCGGAGACATCCTCTTCAGCGTGCGGATGAACTTTTTGTTGTTTTTACTCTCTTCCTTTTTAATCGAAGAGACCGACTCTTTGCGAAAGATTTTGGCCACCTTGGCAAATTTGATCGAATGCGTTCTCACACGCTGACCTGCAGCCTTATTGCCTCTACTGACTTTTTCTAAGTCATCACCCATCGTACACATTAACTCTTTCAAAGTATGGATAGTGTCCTTCAAAGCCATCTTTTCCTCCAAAAAAAATTATTTGTTTACTAATTTAAATAGGCCGTTTGAGGATATTCTTCAACAAGTTTATATTTTTTCCTTACCATTTAGCGTCGACAACTCCTGAAGAACTTTAGCCATTCCATGGCTCTCTTTGCGCAGCGAATTTTTAAGTTCTGCCGAAATCACTTCGAGACTTTCCCCTTCTTTTGCTGAATTGCAGAAAATGCCTACAATGTATTTAGGCAAATCTGCGCCCATGATCACTTTCCACGTTCTAAAACACGTACCGGCGCCACGTTGTTCTTGCACGAGCGCCTTTAACCGCTTTTCCATCGCTCCCTCATAACCAGGATCGATCGTAAAGACATGGAAATAGACAAAAGGAAAAGCGAGATAACTTTCCTTGCCTTGAGGAATGAACGAGCATTCCTCCAGATACAGTTGAAGGCTCTCCACGGAAAAATTGAGTAAGCTCTTATCCCATGTGGTGTCTTGCGTTTGTTTAAAATAGGTTCCCAACCCCTCAAAACCTCTCACAGGAATCAAGTAGATGTACTGCATTTCATCGATTTGCTGCAAAGCTAGCACCGGGAATTTAGCCTCTTTCAACTGCCCCTTTTTATAGTTTTGATACACCTCTTGTTTGCCCAACTTGACAAACTCCTGCTCAATCACCCATAAAGGCTCTTGAGCTGAAAGTCCCCCTATCCCGATTAAAAGCCCTATGATCGCGGAACAAAGCCTCATAAACACCCCCAAAGCTTATCCCATACCCAAATCAGCAATTTCTAACCAACCATTAGAAGCTTCTGTAAAAATTTAATAAAGAGTTGACGAATAATTTTTTTTTGAATTATCGAAACGCTCCTCTCCATTATCATCTTTTTTGATAGTTTCATGAAAACTTACTTTATCAGATGCTGGCCTTGACCATCTAGTAACTCTCACATTTCTAAGCGCGCTTTGCTTAAGGGATTCGGGGATTATTTTGGATGCTGCAAAAGCTTTTAGGGTGAAACTGGGCCTTAGAGATATACCTTGTAAATTGATCGAGTAGGAGGGAGACCGTGAGGCTCCTTCCTACTTATTTCACAGGGCTAGGAATGTAGGCTTTAACGCCGCACAAAAGACAGATCCTTTGCCACTCGTTTGGAACTTTCCCAATAGAATCGAAGAAAACGCTGCTCAAAGAGAATCCTCTAGCTGACTAGTAGGGAATTATTTGATTTTTCTTATTCCATGTTTAGAATTGTTTTTCAGATTAGCCTGTAAATTAAAATAATTTTTAATTTTTCAATAAGTATCGTTTTAAATATAATAAGCATAACCCTAATTACAATCAGGAGATTTAACAATGTCATTATCCGGCTTAGTTCCTGTAACTTTACAAATGACAACGCAGCCAGGGTCTGTACTGCTCTCTTCATCTACTCCTTCACCAACTACATCTAAAGACGCAATGCCTAGCAAGGCTCTCGATAAAGACTGTCTAACTCTTTCAGGACTGCCCAAAGTGCAATCACCGTCTGTTTTACAAGCTACAGAGCAGCCAGCTCCTGCACTTGCTTCTTTACAAATTACACCTAAACGCGTAACGCCTGGCATAAAGAATATCCCTAGCGACGTTTTCGGACGTATATTAGGATTCCTTCCTGTTCAAGAAAAAACTCGCATCCATCATGTATGCAAAGATTGGCATAACCTATCTCTCGTTAACGATGGCTGTCTAGATCTTTCTGAACTGCCCAATTTATCGGATAGCACTCTTAAAACCATTCTTGATAAAGCAAGTGGAACTCGCATTACCTCTGTCAATCTATATAAATGCAAAAACATCACAGATGCTGGCCTTGCCCATCTATCAAAACTCTCATCTCTAAGCTCACTTGATTTACGAGACTGCGAAAATATCACAGATGCTGGCCTTGCCCATCTATCAAAACTCTCATCTCTAAGCTCACTTGACTTACGAGACTGCAAAAACATCACAGATGCTGGCCTTGCCCATCTAGGAACTCTCACATCTCTAACCTCACTCAATCTAAGATTCTGCCAAAACATCACAGATGCTGGCCTTGCCCATCTAATAACTCTTACATCTCTAAGCTCACTTGATCTTAGCAGGTGCTGCTGGAAGATCACAGATGCTGGCCTTGCCCATCTAGCAACTCTCACATCTCTAAGCTCACTTGCTCTAGGAGCATCCGATAACATCACAGATGCTGGCCTTGCCCATCTATCAAAACTCTCATCTCTAAGCTCACTTGATCTAAGCTGCTGCTATAACATCACAGATGCTGGCCTTGCTGCCCATCTATCAAAACTCTCATCTCTAAGCTCACTTACTCTAAGAGCATGCCATAACATCACAGATGATGGCCTTGCCCATCTAATAACTCTTACATCTCTAAGCTCACTTAATCTAAGAACATGCAAGAAGATCACAGATGCTGGTCTTGCTTACCTAGCAACTCTCACACTCTTAAACTCACTTGATTTAGGCTGGTGCGATAACATCACAGATGCTGGCCTTGCCCATCTATCAAAACTCTCATCTCTAAGCTCACTTAATCTAGCCGTGTACCAAAAGATTACAGATGCTGGCCTTGCCCATCTATCAAAACTTACCTCTCTAAGCTCACTTGATCTAAGCTGCGGCAGAAATATCACAGATGCTAGCCTTGCCCATCTATCAAAACTCTCATCTCTAAGCTCACTTACTCTAGGAGCCTGCGAAAACATCACAGATGCTGGCCTTGCCCATCTATCAAAACTCTCATCTCTAAGCTCACTTACTCTAGCCGTGTGCCAAAAGATCACAGGTGCTGGCCTTGCCCAACTAGCACCTCTCACCTCTCTAAAATCACTTGATCTAAGAGGCTGCAGCAGAAATATCACAGATGGTAGCCTTGCCCATCTATCAAAACTCTCATCTCTAAGCTCACTTGATCTAAGCTGCTGCTATAACATCACAGATGATGGCCTTGCCCATCTATCAAAACTCTCATCTCTAAGCTCACTTGATCTAAAAGGGTGCTTTAAAATCACAGATGCTGGCCTTGCCCATCTAGTAACTCTCAAATTTCTAAGTGCGCTTTGCTTAGGTTCGGGGATTACTTTGGAGGCTGCAAAAGCTTTTAAGGTGAAACTGGGCCTTAGAGATATACCTTGCAAATTGATCGAGTAGGAGGGAGACCGTGAGGCTCCTTCCTACTTATTTCACATACACAAATGAATTCAAAAACATTGACAATCAAGATCACAATTAAAAAGATTTAACAATGTCATTATCTGGATTAGTTTCTTTAACTTTACAACCGACAGCATAGCCAGTGCCTGTCCCTTCATATAACGCAACAACCTGATAAAGGCTATTCCCCAGCGCCGTTTTCGGCTCAAAAGAGCGATTTTGCTGGGTCGGAGAGTTTTGCAATTGCCTCCACAACCTATCTTTAAACTACACAAACAAATAGTAAAAGAGACCTTGCGGCCATTGAAAAGCAAACAGAGCATATTTCTCATCCAACAAATGGACAAATCGATGGTTAGATAGACAAGAAGCAAATCAAAAAAAAACATCAGAAGACTCTGTAAAAATTTGATAAAGATTTGACAAATATTTATTAAAAATACACACTTAATTTTTTAAATTTAAGTGAGGTGATTATGTCACAACCAGTTCGTCCAGGCAGCCAGTCTATACAATCTGCTAGAAACACAAACATAGAAAGACAACAAGGCTCTGCTGAACAAAGAACAGAATCCGTTGGTTGGAGTTTCTTTTCTGCGTTTTACAACCTATTCAGCTCGCCTAAATGTTGTAGCATTCGTAAAAAAGACCCGACAGAATCTGATGAACCTCCTGGAATGACTCCACTTACTTTTCCCTATCCTGAAGAACTTACTATCGGATCTGTTAAACAAGCAGCTGCCCCTTTCGTATCACCACCTCGAACCACAGAACCTTCCGCTCTCACCCTCACTGTACTTACTTTGCCCAAGACTAAAAAACATCCCTATCACATCAAGTACCATGATTTTGATGATATCTTAGATGATTTCGCCGCTTTAGAAGACTCTCTTGTGGTAGATGAAGGGGACGGAGTGTCACCTCTTGCCCCTCAATCACAATTAGACAAAGTTCGAGAGTACATTGCGCTTGCAGAAAACGAAAATAATAAATATCGATTTTCTACAGCTGTCAAGTACCTTGAAGATGCCCTGCAACTCATGCAGGATGAACTTAGAGTTGTTAAGCCTGTTGATCAGGTTCAACTAGAAAAACAAATCAAACAAATGAATGCTAAGATTGCAAGATGGAAAAAAGAAAATATACCAACTGGCAAACAAGGTGAAAGAATTTGAAAGATCAAGCTAAGGGATTTCTCTAGAAATTTGATGAGGTTGTTATGTCAGTTCCCAAAGTTCAGGCACAGAGACCAGCTGATTTCCCTTCACCCCCAACTTCTTCAGCGAGGTCCATTGAAATAAGAACAGAATCAGCTTTCGTTTCATTTATTAAATCTATTTGTTGTAGCTGCTGTAGCACTCCCAGAAAAATTGATTTACATCAAGAAGATGGTGATTCTCACGAGTTACCAGCTGCAAAACAGATTACACAACATGATCAAGTCACCCCACTTCGGCTTCAACCCCTATCCTTATCATCCAGCCTACCCAAGACGCCAGAGGATGTGGAGGGAGAAGAGAGTCTTCCCTTTACAGAAGATTATGCACTGCGGCCTGAAGGCATCTTTCGCATTCCAGCTTCAGATTTTAATAATTTTATCACCATAAGCCGTGTTGTAATTTCCTTGCTTCCTGCCTTGACAGATAAACGACCTGACCCGCCCCTTCCTGATCCGTATAATACCTACATAGGGTCCAATAAATTAAAAGCTAAAGAGATGATAAGCATTGCACAGATTGAAAACGAATCCTATCGATTCCCCACTGCACTTGGGTATTTAAGCGCTGCAGTGGCCATTTTTAAAGAGGAATTGGAAGGTGTTTCTTCGGGTAAAAAGAAAAAATGCACCGACAATATCGCTATGTTAGAAAGTATCCTAGGCGAATGGGAGTTAATGAGTCGAGAGGAAGCCCCATCCGCCCCCTAAGGTGCCATAGAAGAAGGTGTAATATCACTTTAGAGGCAGTTGCAAAACTCCCCGACCCAGAAAAATCGATGATTTTGAGTCAGTTTGCCAGCCGCTTGAGCAGCCTCTGGCCCCATCCCCGAGGCACACATACTCCGAGCGAGTAGGGCTTCGGGGATGGGGTGGCAAAATGGCTCAAAAGGGCAATTTAGCTGTGGCGGTGAGTTTGCCTGCCTCTTTAATTAGAATCTGCACGCGCTGCTTGTCAGGCAGAGCATAAAAGTGAAACATCGAGGAAAGCAGTACTTTTACCTATCCACTTAATAATCAACCACATCTAATTTTATCACAACTCACTCATAATCAAACATCTAAATTTTTAAAACATTTAAATTAAAAATATTCAAATTTAAATTGTAATTATTATAATTTTTATTATAAAATAAAACTATTAAAAGAGAAATAAAACAACATTGGATAATTATGGCTTCTAAAGTATCACCATCACCCCACATACAAGGGCAAACCCCTATCAGTATCCTTAAAGAGAGAGATACCTGGACAGACACCATAAATTCGGTGGGACAAACTATTATAAGCGTACTAAATTCTCGTACTTTCAAAATCCTTGCAATAACCGTCACTGTCATTGTTTGTACTTTAGTTTTGCTTTCAAATCCCATAGGCTGGCTAGCTACGGCATTGGGTATTTCCATCCTTGCAGCCAAGATACTCCTTCCTTTTTTGCTGACCGTGCTTCCTATAGTCTTAATCCTTGTTTCGGGTGCCTATGACAAATGTCAGGGTAGAGACTTTAATCAAACTCTGTCTAGGGAAATCGTGACTGCGTGGGGTCTAATAACCAAATACTTCTGGAACAATAACAATGAAGAAGACGGCCTTCCCATTGCAAAAGATTACGACGAACTCCAACCAGAAGGCCCTTTTTGTGTCTCAGATGCAGCATTTAGACAATTTCAACAGCTTTCTGAAAAGATCGCTTCAAAGCTTCCTCGCGTGACAAGAAAAGAAATAATACCTGAACTACAAAGGACGGGGCTGAAAATAACACCCAAACTACGTGAGATAGTAGAGAAGTTTGATCAACCGTATAACAAGAACTTGGGCTCAAATAAAAAACTGGCTCAAACACTGATTAATCTTGCAGAAATTGAAAACAAATCCAAGCGATTCACTACAGCGCTTGATTATTTAAGAAAGGCAGTGAGCATTTTTAGAGAGGAACTAGATGGCGTCAAACCTAAATATAAGTCTATATGTACTAAATATGTCCAAAAATTAGAAGCTGGCTTGAG
>JABDFI010000033.1:10391-23693 GCA_013286595.1 Chlamydiota bacterium | reverse complement strand
ACAAAAGATTTGCGGTTATTCTTAGGGATGAAAAAAGACAGATTCTTGGTGTTCTCAATACCTTCACTGCATTTTCAGAAGTGTATATTGATGATATGTGGGTCTACAAGCCTTTTCGCGGGAAAGGCTACGGGAAAAAATTACTGCAGGCACTCGAAAATCATTTCAAAGGCAAAGGATTCAATAATATCAATCTCGTTACAAGTGCATTTTCAGCACCAGGATTTTACAAGAAATGTGGTTTTACTGTTGAGTGTGTAAGGGAAAATAAAAAAAATCCAAAACTCACCAAAACCTTTTTTATAAAATACTTTGATGACGAGATACAGACACAAGGCATTTGCTGAATATATCAATTGTCAGCTATTCTGCTTCTAATAAAAAATTCTTTTTCCCCCAAGGTCTGATATGCAAGAATCTGAGGATACCAAGCCCGTCACTCATAACTTATCCTTCGAATCCCTTAAACAACTCAATGAACATGGCATAGAATATTGGGGCGCCAGAGAACTCCAACCATGTTTGGGGTATACTGAATGGAGGAAGTTTGAAAAAACCATTAAAAAAGCAATCTCTTCTTGCAAACAGTCTGGAAACGAGCCAGATAAACATTTTGTCGGCGCCGACAAAATGATCGGCATACGTACAATAATTGAAGAAATCGGCGGTACGCTCCCCGAAAATATTCCACCTGATGAACCAATCAAAAAAGTTAAAAAACGACTTAAAGATACCAATCCCCTTCTTACACTTGATACCAAAGAGACGGCTGGTATTTAAGATGAATCAGCCTTTCTCTACTTTTGAGTACAACATCCTCAACACATTTGGAGACAAGGGCAAAGCGTGGCTTGCCACATTGCCACAGGAAATCGAGCGATGGAAACGCACATGGGGACTTAGAGATCTTCAACCATATAGCGAGTTGACCTATAATTATGTGATGTCGGGATTCCAAGGAGATCTTCCTGTAGTCCTCAAACTCTGTGTCGAAAGTGAACACGAAGAGCAAGCACTGAAAGCGTTTGCAGGATATGGGACCGTCGCTTTAGTGGAGCACGACGAAAATGCCCTATTATTACAAAGGGCCCTTTCAGGAGTTAAACTCAAAAATCAACCCAAGGCCATTGAGATCACTTGTGATGTGATCAAAAGATTGCATCAGGCTCCTATCCCTCAACCGGGTAAATTTCCCCACATGGATACATGGCTAGCAGCTTTGGACAAAGACTGGAACATTCCCCACGAGCAATTGCACCTTGCAAGAACATACAAAAAATCCCTACCCCCTTCGAGCCCCTCTATTCTCTTGCATGGCGATCTCCATCAAGACAATATCTTATCCCATGGAAAGGAGTGGTTAGTGATCGATCCCAAGGGAGTAATTGGCCACCCCCTTCATGAACTGTGGGCTTGCATCGAAGATCTCGAACACGATATTCCTTTCTTAGCCACTTACTTTGGCTATCCCCGCGATCAACTGATTAAGTGCTACTATGTCCATCTCATTTTAGCCGCTTGTTGGTGCGTAGAAGACAACCTAGAACCTACCCTTTTCTTAGATTTAGCTCGTCAAACACAAAAAAAATGGATGCCTTAATTTCGGCGGCAGGATTCTTCCCTACCCATTATAATGAAAAGAAATCTAGAGGTACTCATGATTTCTGCTGCGAATCAAAAAAAGTATTAACCCAACTTGCCCCCTATCCTCCCTTAGACGCGTAAGCGAGATAGGTAAGATGCAAGATTCGTGAGGAAGCCAAGGTAGTTCACCTTGGCGACGAACGAAGCGCAGCAGATTGCCTGTCGCAGCTCGCGGATAAAGGAGAATAGGGGGCAAGTTGGGTTATTACAAAGCCTTGCTCGATAAAAACTCTGCTTACGAAGGGCTCTTCTTTTACGGGGTCAAAATAGCGTGCTCAAAGCAGCCTGGCTCGATACGCCTCTTGGCCCCATGCTCGCGATCGCTGATGAGCAAGCACTTTACCTGCTTGAATTTGTCGATCGTCGAGGTTTAGAACGGGAAATTGAACGGATGCGCCATAAGTTAAAAGCCGCGATCATCCCAGGTCGCACGCCTCCCATTGATTCGATTGAACATGAATTGAAAGCATACTTTAAAGGCATTCTTCAAGAATTTGCCACGCCACTGGCTATTTTAGGATCTGCTTTTCAACGTCGAGTTTGGGAAGAATTAAAAAAAATCCCGAGGGGATCTACGCGCTCTTACTTAGAGCTTGCCCGCTTAATTGGTCGTCCATCTGCCTGTCGCGCTGTCGCTCAAGCCAATGGAGCCAATCAACTAGCTATCATCATCCCTTGCCATCGCGTGATTAATTCCAATGGAGAATTAGGAGGTTATGCTGGAGGACTTTCTCGCAAACAATGGCTGCTCAACCACGAGAAGAAGCATTAGATTTCTTAGATTCTATCTCCGAATGCGCAGCTTCGCCTTAAAAGTTTTTGCCTGGGCAAGGCCAGCATCTGTGATCTTATAGCACTCTCTCAGATTAAGTGAGCTTAAGAGTGTAAGAGTTTCTAGATGGGCAAGCCCAGCATCTTTGATCTTATAGCACCCGCTTAGATCAAGTGAGCTTAACAGTGTTAGTTTTGATAGATGCGCAAGGCCAGCACCCGTGATCTCATAGCACATGCTTAGATTAAGTGAGCTTAAGAGTGTGAGAGTTACTAAATGGGCAAGGCCAGCATCTGTGATGTTTTTGCACCAGCTTAGCTTAAGTGAGCTTAAAGATGTGAGAGTTACTAGATGGGCAAGGCCAGCATCTGTGATGTTTGTGCACCAGCTTAGATTAAGAGAGCTTAAGAGTCTGAAAGTTTCTAGATGAGCAAGACCAGCATCTGTAATTTCACTGCACTCTGTTAAATTAAGTGAGTTTAAAAGTGTGAGAGTTATTAGATGGGCAAGGCCAACATCTGTGATGTTTCTGCACGCGCTGAGATTAAGTGAGCTTAAAGATGTGAGAGTTTCTAGATGAGCAAGGCCAGCATCTGTGATCTTAGAGCACTCTCTTAGATTAAGTGAGCTTAAGAGTGTGAGTTTTGATAGATCGGTAAGGCCGGCATCTGTGGTCTCATAGCACCCACTTAGAATAAGTGAGCTTAAGAGTGTGAGTTTTGATAGATCGGCAAGGCCGGCATCTGTGATCTTGGTGCACCCGCTTAGATCAAGTGAGCTTAAGAGTGTGAGTTTTGATAGATGAGTAAGGCCGGCATCTGTAATCTTATAGCACCCGCTTAGATCAAGTGAGCTTATAGATGGGAGAGTTACTAGATGGGCAAGGCCAGCATCTGTGATGTTCTGGCAAATAGATAGATTGATAGAGGTAATGCGAGTACCACTTGCTTTATCAAGAATGGTTTTAAGACCGCTATCCGATAAATGGGGCAGTCCAGAAAGATCTAGACAACCGTCATTAACAAGAGATAGGTTACGCCACTCTCGGCATACATGATGGACAACGAGAGCTTTTTCTTTAGCAGGAAGGAAGCTTAATATACGTCCAAAAACAGCACTAGGGATAGCCTGTATGCCAGTCGTTGCGTTTTTAGGTGTAGTTTGTGAAGGAGCTGGCACAGACGCTGGCTGCGCTGTCGCTTGTAAAGTTAAAGTAACTAAGCCTGATAATGACATTGTTTAATCTCATAATTTTGATTATTATTATATTTACAATCTGATTTTATTTAAATATTAAATTTTTTTTGCTGTTTATTGATTTAAATTAAAGAAGTGTAATTCTAAATGTAGAACAAGAAAACTATCTCAGAATGCCCATTTTCGCCTTAAAAGCTATTGCAGCATCTAAGGTAATCCCCGAATCATCTAGTTTAAGTAAGATTAGAGATGAGAGTTTTGATAGATGGGCAAGGCTAGCATCTCCTATTTTTGGACAGTAGCTTAGATTAAGTGAGCTTAAGAATGTGAGAGTTACTAGATGAGCAAGGCCAGCATCTGTAATCTCATTGCACCCTGTTAGATTAAGTGAGCTTAAGAGTGTGAGTTTTGATAGATGGGCAAGGCCTGCCTCTGTGATGTTTCTGGCAAAGCTTAGATCTAGTGAGTTTAGACATGAGAGTTTTGATAGATGGGCAAGGCCAGCATCTGTAATCTCATTGCACCCGCTTAGATCTAGTGAGCTTAAGAGTGTGCGTTTTGATAGATGGGCAAGGCCAGCATCTGTGATGTCTCTGCAGTTGCTTAGATTAAGTGAGCTTAAGAGTGTGAGTTTTGATAGATGGGCAAGGCCAGCATCTGTGATGTCTCTGCAGTTGCTTAGATTAAGTGAGCTTAAGAGTGTGAGTTTTGATAGATGGGCAAGGCCAGCATCTGTGATGTCTCTGCAGTTGCTTAGATTAAGTGAGCTTAAGAGTGTGAGTTTTGATAGATGGGCAAGGCCAGCATCTGTGATGTATGGGCACCCGCTTAGCTTAAGTGAGCTTAAGAATTTGAGAGTTACTAAATGGGCAAGGCCTTCATCTGTAATCACTTCGCACCCGCTTAGATTAAGTGAGCTTAAGAGTGTGAGAGTTACTAGATGTGTAAGGCCTTCATCTGTAATCTCTTCGCACCCGCTTAGATTAAGTGAGCTTAAGAGTGTGAGAGTTACTAGATGGGTAAGGCCTTCATCTGTAATCTCTTCGCACCCGCTTAGATTAAGTGAGCTTAAGAGTGTGAGAGTTACTAGATGGGCAAGGCCAGCATCTGTGATGTTTATGCAGTTGTGTAGATTAAGTGAGCTTAAGAGTGTGAGTTTTGATAGATGGGCAAGGCCAGCATCTGTGATGTTTATGTTTATGCACTCGCTTAGATTAAGTGAGCTTAAGAGTGTGAGTTTTGATAGATGGGCAAGGCCATCATCTGTGACGTCTCCGCATCCTCTTAGATTAAGTGAGCTTAAGAGTGTGAGTTTTGTTAGATGGGCAAGGCCAACATCTGTGATGTTTGTGCACCAGCTTAGATCTAGTGAGCTTAAGAGTGTAAGTTTTGATAGATGGGCAAGCCCAGCATCTGTGATGTTTGTGCAGTAATATAGATTAAGTGAGCTTAAGAGTGTGAGTTTTGATAGATAGGCAACGCCAGCATCTGTGATGTTTCTGCACAAGCTTAGATCTAGTGAGCTTAAGAGTGTAAGAGTTACTAGATGGGCAAGGCCAGCATTTGTGATGTTTGTGCAGTAGTATAGATTAAGTGAGCTTAAGAGTGTAAGAGTTACTAGATGGGCAAGCCCAGCATCTGTGATGTTTGTGCACCAGCTTAGATCAAGTGAGCTTAAGAGTGTAAGTTTTGATAGATGGGCAAGCCCAGCATCTGTGATGTTTGTGCACCCGCTTAGATTAAGTGAGCTTAAGAGTGTGAGTTTTGATAGATGGGCAAGGCCAGCATCTGTGATGTTTTTGCACCAGCTTAGCTTAAGTGAGCTTAAAGATGTGAGAGTTACTAGATGGGCAAGCCCAGCATCTGTGATGTTTGTGCACTTAGATAGATTGATAGAGGTAATGCGAGTACCACTTGCTTTATCAAGAATGGTTTTTAAATCTCTATCCGATAAATTGGGCAGTCCAGAAAGATCTAGACAGCCGTCGTTAACGAGAGATAGGTTACGCCAAGCTTTGCATACATGATGAACGCGAGTTTTTTCTTGAGCAGGAAGGAAGCTTAATATACGTCCGAAAATGTCACTAGGGATAGCCTGTATGCCAGTCGTTGCGTGTTTAAGTGTAGTTTGTGAAGGGGCTGGCACAGATGCTGGCTGCTCTGTCGCTTGTAAAGTTAAAGTAACTAAGCCTAGTAATGACATTATTAAACCTCCTAATTGCGATTATGAATAGAATTATATTTTATAATTTCATTTATTTAAATATTAAAATTTTTTTATTATTGTCATTTATTACTTTAAATTAAAAACTTAACAACCGCTTAAGCGGCCGTGCCCCATCCCCCCGAGCACATATTCCAAGCGAGTAAGGCTCGGGGATGGAGTGGCAAAATGGCTCAAAAGGGCGCTTTTGCTGTGGCGTAGAGTTTTGCAATTGCCTCTTTAAGCAGCGCTTTCTTCGGTTCTATTGGGAAAGCTCTAAACGAGCGGCAAAGGATCAATCCTTGCGTTAAATCTTCATCCCATGCGCGCTAAAATCAGCTGAGCTTCTTTCTCATCGATGAGGACAAATTGATTCAGGGTAGGCTCATAGGCGTAGACATCTGCCTTGGCGATATCAAACCACCAACCATGCACACGCACTTTCTTCTTGTTCATTCTCTCTTGGATGAACGGATAGCTCATCACATGCTCCATCTGCTGTAATACATTAACCTGAGAAATCTGATTGTGCTCTGACAGATCAGGAGTGATCACAACACCGTTTCTCACTTTGTGCAATGCTTCTTCTCCAAACTTCAACCAAGAAGCCAGATGGGAACAGCATGGATTATCTAAACCTTGAGAAAGTGCTTTCATGGCACCACATTCAGAGTGACCACAGATGATAATATCGGAAATATTCAACGAAAAAATAGAAAACTCGATTGCTGCCTGAGCACTCACTTCTTGAGATTCAGCTGATACAGGTGGAATCAAATTGCCGATATTGCGCACTACGAAGAGATCTCCTGGGTTGGTTGAGGCAAATAGATTGGGCACAACACGACTATCAGAGCATGCAATAAAAAGCACATCAGGAGTCTGTCCTAAAGCTAATTTGGCAAAAAGATTGCGACTCTCTTCGGTCTGATTTTGTCTAAAATCAACAATACCTTGAATGAGTTTTCTCATATTCTTCCTTCATATTCACTCTTGGTCAATAATACCCGTTTTGCAAAGTTTTTCGCGAGCATTTGCATACTCTCCAATTTTGATTATCCATTCACTTTAAGATGAACACTAGATATGACGTCTTCAACCGCATTTTACGAATCGGGTAGTGGCTTTAGAGACGCTTTTTCCCGCATCATGGGCAAGGCGCCTACCTTCAAAAAGGGCTGGACGTGATAATTTTTCAAAATAACAAGTGCTTGCGTTAACTTTAGAGGCAGTTGCAAAACTCCCCGACCCAGAAAAGTCTAATAACCCAACTTGCCCCCTATCCTCCCTTAGACGCGTAAGCGAGATAGGTAAGATGCAAGATTCGTGAGGAAGCCAAGGTAGTTCACCTTGGCGACGAACGAAGCGCAGCAGATTGCCTGTCGCAGCTCGCGGATAAAGGAGGATAGGGGGCAAGTTGGGTTAATAATCCATTCTATCTCTGAATGCTCAGTTTCGCCTTAAAAGCTTTTGCAGCATCTGAGGTAATCCCAGAATCATCTAGTTTAAGGGATCTTAAGAGTGTGAGTTTTGATAGATGGGCAAGCCCAGCATCTGTGATTTTTATGCACCAGCATAGATTTAGAAAACTTAGAGATGAGAGTTTTGATAGATGGGCAAGTCCAGCATCTGTGATGTTTCTGGCAAAGTTTAAATCTAGTGAGTTTAGAGATGAGAGTTTTGATAGATGGGCAAGCCCAGCATCTGTAATCACATTGCACGCGCTTAGATCAAGTGAACTTAAGAGTGTGAGAGTTACTAGATGGTCAAGGCCATCGTCTGTAATCTCAGTGCACCCGCTTAGATTAAGTGAACTTAAGAGTGTGAGAGTTACTAGATGGGTAAGGCCAGCATCTGTGATGTCTCTGCACAAGCTTAGATCTAGTGAGCTTAAAAATGTGAGTTTTGATAGATGGGCAAGGCCAGCATCTGTAATCTCATCGCACGCGCTTAGATTAAGTGAGCTTAAGAGCGTGAGAGTTATTAGATGGGCAAGGCCAGCATCTGTGATGTATGCGCAATCGCTTAGCTCTAGTGAGCTTAAGAGTGTGAGTTTTGATAGATGGGCAAGCCCAGCATCTGTAATCACATTGCACCCGCTTAGATCAAGTGAGCTTAAGAGTGTGAGAGTTATTAGATGGGCAAGGCCAGCATCTGTAATCTGACGGCACAAGAATAGATTAAGGGATCTTAAGAGTGTGAGTTTTGATAGATGGGCAAGGCCAGCATCTGTGATTTTCATGCACTCCTTGAGATTAAGCGATCTTAGAGATGTAAGAGTTACTAGATGGGCAAGGCCAGCATCTGTGATGTTTCTGCACCTGCTTAGATCGAGTGAACTTAAGAGTGTGAGAGTTACTAGATGGGCAAGGCCAGCATCTGTGATGTTTCTGCACCTGCTTAGATCGAGTGAACTTAGAGATGTGAGAGTTACTAGATGGGCAAGTCCAGCATCTGTGATGTTGCACTTAGATAGATTGATAGAGGTAATGCGAGTACCACTTGCTTTATCAAGAATGGTTTTAAGATCTCTATCCGATAAACTGGGCAGTCCAGAAAGATCTAGACAGCCGTCGTTAACGAGAGATAGATTACGCCAAGCTTTGCATACATGATGGACGCGAGTTTTTTCTTGAGCAGGAAGGAAGCTTAATATACGTCCGAAAACAGCACTAGGGATAGCCTGTATGCCAGTCGTTGCGTGTTTAGATGTAGTTTGTAAAGGGGCTGGCACAGACGCTGGCTGCTCTGTCGCTTGTAAAGTTAAAGTAACTAAGCCTAGTAATGACATTATTAAATCTCCTAATTGCCATTGTGAACAGAATTATATTTTATAATTTCATTTATTTAAAGATTAAAATTTTTTATTATTGTTATTTATTACTTTAAATTAAATAAGTGTAATTCTAAATGTATGCCCATCGTGAATGAAATTTTTGCTCATCAAAAAATTTCATTCACGATGGGCGTAGAACAAGAAAAATCAAATAATTTCTTACTGATCAGGTAGAAGATTCTTTTTAAGCAGCGCTTTGTTCGGTTCTATTGAGAAAGTTCTAAACAAGCGGCAAAGGATCAATCCTTGAGTTAAATCTTCATCCCATGCGCGCTAAAATCAGCTGAGCTTCTTTCTCATCGATGAGGACAAATTGATTCAGGGTAGGCTCATAGGCATAGACACCTGCCTTGGCGATATCAAACCATCAACCATGCACACGCACTTTCTTCTTGTTCATTGTTTTTCGCGAGCATTTGCCTACTCTCCAATTTCAATCAAACCTACTAATCGATCATCACTAGAGCTTTGAGAGCTGGCATGTTTTCAATACACCATTTGTAAAGAAGAGTGCCAAGGATCGATCCAATCAGTGGCCCGATGACGGGAACCCACGCATAGCGCCAATCTGCTGAGCCCTTTCCTTGAATGGGCAAAAGAGAATACATGATGCGTGGGCCGAGATCGCGCGCTGGGTTGATGGCATAACCCGTGGGACCTCCCAAAGAAAGCCCTATGCTGAATACAAGAATCCCCACGGCATACGGACCAAATCCCCTCGATATCCCGTTGTGTTCATTAAAAATGGCTAATACACCCACTAACAAAACCGCTGTGCCTATGATTTCTGTCACTAAATTCCATGAAGTGCGGCGAATTGCGGGATCGGTAGCAAAACATAAGAGTTTCAGTTGAGGGCTTTCCGTTTTTTCCCAATGGGGGAAATAGCAAAGCCATACAGCAAGAGCGCCCAGCATGGCCCCTGCAAATTGCCCCATGAGGTAATAGGGAACAAGCTTAAGAGGTGTGATATCAGAAATAACAAACCCTAACGTCACAGCGGGATTAAAATGGCCTCCGCTGATCCATCCCGTCGCATACACAGCGATAGCTACAGCAAAGCCCCAACCTGCTGTAATACTAATCCATCCCCCACTATGACCTTTACTGCGCGTGAGCAAGACGTTGGCCACCACACCATTTCCCAATAAAACCAATAAGAACGTTCCAATCAGTTCTGCAATCACAATGGACATAATTACCCTCTCTGTTTGAAATAACCATATATTAAATTATTGATGACTACAAAAACAAAAAAGTGGATAGAAAGGATATGCGCTACCTTCTCGCCTTAGATCAAGGAACTACAAGTTCACGCGCTTTGCTGTTCAATCAGCAAGGTTCTATCCACGCTGTTGCGCAAAAAGAATTCAAGCAGTATTTTCCCCAGCCCGGTTGGGTCGAACACGACCCGATGGAAATCTGGTCTTCTCAAGTGGGTGTGATGGAAGAGGTTCTAGCAAAAGCTGGTGTCACCTCGAAGTATGTAGCTGCAATTGGCATCACCAATCAACGAGAAACGACGATCCTTTGGGAACGCAAGACGGGAATACCAATTGCACCTGCCATCGTCTGGCAAGACAGGCGCACAACCGAATTATGTCAGCAGTTTAAACAGAAAGGACTAGAAACGCTTTTTCAAGAAAAAACCGGATTATTACTCGATCCCTATTTCTCAGGGACAAAGATCCATTGGCTCTTGCACCATGTACCCGGAGCGTTGGAAAAAGCTCGCCGGGGAGAACTTGCTTTCGGCACCGTCGACAGCTGGCTCGTCTGGAAATTGACAGAAGGAGCATGCCACGTCACAGATGTGACAAACGCCTCACGCACCTTGATCTATAACATTCATACACTCCAATGGGATCAAGAACTATTAGACATTCTAGACATTCCTCGTGAGATCTTACCCGAGGTAAAAAGTTCCAGTGAAGTTTACGGACATGCCACAAATTCTATTGTCATTAGTGGCATCGCAGGCGACCAACAAGCTGCCTTAGTGGGACAAGGTTGTTTAAATTCAGGAATGGCAAAGACAACATATGGCACAGGCTGTTTTCTCTTGATGAATACAGGAAAAAAAGCAGTTCATTCCAAGAACCATTTACTCACGACAATCGCCTATCAGATTGGCACCGATGTGCATTACGCTTTAGAAGGTAGCGTGTTCATGGGAGGCGCGGTCGTACAATGGCTACGCGATAATTTAGGCATCATCAAAACCTCACAAGAAATCGAAGCCCTTGCCTCAACAGTTTCCGATAACGGAGGTGTCTACTTTATTCCAGCTTTCACAGGACTAGGCGCACCCCATTGGGATCCTTACGCGCGAGGAACATTATTTGGCTTAACACGTGGCACAACAACGGGACACATTGCACGTGCAGCACTAGAGGGAATCGCTCACCAAGTTGTGGACGTGCTCAAAGCGATGGAGCAGGATGCGCAGACGGCGATTAAAGAATTACGAGTCGATGGGGGTGCTGTTAAAGACAACTTGCTCATGCAAATCCAAGCTGATCTATTAGAAATTCCCGTCTTAAGGCCAAAAGTATCCGAACTCACCGCTTTAGGAGCCGCGTATTTAGCAGGTTTAAGCGTTGATTTTTGGCCAAAAGACACAGAAATCACCTCATTTTGGCAGCTAGAACGCACCTTTGTTCCTCAACTGAGCCAAGAGGATCTTCATCGCAAAACGATCAAATGGAAAAACGCCATTCAACTGATGCAGCAATGGAAAGATAGGCCCCTATGAATCGCGATGAGATGCTGTCCATGTTAAAACAAGCAACTCAACCGTGGGATATCATCATCATCGGCGGCGGAGCCACGGGACTTGGGGCTGCTGTCGATGCGGCTTCGCGAGGCTATCAAACGCTGCTCATCGAACAAAGCGATTTTGCAAAAGGAACATCGAGTCGTAGCACCAAGCTCATCCACGGCGGCGTGCGCTATCTACAACAAGGCAATCTCTCTCTTGTCATCGAAGCACTTCATGAACGAGGACTCTTATGTCGCAACGCACCCCATCTTGTACATCATCTTCCCCTGCTTGTCCCCGCTTACCACTGGTGGGAAAAACCGTTTTACGGAATCGGGCTCAAGATCTACGATTTACTCGCCGGAAAACTGGGATTAAAACCCTCTTACACCCTTTCCAAAATAAAAGCTCTTTCTCTAATACCTACCTTGGAAAGCTCAGGACTCAAAGGGGGGATTGTTTATTACGATGCTCAATTTGATGATGCGCGCCTTGCGATCACGTTAGCTCAAACAGCAGCTATTCAAGGCGCTTGTCTACTCAACTACTGCAAAGTGGAAAGCTTAATCAAAAAGGGAGATTTGATCGCCGGTGTGAATCTGCGCGACCTAGAAACAGATCAGATCCTGTCTGTTGAGGGAAAATGCGTCATCAATGCAACTGGGGTCTTTTCAGATGAGATCTTGAGAATGGATGTTCCCAATGCACAAAAAATCATTGCCCCCAGTCAAGGCATCCACCTTGTCCTAGATCGCTCGTTTTTACCAGGAAATACGGCCATCTTAGTGCCTCATACCGAAGATAAACGGGTCGTCTTTCTCATTCCTTGGCAAGATCACGTACTGATAGGCACCACAGACACTTCAATTCGACATCCCCAACTCGACCCCCTTCCTCAAGAACAAGAGATCGATTTTTTATTGAATACAGCAGGCCGCTATCTCTCACAACATCCGCAGCGAAGCGACATCTTAAGCGTATTCGTAGGATTGCGACCCCTCGTCAAACCTAAACGGATCGCAGGAACAGCCAGTGTGTCTCGCGAACATGTGATCATCGTTAACCCTTCTGGATTGATCACCATCGCTGGTGGCAAGTGGACCACTTACCGCAAAATGGGAGAAGATGTGATCAATAAGGCTCAAGAAGTAGCTCGCCTTGATAAACGCTCTTGTGTCACACCTCATCTTCGTTTACATGGATGGGAAACTGAACAGAATTTTTCGTGGGATGCTCCTTACGGATCTGAAGCACACCATCTGCATGCACTCATTGCATCCAATCCCACGTATGGTAATCTGCTACATGCACAACTTCCCTTTATCGAAGCTCAAGTCATCTGGGCCGTTCGCCAAGAGATGGCAAGGACAGTTGAAGATGTTTTAGCTAGAAGAACACGCGGGCTCTTTTTAGATGCGCGAGTGAGCATCGAGATAGCTCCTCGCGTTGCAGCACTCATGGCAGAGGAATTGCAGCGCGATTCAACCTGGCAAAAAACGCAAATTCAAGCATTTTCTCACCTTGCACAGAAGTACATCCCTTAAATTTCCTTGCCTGGTCGTCAAAAGGTAACATTTTTTAAAAAAAAACGCATATAAAAAATTTAATCTTGAAATAAAATAAAATTACATATATAATAAAAATTTACAATTAAAATGTAAAAAGATTCTAATCTTTAAATAAAAAAAATATATACAACAATTATAATTAGGAAATTTAACAATGTCGTCAATATCATCACTATCCTTAGCTCCTTTAACTTTAGAAGAGAGAGCTCCAACGTCTGTGCTTACATCTTCAGCGTCTAGGCTTGCCCCATCTTTACTCGCATCTCTAAACTCACAACAGCCAGCGTCTATGCTAACCTCTTCAGCATCTACGCTTGCCTC
>JABDFI010000033.1:0-10291 GCA_013286595.1 Chlamydiota bacterium | reverse complement strand
TCTTCAGCGTCTAGGCTTGCCCCATCTTTACTCGCATCTCTAAACTCACAACAGCCAGCGTCTATGCTAACCTCTTCAGCATCTACGCTTGCCTCTTCTTTACTCGCATCTCTAAGCTCACAAGCGCCAGCCCCTGTGCCTGCTGGCATAAAGGGTATCTCTAGCGACGTTTTCAACCATACAATATTAGGCTTCCTTTCTACGGGAGACAGAATTGGAGCTCTTCTTGTAAACCAATCTTGGAGTCAGCTATCTCTCGTCGACAAAAACGGCTGTCTAGATCTTTCTGACCGGCCCAAGTTATCGGATAAAAAACTTAAAGAAATTCTTGATCGAGAAATAGCAAAGGGTGCGCACATTACCTCTATCAATCTATTTGCTTCTAATATCACAAATGATGGCCTTCTCCATCTATCAAATATCACATCTCTAAGATCCCTTGAGCTACACGGGAACATTCATATCACAGGTGTTGGCCTTGCCCATCTATCAAAACTCACATCTCTAAGATCACTTCATCTAATCGGGTTCTATGGTATCAAAAATGATGACCTTGTCCATCTAGTACCTCTCAAATCTCTAAGATCACTTGCTCTCAACATGTGCACTATGATCACAGGTGCTGGCCTTGCCCATCTAACAACTCTAGAATCTCTAGAATCACTTGATCTAGGCGGGTGCATGATCAGAGATGATGACCTTGCCCTTCTAGGAACTCTCAAATCTCTAAGATCACTTGATCTAACCGCGAGCCTGATCACAGATGCTAGCCTTGCCCATCTAACAACTCTCGAATCTCTAGAATCACTTGCTCTAAACTTTTGCCAAAGACTCACTGTTAATTGCCTTCCCCATCTAGAACTTCTCAAATCTCTAAAATCACTTGAACTACTTTTAACGAAGATTCCCTTAGAAGTTCAAAAAGAGATTAGGGCGAAACTTGGCATTTAGAGATAGATGGATTTTATTACATCTATTTTTAAAATGGACTGTTCTGAGCGTAGCTCAGAACAGTCGTTTCACAATTGCGTCTTGGCGTAAATCAGAATGCTCAATTTTTACTCAAAAAACTTCTTACACTACATCCTTGAGGCATTTAACAAGTTTAAATTTATTATTATATAAAATCGCGAACCAAACAGCTGCATTTGTGATAATAGTTAATTTAAATCTTGAGCTTAATTCAAGATTTAGTTAATATGTAATAATAATTTAACATGAAAACGTTAACAACAGTCGTTGCGCTAGATTTTTGAATTCAACTAATAATTATAATTAGGAGATTTAACAATGTCATCACTATCCTTAGTTCCTTTAACCTTAGAAGACAGAGCTCCAACGTCTGTGCCTGCTCCTTTACCGACAGCGCCAGCGTCTAGGCTTGCCCCATCTTTATTCGCATCTCTAAACTCACAACAGCCAGCATCTATGCTAACCTCTTCAGCGTCTAGGCTTGCCCCATCTTTACTCGCATCTCTAAACTCACAACAGCCAGCGTCTATGCTAACCTCTTCAGCATCTACGCTTGCCTCTTCTTTACTCGCATCTCTAAGCTCACAAGCGCCAGCGCCTGTACCTGCTGGCATAAAGGGTATCTCTAGCGACGTTCTGGGACGTATATTAAGCTTCCTTCCTGCTCAAGAAATAACTACTCGCCTTCATCATGTATGCCAAGATTGGCGTAAGCTACCTCTCATTAACGACGGCTGTCTAGATCTTTCTGACTGGCCCAATTTATCGGATAAAAAACTTAAAGAAATTCTTGATCGAGAAATAGCAAAGGGTGCTCACATTACATCTATCAATCTATTTGCTTCTAATATCACAGATGCTGGCCTTGCCCATCTATCAAAACTGACATTCTTAAGCTCACTTAATCTAAGCGGGTGCTATTATATCACAGGTGCAGGCCTTGCCCATCTATCAAAACTGACATTCTTAAGCTCACTTAATCTAAGCAGGTGCCCTCAGCTCAAAGATGATAACCTTGCCCATCTAGTACCTTTCGAATCTCTAAGATCACTTGCTCTCAACACGAGCACTAGGATCACAGGTGCTGGCCTTGCCCATCTAACAACTCTAGAATCTCTAGAATCACTTGATCTAGGCGGGTGCATGATCAGAGATGCTGACCTTCCCCTTCTAGGAACTCTCAAATCTCTAAGATCACTTGATCTAACCGGGTGCCAGATCACAGATGCTAGCCTTGCCCATCTAACAACTCTCGAATCTCTAGAATCACTTGCTCTAAACCTTTGCCAAAGAATCACTGTTAATTGCCTTCCCCATCTAGAACTTCTCAAATCGCTAAAATCACTTGAACTACTTTTAACGAACATTCCCTTAGAAGCTCAAAAAGATATGAGGGCGAAACTTGGCATTTAGAATTAGATAACGGGGAGTTCCTTGGTTTTTTTCTCGTAAGGTTTTGTAGGTCTCATCATGGAAACTTGAGACAAGTAATAAATCACGAGGGAAAATAGAAAGATGACGAGAAAATCCCATCCGAATCCCAGGATGTTCTTCCCTTCTCCAAAGGTTCCTAAATAGGAAATGAGCCCTAAGCCTATGTAATAAGGAAAGAGCCATAAGCCAGATTGCATGTTCAAGTCCAAAGGGCGCCCTTTTTTTGTGCATTTAAAGAGAGCTAGCAAGACGTAGCCAATGGCAATCGTCAGGAGGATTTTAGATAGAGTGCTCCAACCCGTCCAGAAAACAAGTAAATTGCAAACGTAAAAAGCGGTGATGGCAAAGAATTTTTCGCAGGGCAATTTGAAAGGGCGTTTGGCATCTGGCATGATTTTTCGAAGGGAAGAACAAGCCACAGGACCTACTGCATAAGAGATGATGAATGCTGAAATAAGGAACGTCACCATGCTTTGCCACCCAGGAAAAGGCAGGAAAAGCAAAAGCCCTAAAATGAAGTTGATCGCAATGGCAACTAGAGGGGAACCGTTAGAGGTTAATTTCTGCATGAAGGAGGGCATGTAGCCATTTTGACTCATGGCGATATTCATTCGAGCAGAAGCAGAGGTGTAAATTAATGCAGTTCCAAAAGGAGAGACTACAGCATCGATGAATAAGATGATCGCCAACCAGAATAATCCGAGCTGAAGAGAAAGTCCTGCAATAGGTCCACTATCTCCCGTAAAACTCATCGCACTCCATCCGTTGGCAATCATTTCTGGTTTGACAGCCAAGATGAAAGCAAATTGAACCAAGAGATAGAGAATAATACAAGCGACCAACGATCCTATGATCGCAAACGGAATGTTCCTTTGAGGATTTCTCGATTCACCAGCTAACATGATAGCCGGGCTGTATCCAATGAAAGAAAAGATAACCCCAGCTGTTGGTAAAGCGGTTAAAATCCCTTTTAAGCCATAGGGTGCAAATCCTTGAGAGGTAAAATTCTCTAAGTGAAATTGGGAACCGATCAGGACAAGCGCTGTTAAAACGGGAATGGCAATCTTAAAGAGGACAATTCCGTTGTTAGTTTTAGTCAACCAACGCATGCCACAAACGTTAATGCAACACATGAGGAGCATTAACACCGCGGCAACCCCTATTCCAAGACCGGTGAGTTCGTGAGTCGTACCTACTCGAGTAGCTAAATTGGGAAACCAGGTGGATGCGTATTGCAAAAGAGCCATCGTCTCAATCGGAGCTACGACAATGGAAGAGATCCACCCACACCAACTCATGGTGAAACTAACAAAGGTACCATGGCTAAAATGGGAGAATCGCGCTACTCCCCCTACAATGGGCAACATGGCAGAAAGCTCGGCAAAAGTTAAAGCGATCAACATCATTAATCCACCGCCGATCACCCAAGAGAGTATGGATGCAGGACCTGCTGCTTGAGAGGCATAGTAGGGTCCAAATAACCAACCAGACCCGATAATCCCCCCAATTGCTGTGAACAAGAGACTGATCTTTCCAATCGAGCGTTTACCCATGACCTCACTCCTTTTTTAACCAGAAATAAGGTAATAAGTTATTTTAAACAATCAGAATGACAGGTGAACTGGGGAGAATACCGCCGGAACCACAACTCTAAGATGAGAAGAGACCATAACCTCGTCGCATGAAGACGCGTGCGATTTGCCTCTTCCTTACGCAACCGCTCGATGAATCCCGGTCGAAATAGATTTCTATCTTTTAAAGTGGAGCAAGCGTCGTCTAAAAGAGGTTTGAGATCTCCTGCTAACCACTCGCGCAAAGGCAGTACAAACCCTTGCTTAGAACGATGGATGATCTCTCGAGGAAGGTATCCTTTCTTCTCGGCCAACTGTTTGAGCAAGTACTTGCTTGTTGTTCCTCGCCATTTCATATGGCTCGGTAATCGCGCTGCAAATTCAACCAAGCGGTGATCGAGATAAGGCACGCGTGCTTCTAAAGAATAGGCCATCGAAGCTCGATCCATCTTGGTCAGCAAATCATCGGCTAACCATAATTTCATATCGATATGCAACATCCGATCTAGATAGTCGCTTGAATCACACAAGTTGTAGTAAGACTCTGCTAAGTATTCAAGTCCATAGGATTGTTGGGCAAGAAAGGCTTTAGAAAGAATGGACGAATGGGTTTCTCTGTCAAATAAATTAGGGATTGTCGTGTAACGCCGTGACAACGGACGCGCTGCCGCCTTGATCAATCGATTTTTGCGCAATTGCACAGGAAGATAGGGATAGATCCAAGGAAGGGGTGAGAACTTACTGCCCAATTTTGCGCATTGAGGTGCTTCTTTCAGCCGCTTGCCGTAATTGCTATACCCTGCAAATAACTCATCTGCACCCTCTCCAGAGAGCACTACCGTGACATGGCGGCGCGATAGCTGAGAAAGCAGCAAGGTAGGTAAAGCGGCCTGATCAGCAAAGGGCTCATCAAAAGCGTCGATGAGAGTATCCATTGTTCCCACAACATCCTGCGGCGTAGCAATCAGAGGATGAAGACTTGTCCCCAGATAAGAAGCAACTTTGGCAGCATGTTCATGTTCACTGTGCCGTGAATTATCAAACCCCAAGTGAAACATCTGAACGGGTTGACTACTTTCTCGCTGCATCAAGGATGCGATGAGAGAGGAATCAATCCCTCCACTGACAAAAGCGCCAAGTGGAACATCAGCCACTAACATCGAGCTGACAGATCGGCGCAACTGTTGATCTAAAGCCTCAAGGGCAGCTTCTTCATCATCGGAGAATTTGGATTGATAGGAAGGTTCCCAGTACTTTTTTCGCTCCAATTCTCCTTTCTTCAGGATAAGCATGTGAGCGGGAGGCAGCTTTTGTACCTGCTGATAAATGGTAAACGGAGCTGGAATGTACTGACATTCTAGATAAAGTCCCAATGCTTGGTAATCAATTTCACGAGAGAGGGCTGGATGTTCAATTAAGGCTTTAAGCTCAGAGCTAAATAGAAGGCGGTATCCATTCCAAGAAAAATGCAAGGGTTTGATTCCTAAAGGATCGCGCGCTAAAATGAGCGATTGTTTGTGCGCATCCCAAAACGCAAACGCGAACATCCCCTCCAAACGAGGCAACGCCGCTTCCCCCCAGGCGATCATCGCTTGAAGAACTACCTCAGTATCCCCTTCCGTGTGAAACGCGTATCCTAAATCTTGTAACTCGCGGCGCAACTCATGAAAGTTGTAGAGCTCTCCATTATACGCTAACACATAACGTTGGTCCCGGCTAACCATCGGCTGTTTGCTAGCTTCTAAATCGATGACAGCTAATCGACAATGCCCCAAACCAATGGGTCCGTGAAAGTAATAATCTGTCGCATCAGGGCCGCGGTGCACGAGCGCACGCGTCATCTTCTGTAAGACCTCTTTCGATGCAGGATTTATATCAAACCAACCAGCAAAACCACACATTAGACCTCTTTCGAAATTAAGGGTTCGTCAGAATCTAGTTTCGAAAGAGGTCTATTATGCCCCCATTGGGAAAGTTGTTCAATCTCCAGCTGGAGATGTCGATCGAGCTCTTGAGAGTGCTGATCGAGCCATTGGTGCAGATTATCTGTGATATGAGCGATTTCCTGTTGGTAGATGGTTGGAGCCTGTCTCACGGGATTTTTTTTCAATCGCCCCATATCGATTTGGATAGGCGTGGATCCGATGCATCCGTAATTGATATTCAAGTCGGGATCTGTATCGATAATTCCCATTTCATAGCGCGTTTTCATCAACAAATGGACAAGTTGCGTGATAGTCGATTTAGCCTCTTCCAATTTTCCAAGGCAGATCTTCTTCTCCAAAGCAGAATAGAGAGGCTCAGCGCATCTTTGCACGAGAAATTCCATTCCATCTAGATCGAGCACATGCGCAATCCCCAGTTTGTCAACAATGGTTGCTTGAATCCTCAAATCTTGTGTCTTGTTAAGATGGAGATAGAGCAAGCCAGTTTCCTCTTTAAGCTCATCATAAGCCAGGCAATAACTCCTGAAATCCTCTTCTAAAAGTGCACGTTTTTTTAAAACCACCTGATCTCTTTTTTCCTGAGGAAGAAAATGCACCCAAGGAGAAGGGCGCATGTGATTGTGCCGAAAGAATTTGAGAACATACTGCTTGTCTTGACTGACGAACACATAGCATTGCTCCCCTCTTGCCAAATAAAAAAAGGGTGATTGGAACATCTTGAGAATTTCAAAGCGAGAAGGAGAAGATCTTTCCCATTGATCTTGATAAGATAAATCGGAAGAGATCTTCAGGATAGTAAAGCCATCTGTTTGCTTGCGACAAAACCATCCAGCTAAGGAAAATAGTCCCACACATAACACCACGCGAATGATGATCTTGACCATGCAGGAGCACCCCATTTAGAGGTGAATAGTCTAATGAAATTTAGAGATTCTCAACAGACAATTTTATTGCAAATTTATTGCACCTATCTCAAATTTATTGCACCTATCTCATTGACGAAACCGTTGCACAACTAAAGAGGCAATTGCAAAACTCCCCGACCCAGAAAAATCGATGATTTTGAGTCAGTTTGCCAGCCGCTTAAGCGGCCGTTGCCCCATCCCCGAGCACATATTCCAAGCAAGTAGGGCTCGGGGATGGGGTGGCAAAATGGCTCAAAATGGCGATTTTGCTGTGGCGTGGAGTTTGCAATTGCCTCTAAAGTTCATTCGTTTTTTTAGTTCTAAGGACATGATAAACAAGATACGCACGATACGTTTGATAGATTTTATTGCCGCAGAGCGGCATGCGGCTTCGCCGCACATTCGTTTTTTATCATGCCGATCATGTCAATCCTGCCGATCATGTTCTCTTTTTGCCGCTCGTTTCAAAAACCTTCACCAACGACAAATTTAAAAGTTATGCAACGGTCTCATCGATGAGACCGTTCATTTCCATTTGAGTAAAGCAGCTTAAAAAACCAGAAATTAATTTCATTAATTACAATTATTTTGTTGATAATAATATGGCAGATTAATTAATCGTTAAATTATATTGCCATGGTATTCTAAATGTCGAATAGTGCGAATGAATGGAGTTTATCACCAGCTCAACAAGCAGCTCATAAGGATTTCACGCGAGAACAGATCGTAGAACTCGTCAGAAAATGGGGAGGATCCACAACAGATGCTGCCTTGGATCCAAGAATGCTATCCTTTACAGTGCCACACGTAAGCGGCTTCATCAGCTACAGGTTAGCCTGTGGATGTGCAATTGTCTTCGGAGATCCGATCTGCGCACCAAGCGATCAATCTGCATTAACGCAAGCTTTTCATCGCTCTATGCAAGAGCTAGGCAAACGCGTTATCTACATAGCAGCGTCTCCTATCTTTGCCGATTGGGCAAGCCCCCAAGAATGCAAATGCCTGATCGAATTTGGACAAGAGTTGATTTTAGATCCATCTCGCGATCCCAGCAAGAATACCGGAACATATGGCAGTTTAGTGAGGCGTAAAGTCAAAGCCGCTCTGAGGGATGAAGTGAAAATCCAGGAATACTTGGATACAGGGGATACCGCATTAGAGCAAGAAATTGAACAAGTGGGTGATCAATGGCTGGCCTCGCGTCGAGGACCTCAAGTGCACATCTCTGATGTCTACTTATTTCAAGATCGAGTGGGTAAACGCTGGTTCTATGCGACAAAAGGTGAATCCATTGTAGGAGTCTTATGCTTGAATCGATTGGAAGAGCAGCAAGGATGGCTGCTCAACCATTTAATGATCACATTAGATGCCCCCACTGGAACATCTGAATTACTCATCACCACGGTATTAGATATCTTAAATCAAGAAGGTTGCCGTTATGTAACTGTAGGAATGGTCACCATAGGGCAATTGGGGAAAATTGTGGGCCTAAGCCCTTTATTTGAATGGCTCGCGCGGAAACTGTTTAAACTCGTTAGCAAAGTGACCAGGATTGACGGCCTCAATACTTTTTGGGGTAAGTTCCAACCTACGGGCCGCCCATCCTATCTTCTTTTTAGTGAAAAAACCATCGGTTTAAAGGAGCTTTTTGCTCTTAAACAAGCCTTAAGTTCATGAGGTAGACACGTGACTAACTTTATCACCAAATTCATTACTCCCGAAGAGCTCCCTTTAGTGATCGAGCCAGACAATAAGAATATTCAACTGAATGAATTTCACAATCTTTTGCGCAGTAAAAATGACTACTTTAAGAAGCAGCTCTTAAAACACGGCGCACTTCTCTTCCGCAATTTCCCCGTCCAGAATGAACATGACTTTACTTCCGTGATTAAACATCTCAATACAGGAGAATTTCTCAACTACATCGGTGGGGATAGCCCTCGCAATAAAATCACAGAGGAAGTGTACACATCCACCGAAGCACCCCCTTCGATGAAACTCCCTTTGCACAACGAGCTTTCCTATGTAAAGAACTACCCTCAGCACATTTTTTTCTATTGTCATATCGCACCCGAAGATCACGGTCAAACGATCATCAGCGACGCGCGCACCATTTACCGCGCCATCAATGATCAAGTCAAACAGCGTTTTGAAGAGAAAGGATTGCGCTATATTTCGTGTTATCCCTTGAATAGCCCTATCATGAACGCAATTAACAAACACCACAAATCATGGGTAAATGTCTTTGAAACACACGATAAACAAGAAGTTGAAAGAAAATGTGAAGAAAACGAGATTTTCTATCAATGGAACCACAACGATTGGCTGCAAATCAGCCAAGTGCGCCCCGCCGCCATCGAGCACCCTGAAACCCACGAAAAAGTGTGGTTTAATCAGGCGCATCATTTTGACTTTAACCCCAAATTTTTAGGCTGGTGGCGCTACATAGGCACCAAACTCCTCTATTGCCGCAAACACACCCTCTTACATGATGTCTCGTTCGCCGATCACACCTCAATCTCGCGCAAAGATCTTTATCACATTTACGATGTCTTAGATCAACATACTGTCTATTTCCCTTGGAAAAAAGGAGACGTGTTGGTGTTGGATAATGTGCTGTGCATGCACGGACGCGCACCCTTCACAGGCAAGCGGCGCATATTAACCGCCATGACAGGCTCAGGCAACCCTTCTTCTGCGCATTAAGTAGATTTTAGACTGGAACAGAAATAGCCTGAAGAGACTGAGTTTAGAGATTAATTTTCAGTTGTCAGACTTGAATGGTGTTGTGATTAAGGATTTAACAAAAAATTTAATGAAATTATCTAAGGATATTGCTGTTCATTATCAAATCGGTAATTATTTTTGCGGGCTTGAACCAGCTCAAGACATGGAGACAAGATTATTCACAAATGAACAACTTGGTCCCTTTTCCGTATAGTCCTTATTGGGGGTTGCAATTCCCTCTATAGATTAATAAGCCCGCAGCTGTTGCAATCCAGCGTCTACAATCATATCTAAAGCTTTGTTCATTGACACATGTTTTTGTTGAGCTATTCTGGCTAAATAATAATGCCTTTCGCTGGTGGTTCTATAGGATATGTTTCCCTTGAATTCTTCTTTTTTTATAGGCTCGGGAATGGGATCTCCTTGCTCTAAATACAAAGTAATCGCAGCCTCAATGGCGTCTTTGATATCTTCCATGCCTTTTTCTACTGTACTAGAATCTGTACATACGCCGGGAAGCTCGTTAACCCTTATGATATAGAATTTCTTCCTCTTACGAGAATCTTGCTCAATGGTATATGACCAGTTGAGATTGAGGTAATATTTTAAATCTTTTTTAGTGCTCATAATCTTTTAACACCTCCTCAAAGTCTTTTACAACCTTCTGTAAATCTTCTATCTGGTATCTCAATAATTGAGACCTTTTCTTTATTGAAATAGTCTTATGATATTGTGG
>JABDFI010000032.1 GCA_013286595.1 Chlamydiota bacterium | reverse complement strand
GGGCAAGATAGGGGGTAAGTTGGGTTAATAATCCTTGCCCCTGCCTTGGCCCAAAATGTTAGGAAAACTCATGGCGATTTTGAGCCATGAGTTCTTTTGATTTGGAGAGATGTTGTTATTTTGCAGGGATCTAATGGGCTTCTGCCTTTTTGTGTTCTTTTTTGCTCTCTCTTTGTAGGCGATTTGCCCATTCGAGTATTTGAGATCTTTCGACTAAAACTTCTTTAATAGGAAGAGAAGAAGATTCCGGAGGGTCAAGTATAACAGCAATTTTTCCGCTAGAATGGCGCTTCATAGTAACGTTATTTAAATATCCAGTTTCTCCAGCTGCTATACCTAATACATCTTTGATGCCTGGATCATTTGTATGTGATTGGATGTATTTTTGGGCTTTCCAGAACTCGCAACAATAACTAACATTGTCAAATGTGATTTCTTGAATCCAGTTATCCATTTTTATAAATAGTGTATAAATGTTAACTTTAAATAGATTATCAGTCCCTGTCTTTGCGACGCGCGTAGTACCTTCTGGTGCCGAGTTTAAAAATGTTCGAATTTGGTCAGGACTATCGGATGAAAGTTCTCTGCCTTTTTCCAGAGCTTCTATCACCTCAGTTGATGCAATAATATTAGAAAAATCAAATTTATTAAATAAAGCTACTAATGGTGTATCTCGTATTTCATAGTTTTTAATGCCGTCAATGCTGTCATTTATTTTTTTTGTTACGCAGATACATTGATTACGCACACTCGTACGCAATACTATGGAGCCATTTATAGCAGGATCGGAACCATCACGAGGTACTAAGTAATCACGAGCGCTACTTTCAGCTATACACGTGTGAAAAGGCAAACGGCTTATTATTAATGAGTCTCCAGTTAGGACCGGTCGTTGTTGAGGCACAGGAGGCACAGTTACTTGAGAACGTGACCCTGCTTGTGATCCTGATTTTGAGACAGGAAGCATCCCTAGGTCTGCTGCTTCTTCAAGAACAGTCGGGGCTGCCGCCGCAGCTTTTGGCCCTGAACTAGCGGACTGCGACGAAACAGAGCTAACCATTCTAGCTTCTATGGCACCTCTAGCTGGAGGAGGGGTTGGTTCTTTTTCAATACTAGCTGGAGGAGGGGTTGGTTCTTTTTCAATACTAGCTGGAGGAGGGGTTGGTTCTTTTTCAATACTAGCTGGAGGAGGGGTTGGTTCTTTTTCAATATTTATAAAGAGTTCTGTAACTAGAGAAGCAAAGCCTTCTTCTTTGTCAATTATGGTGAGTGTTGGAACTCGAGAATTCTCAACTTTTAGGGACAATTTTGAGGCAGGAGGTGATCCTGATGAAGGAAATTTAGCTTGTTGGATTTCAGGAATAGGATCGGGCTTATCGTAATCTTCATCGTATATGCTAGTGACCAGAGAGAATACCTTAGTCACTTTATCCATTTTATACTCAGTAGATGTGACTCTAAAAATGCGAGTGAGAGAGCCATCTAGGTTTTGCCTGTCAACAACACGTTTTGTTTTGTTTGTAATGGTTCGACTAGAAAAACCTGGTCGTATATACCCTCGTGCAAGTCTTGGTGCCACTTGATATTGCCCACTAATACCGCTCATAAATTACCTCTATTTTTAATGCTTTAATGTTAAGTATAATTAATAATATAACATTAATAATAATTAATTTCAACTTAATTAATTTATTTTTTAATTAAAATTTTATTGTAATCATTTTTTGGAAGTGTCCTCTTTTTTGTGATTGTAAGTCATTGATTACCAATGGAATGTTATTTATGAGGCAATTGTAAACTCCACGCCACAGCAAAATCGCCCTTTTGAGTCATTTTGCCACCACACCCCGAACCTTATGCGCTTGGAGTATGTGCTCGGGGATTGGATCACGGCAGCTTAAGCGGCTGGCAAACTGACTCAAAATTATCGATTTTTCTGGGGCGGGGAGTTTTTCAATTGCCGGTTGTGGTTTTACTCAGCTTTAAGGAAAAGATTTGGTTTCATTTTTTGTTGAATAAATGGGATGGCTCGTTTAACCATTTCTGATTCGTCTGCATCCCTCTCGTACTGAAAACGGATCCCTTGTTCTTGCATTATTGAGATTAATGTATTGGGTTCAAGCCATTCAATTGTGCTGCTCGCTTCTGGATCAGCATGGTCTCGAGCTTCCGGATTCCACTGAATGAGATGGCAAGCGATATAAAGAGTTGTTTTTTCAAAAGGGGGAAGAAGATGAGGGAGGTAACTAGACAAGTTACCTAAGAAGGCTAAGGGCTCTGCACTTGCTCCAAACTCCTCCTTCAGACCTCTAGCTAAGGTTGCTAAGGGGGCTCATTGTTTTCCATGCTTTCTCGCATTAAAATGTAAACGTCTTTGCGTCCATAAAAATCCTTGAAATGATGGCAGGCAATGTGTCCTTGTTGATCAAAGAGAACAGCACCTATCGATGATGATAAGGTTGTGCCTAGCTAGCTTGGAAAAACGGTTTAGTCTCGGCTGAAAGAAGGGAAGTTAAAAAACATAGAAATAAAGTTGTGAATTTCATAAAAATCTCCGTCGTATTAATGGGTGCGGTGGACCATCGTGATGAATAGGGTTTTTAGAAGAGGAGAGGGACAAGATAGAGAGTGTAGAAGAGAGAGGGATTCAGAGAGAAATGTTTCCATTTGTCGTTCAGCTTCCTTAGAGCCTAAAAAAGAAACAGCAGTGGCTTTTTGCAGCTGTTGATCTGAACTCTCTGCCAACGAAGCGGGGAGAGCATCTAAAATATCGTCTGCGAATTGAAAGGCAATCCCAATCTTAATGCCACATTCTTTGATAAGGGCTCGATCTCGATCGGATGCTTCCGAGAGAATGGCTCCGCATTCAAGGGCACAAGCAATCAATGCTGCCGTTTTCCAGGTGTGCATGCGCTCGAGTGTTGCTTGATCAATCGGTTGACCTTGTGAGGCGAGATCGATCATTTGCCCACCAATCATTCCTTTCGAGCCTGAGTTAATGGCCAGTGTGCGGATCAATTCAAGTTTGGTTGAGGCATTAAGAGAGGAGCAATTAGCAAGAACTTCAAAGGCATAAGTGAGCAGATAATCGCCTGTCAATAGAGCATGCCATTCGGGAAAGACGCGATGGAGTGTTGGCTTACCTCGTCGCAAATCATCGTTGTCCATAGAGGGAAGATCATCGTGGATCAACGAGTAGGTGTGGATCAATTCTAAAGCGCAAGCGGTGTCAATGGCGCGAGTTAGGGGAGTGCCAAATGTCGCTGCTGCTGCGAGAACCAGTAGGGGACGCAGCCTTTTCCCTCCAGAAAAAATAGAATATCGCGCTGCTTCATTCAGAGCACTATCTGAGGGGAATAATTGTGACAGCCTTTGCTCGATGAGTGGATGAGCTTGTTGGAAAAAGTCGGTTAGATGCATGCAATTTCTGGGGTTTTGAGACTTGACGAGGGGATTCCAATGCAGAAATAGAGGAATCCCTTTTTATGCATTTCTTGCGGTTGATACTGATTGCGTCCATCGAATACGATTTTTTCCTTAACTAGAGAGGCGATTTTAGAAAAATCGATCGTGCGAAACTGTTTCCATTCTGTAATGAGGACAATAGCATCAGCACCAGTAGCTGCGTCGTATTCATCGTGACAAAAGATTAGGTTATTGCAATGTTTAAAAAGCTTCTTCGCGTTGGTCATGGCAATGGGATCGTATAGCCTTAAAGTAGCTCCTTGTGAAAGAAGATTGTCAATCACGACAAGAGAAGCCGCTTCGCGCATATCATCCGTATCGGGTTTAAAGGAAAGGCCCCACAGAGCGATTGTTTTTCCTTGCACACCACCATCAGGCTGAAAAAAGGAGATGACTTTTTGACTTAAGATTTGTTTTTGTTGTTCATTGATTTGTTCTACAGCTTCTAGGATAGGTAAGTCTACTTCGTAAGTTTTAGCCAGAGCTAACAGAGCGCGCAAATCTTTGGGAAAACAAGATCCACCGTAACCCGCACCTGCATACAAGAATTGTAGACCAATGCGATGGTCTGAGCCAATCCCAATCCGCACATTGTTAATATTGGCTCCTGTTCGCTCACAGAGGGTTGAGAGTTCATTCATGAAAGAAATGCGTGTCGCTAACATGGCATTGGCTGCGTACTTGGTCATTTCCGCTGAAAGGGGATCCATGACGAGGATTCTATCGTGATTGATCGTAAAGGTTGCATAGAGATCGCGCAGGATTTTTTCTGAGTGGGGATTAGTCACACCCAGGACAATGCGATCTGGTTTCATGCAATCTTGTAGCGCACAACCTTCTTTTAAGAATTCTGGGTTAGAGACGATATCAGCAGAAAAATCCACACCTCTAGTCATGAGAATGGCATTGATCTCCTGCTGCAAACGCTGCGCGGTGCCCACAGGAACTGTCGATTTCGTGATGATAATTTTGGAGCTATCCATGAGATTTGCTAGTTGTCTTGCTACCTGAAACACAAAAGAGAGATCGCAGGATCCATCTGGATGAGAAGGGGTGGGAACGGCAATGAAGCAAAGGGAAGCTTGAGGTACGGCTTGTTCATAGTTAGAAGTGAAAGTGAGTCTTCCAGCTGTTTGGTTTCTTTCTACAAGCTCTGAAAGTCCAGGTTCGTAAATAGGAATGATTCCTTGTCTGAGGTTGTTAATTTTCGCTTCATCGATATCGAGACAGATCACTTGATGCCCCATCTCAGCAAAACAAGCTGCTGTAACAAGGCCAACGTAGCCGACTCCGACCATTAAAATGTTCATAGTGCGTTCTCCTCAAACTGGGATAGTCTTTAGAGGATACCGTCTGATAGAGATAAATTTCCACTTTTCAGTAAAAATATCTGATCGCAAAGGGATGCTAATTCTCGATCATGAGTCACCACGATCAAGGTTTTACAATGGTGCTTAGTAAGCTCAAGCAATAAGTGATGGATCGCATGGGAATGGGCATGATCGAGATTGCCTGAGGGTTCATCTGCTAAAATCAGATCGGGATCGTTGCATAGCGCTCTAGCAATGGTTACGCGTTGCTTTTCACCACCGGAGAGCAGTTTAGCTAGAAAGTGCAGACGAGAAGACAGGCCGACTTGATCTAGAAGTAATAAAGCCCTTTGATAAGCGGGGCTACCTGGATGCGTTGGTTGTCTTGCTATCTTGGCAGGCAATAGAACGTTATCCAACGTCGTGTAGTCCTCCAATAGGTTGTAAGCTTGAAAAATGAATCCAATATGGTGTTTTCGCAATTCATGGAGTGGGGTAATAGAGGTCTTTTGTTGGCAGATTTCAAGCTCTCCTTCAGTGGGCTTCTCTAAAGTGCCTAAGATATGTAAGAGTGTGCTTTTGCCCTCGCCCGATTTGCCCATGATTGCTGTTGAAGTGCCTTGAAAAATATCTAAGTCGATGCCTTTCAAAATTTCTAGTGGAGTAGGTGTGAGGAATTTTTTTCCGATGTTGCGGGCGGATAGCACGAGAGACTTGTTCATTCCGACCTCAGGATTTCAGATGGCCTTAACCGGCAGGCTTTCAAAGCCGGGATCAATCCGGCGCATAGAGAAAGCAGAGGGGTAACGATGAAGATGAATTTCAAGGCGTGAGAACTTAAATGATTAGGTAGAGAACCGCCAAAAAAAGCAGTATTAAAGGCGTCATGACCTTGAAGGATGCTTAAGAGATGCACGATCGAATCGATGTAATATAAGGTGATCATAGCTGCTGAGGTGCCGATTAAACAGCTGAGAAGCCCCATGCACACTCCGCAAAAACCAAATATTCTCGCAACACTGTAATTAGAAGCTCCCATCGCTTGCAAAATCCCAATTTCTTTTTTCTTATCATTGACCAGCAAAGTGAGAAGAGAAATGATATTACAACAGGCTACAATAAGAATGATGACGCCGACGAGGGCAAATAAATACTTATCACTTTGGAATTGCTGTAAAAGATCCTTAGCGAAATCGTATTCGCGAAATGTCGTAATTTTCCAGTATGAATCGATACCAGCTTGCTTGAATTGATCTTGTAATATGGTTTTGATGTGCTCGGCTTCATGAACATCTGAAAACCAGACCAATAAGCCATTGGATTGCGTTTTATCCAGGTTAAAAGAGGAGCTAGAGGCGTTGATGGTTTGCGTCACAAAATCAGGGACGAGAATGCATCGATTTCCCACTGACAAAATACCTGGATCATAAAAACCTGCAACGAAAATGGGCAAGCGTTGTTCTTGAACAGAACTTGCCGTAGCGCAGTTATAGGAAAGATACCCGCGATCACCTAGCAGGACGCCATTATCCTTAAAATGTTTCGCTAGAAATACACCTGTTTCTTTTTCTTCAGGCAATGTGATAGAGCGGGAATCAGAATGAAATTTAGCTTTGACCACTTCGAGTTGAAACCAAGGTAATGTTCCCTTTAGCTCGTGGTTTTGCACTGTCATCTTTCCTGTGAGTTGAATGTCTTTCAGTGCTTGAAGGCGCTCAGGAATGACCATGTCCTCAACTTGAAAACGAATAGGGCCTGAAACATACACGGGTACTCGAGATGAGAGGGGGATCGCTCGGCCATTGGCATCTTCAAAATGAAGCCCTTGAGAGGTTCGTTTTAATGAGCCGTTACAAGGAGCGGATCGATCCGTGGGTAGAACAACGTCAATGAATGTTGTCCCATTAGAGCGAGCTATACAGGGAAAAGAGATATTTTCTGGAAGAAATCCCTCGGGCAAAGAAAACCGGTAGGAGGTACTTTGCATTTCTTGAATGGTGCTAGTCGACAATAGTGCCAGTAAACGTTTGTTCATTTTGTCTGTTGCCGCAGACAGAGTTAAATGAGGAGCATCTTCTCTCGAATATTCCGTTGTATGAGAGGCTAAGTAGATCAGATGGTTGAGATCCTTCTCTGAGGAGGGCAAGATAAGATGAGATAAAGCCGGAGAAGCATAGGGGATTGATGACAAATAGGATGCCTGTGTCAGATAGCTTTGAGAATGCTCTTGGTTCATTCCCTGACGTAGTAATTGTAAGCGCATCAGAGCGCCGCTCAATTCAAAGTCTTGGAAGGTTAGATCAGGTTGTTGTTTCTTAAGTGCGCTCAGTAAAGCAAATGCTTGTTTAACCGGATCGATCAATTCGCCTTGAGAATTTTTTTCTGGTCCAGGAAATCTAAGAGGGAGTTCTCTGTCTTCTTCTTCGGAGTAGGGATCGCTAACATGAGCCGTTAATTTCTGGCCGATCGTCTTAAGTGTGAATTGAGACGAAGAGCTGTGAGCATCGATGAGGTGATAATAAGAATTGTAATAGTGCTCAGTGGGGGTAATGCGCAAAGGGGCGTTAAGTGCCGTCAGTTTGTGCAACCAGTTCTTTTCAATCCCTTCGGTAATGGAAAGAAAAACGATCAAGAGCCAAACGACGAGAGAAATGACGACAACCGAAAGGGCGGAGATTAAAGAGACAGATAACTGCTTCTTACGTGGGATAAGATACTTGAGTGCTACTGACAGCTCAAACATAGATGGATTCCTCACTGGAGTTTGGACTAATTTTGCGCTGAAGCGGCGCAAAATCAGTTCAAATCTTGGTTTACTCTCTATGGAGGCTTCCGTTCAGTCAATGCCGTTAACTTAGCATAACTCATTGACCAGAAGCTTACTACTTTAAGCAAAAAAACGTGATTAATGCGATATGCATGATACGCATGATGGAAGAAGAAAACACGGCGGAGCCGCACGCCGCTCTGCGGTGAAAATTATTTATCATGCGTATCATGCATATCTTGCTCATCAAGTTTCTTGTATTACTACAAGCTCCAGGTATAAAGAGAAATGGGACACTCCTCTGTAACAGAGATGTCATTATTTAGCTTCTTTAAAAACGACGTGACGCTTGAGTTTTTTGTCGTATTTTTTGAGTTCGATACGCCCTGTGCTTGTTCTCTTATTTTTTGTCGTCCAGTAGCACTCAGAACTCTCAGTGCTTTTCATCTTAATGTTTTCGCGTGTTTTTGCCATATGCCTTGCCTCAATGGATAGAATTATCTCATGGGTACAAATTCTAAGTTCTAACTTCTTAACCGACAAGTAAAATAACGATTTTAGGGATAAACAGAACGGTATTTATCTCTTTGCCCCTCCCCTGTCCTCTCATCCTATTACCCATGACTTTTGATGATTTTTTACCACCCGCTTCGCTAGAGAGCGCAGAGCACACAGAGGCGGCTTCGCCGCAAAAGACCGTGTTCTACTTTTGCGGCGAAGCCGCCTCTGTGTGCTCTGCGCTCTCTAGCGAAGCGGGTGGTAAATAAACATTTTTATTATTTAAATGATCTGTGTGCAAATTGTTTTTAATTAAATGTTTGTGTATTATTCTTTACATTTTTATTACTTTGTTATTATATGAAGATAAATCTAAAAATAGAAAGTATATGGTCGTTGTTGGGTGAAACAAATGAAAAAGAAATGGATGCTTTGGTTACTAACCCCCGTGTTGTGCTACTCTGTTTCTCAACAAGCCAAGGAAGAGCAAGTTGCTTCTTTAGAGAAGCCATCAGAAAAGGAGACACCCCGTGCCTCTAGTCGCCCTAAAGTCACCCTAGGGAGTGGACAAAAGTTAAAATCTAAAGCTGAACAAAGTAATAAAGATTTGAAGCCTCAGGTCGTTCAGGAAGAACAACAATCAGAAAAAAAAGCTACGTCTCAACCTGAAGAGACTTACCCATCTAAGAAAAGCCCATCTAAGCCTGCGACAGTTAAACAAAAACAGCGGGCTCTATCAGCACAGCAGCAAGAACTTTTAAAGTTTAAAAATCAAAAAAAAATGGCCCAGCAAGCTGAATTGAAAGCTATAGCCATTGAAGAACAGAATTTAATTGCAACTTTAGAGCCCCTTCCCCAAATCCCTGAGGGAGCAATAGAGGATCCTGTTGTGTTGAACATGCCTGAAATGGCTGTAGAAGAGTCTGTTATAGTGAATATCCCTGAACCTTTCGAGTCGGATCCCGTTATAGTGAGTCTCCCTGAACCTGTTGTAGAGATTGAGCCCATTATTGTGAGCGTTCCCGAACCTGCCGTGGAGCCTGAGCAGGTTATCGTGCAGGTTCCTGAAACTATCTTTGAACCTGAGCTAAATGAAACCACTCCGATTGTCCAAGAGCATGCAGTAGAAGAAAGCATGGATGATTCTTTTGTAGAGCAGCCTAAAAAGAACGTTCAGAAGAAGAACATGAAAAAAGGATCGAGTCATTGCTTTGCAAGAGCAAGGGTAATGGCTTCTCGGAAATATTTAGCGGCGGATACTCAACCGAAAGGGCAGCAGAATCCTTACATAGAAACCCAAGAATATCCAAAAGGTCCCCCTGAGGGTACCAAACCTGGAATGCCTCACTCAACAGAAGGACTTCGGTCTGCCCCCAATCAACCACAGGGAAATCAACCTGGTTCTCATCCTACAACACCACCTCAAGGAAGCAAGTCTACTACACCCCATCCAACAACACCTTCTCCACAAGGAAGCAAGCCTACTACACCCCATCCAGCAACGCCTTCTCCACAAGGAAGCAAGCCTACAACACCCCATCCAACAACACCTTCTCCACAAGGAAGCAAACCTACAACACCCGCTTCGCAGGAGAACAAACCCTGGGTACCTCCTTCAAAGCAAGGAACCCATTCAGCGCCTGCGTCTCAGCAACCAGGTTCATGACGAGAAAGTGGCATACGGGTTAGAGGCTCTAAATCGTAACGATCACCTGTGGGTTGTTCAGCGAGGACGTGAAACCCGAGTCCTGCGATCATGGCTGCATTGTCCTGAGTGAGTTCTCTAGGAGGAAAGAAAATGGGGATACCTATTTGATGGTGCTCAAAAAGTTCTCTTAATCGGTGGTTATTGCTTACCCCTCCACCACAGTAAATAGCGCAGCAATCGAATTCTTGTGCAGCTCGTAGGGTTTTATGGACAATATCTAGAAGTGCTGTTTCTTGGAATGCAGCTGCCACATCAGCTTTCTTCTCTTCAGAAATCAACAGAGGAGAATTTTTCGTCGCATTGGCACCTTTGATTGTGTAAAGCACATTAGTTTTTAATCCAGAGAAGGAAAAATCATAGGGCTGGCCTTTCACATGACCTGCTCGGAAGGTAAAATGGGACGGATTGCCTTGTTTTGCCAGCTTTTCAATGGCAGGGCCTCCCGGATAGGGTAGATCTAACATGGCTGCGACTTTATCAAACGCTTCACCGATTGCATCATCTTGTGTGGTGCCAATCATTTCATAGGAGCCAATGCTCTTGATTTTTACCATGAAGGTATGCCCGCCTGAAATAACGACTCCCAACGCTGGGAATAAGGGGGTTTCTAAAGGCATCATCGCAGCATAAAGATGGGCTTCGACGTGATTGATTCCAACAAAAGGGCGGTTCCAGGCCAAGGAAAGTGCTTTAGCAGCATTTAAACCTATTAGTAGAGCTCCGATAAGACCTGGGCCTTTAGCTACAGCAATCGCATCGATCTCTTCACCTGATAACCCAGCTTCCTTCAGGCTTTGTTCGATCACGGGGACAATGGCATCGACATGGCGCCTACAAGCGAGCTCTGGGAAAACGCCTCCAAACATCTTGTGCAAATCGGTTTGCGAATGGACGACGTTAGAGAGAATTTCTCTTCCATTTTTAACGACAGCGCTTGCCGTTTCGTCACAAGTTGTCTCGATTCCTAAGATATACATATTTTTTCACACGGTTGAAAAAGATTATCTCACGAAGAACCATTTCTAAGGGAAGGATAAAAAGCTGGTTGCCCCATAATGTGGCTGTATGGTTTTCTAATTTTTAGTATGAGTATGCATCCTGTTCTATTCTGGATTGGCTTTCACGTCTTGCTAGGCGTGCTCTTAGCTATTGATTTTGCCATCTTTCAAAGACGACGCGCTGCTGCTAGCATGAAGCATGCTTGGGGTTTGAGCGCATTTTGGGTTCTAATCGCCTTAGCATTTAATTATTTTGTCTACATCAGCGAGGGAAGTGAGGCAGGACTACAATTTTTCACCAGCTATTTAGTAGAGAAATCGCTCAGTATAGATAATCTATTCGTCTTTTTATGGTTATTTACTCACTACCAGATTGCAGAAAAGTATCAACATAAAATTCTTTTTTGGGGGATTTTTGGTGCTATTGTCTTTCGCATTCTCTTCATTTTAGTGGGGCTTGAATTACTCAATACCCTTCACTGGATGGCGTACATCTTAGGTGGGTTTCTCTGCTTCACGGCCTTTAAAATGCTGATGCAACAAGAAAAGGGGTTTCATGCCAATCAGAACATTTTGGTACGCGCCTTTCGCACATGGCTTCCTCTGGCAAGAAATGATTCAGGAGATCAGTTTTTTATCAGGGAAGGCAATCACCTTAAAATGACTAGGCTTTTTCTCGTTCTTTTGATGATTGAAAGTGCTGATATCCTTTTTGCCTTAGATTCCATCCCAGCAGTATTGGCCATCACGCGAGATCCTTTCATTGCCTATACCTCCAATATTTTTGCCATTTTGGGATTAAGAGCCTTGTACTTTGTGGTGAATGCCTACTTGAAAAAATTCAAGCACTTAACTTGGGGGCTAGCCGGCGTTTTATTCTTTGTAGGAATTAAAATGCTGCTCCAAGACGTTTATCACATTTCGAATCTCTTCTCGTTGGGAATCATTGTTCTCATTTTAGGTACGACCATGATCATCTCGTGGGTTCTAACTAGAAAAAATCTCTTTCGAAATTAAGGGTTCGGCATGGGTTGAAAAAGCCCTAGAAGCCCTCGCGGTTACGCGAGGGAGCCGTCACGAACTTTACTCATAGACAAGCCTACAGCCAAAGCTTTGCCCCATTCGTCAGCAGAAAAAACTATTGTAGATGAAGATTTTTTGATTTTTTCAATGAGGATCATTATTTCTGATTTTGGCATCAAATCAGAAAGAGATCGACAAACTTCTATCGTTTGTAGTTCCGATAATGACTCGCCTAGTTGATTTGCAAGAACTTGTTCTAAATCCAAAGGCTTATTAGGTGCATATGTGATAACAGGGGTATATCTAGTTTGAAGAGTCATTAAATAAGAATAAAGCATTTTTTCACTATTACACCAGCATGGATTTGAATTCATTTGATTCACAAATTCTTCGACTGCACTTCCTGTAACTGGAGTGTCCCTTCCGGAAAGAGCAACGAATGTAGCCCCTCTTGGCAATTCCTCAGCAGCTATCAACCCAGCGGCACCTCCGTAACATGCTGTCATAAAGATAAAAAGAGGATATTCGTCACCAAGTTCTTTTCTTATTGCCCGGAATAGCGTACAGGATGATATCCCTTCATCGCTAAAATGGAGTTGATGGTCATGCCCTATTACCTCTCCATGAGCTTGGATAAACAAACTAATCGTTAGTTTTTTTGCCTTAGCTTTTTTAATTGCACTAATAACGTTATCAATTGGCAAATTCTGTTCTCCATCTCCAAGAAGTGTGCAAGAGGTGATCGTTTTATCTTGCTGAAGAGAAGACATCATCTTCTCAATTAAATTTCGATTCCATGCGCGACCTCCAGGCCCGGCTGCAACAATCACTTCAGTGGGTGAAACCGATTTGACAGGTATCCGCTTAATTATTTTGGCTGGAGCCTTAACCCGCATTATACCCTCTGGGGCCTTACCCTTTGAAAGTTTCCAATATGCCCCAGAAACTGTGCTATAACTAATTTTTATTTGAGGTGTGTGCTCCGTTAACCATTCTATAAATTCAGGGGGCGTTTTACATTGACTTTGCTCAATTAAAGAAAAAAGTTCTTCTTCAGTGACTGAGTCGAACTTTGCTACGCTGCTCACCTTTTCTCGCGCCCTTTCGAAGGAGGGAAGTTGAATACTGGCTAAAGAAAGAGGCAAGAGGGTCAATTTTTCAATTTTTTGATTAGACAAGGAGCTTGACATATGCTCAGGTGCTCTCTCAAAAAGTTTCCAGAATGCGCTAGAAACTGTACTATAACTAATTTTTACTTGAGGTTTGTGCTTAGTTAACCATTCTATAAATTCAGGGACTGTTTTACATTGGCTTTGATTAATTAAAGAAAAAAGTTCTTCTTCAGTGACTGAGTCGAACTTTGTTACGCTACTCACCTTTTCTTGGATTTTTGCAAAGGAGGGAAGTGGAATACTGGCTAAAGAAGAGGCAGGATGGTCAATTTTTTGATTGGATAAGGAGCTTGGCAAATGCTCAGATGTAATTATTCCATTTTGTAAGCCTCGTTCTACTTGAGAGTTTATGAACTCCATAGGAGTCATTGGTTTAGTATAGGGGATAAGGGCTGTGCTTGAACTGACAGACATGAAAAAAACCTCTAATTTCTATAAATTTGTTTTAATCGTTTATTTGAGTTTGTTTAAAACTTATGTCATTATTATAATAAAATAAAGTATTTTTAGCAAATAAATTCTTTAATTATGCTAGATTTTTTTGATAATGCATTTTTAATCATAACGTATTAATAATCAAAAGATTACATTTAATACGCACGAGAGCTATTTAGTATGAATAGCGTTCACTAAGAGCGATTCAAAGTGCTCTTTAGAGAATAGTTGGGCGCGGTCACTGGCTAAAAACTCTCTGATGTGGTCTAGATAGCTGTTGTAGGTCTCTTCTGTCATCGTTTTTAGATAATGATAGAGTGTTTCCATCGAATCAAAGCTTCTGCGGTCGATGAAACATTCTTTGGGGATATAATCCGTGATGTTGGAAGCACCCCAGTAGATGGGAACATTGGCTGCTGCAAAGCAGTCGAAGATCTTTTCTGTCACATAACCTTTGACGCCATGGCAATTTTCATAGCAAATGCTAAACCGGTAGTGTTTGATTGTGGCAATCTTATCCGGAGTTGTTCCTCGATAGCTCTTGTAGTTGAGTCCTTCCCATCGTTTACCGTAAAATTCAAACCCTTCTTCATTGTGTGCTTCGAAGAACTCAATTGCAGCTCTTCTTTCTCTATAGAGAGATTGGGGAGATTTGCCCTTGAGATTGCTTCCAACAAAAGTGCATAACTTTTTATCTTGGAAAGGAATGGGATCTTGGATCATGGGCTGTAAAACGGGATAATAGAATTTAAAGTACTTTACATCATCGACCAGATCATCATCCCAGGTGTAAATTCGCCCGAAGAGATCGGTAGTTTCTGGTTCGTACATTCTGGGTAAAACATTTCTGGGCTCCCACATGAACAAGACCATTTTGTCACGGTCCAATTTGTGCAGTTCCAATTTTCTATCATGATTGGTTATGTTAAAGAAGAGAATTTTCTCAACATGGTGGGGAATGGGGATCGATCGAGGAAAATCGAGCGAGCATTTGCGCAGGATTTTAGCTAAGCGGGATCTATTTTTTTTCAAGCCGCGCTCATAGTGTGAAAAATCGCTTGGAACTACCTGGATATCATAGCCGCGTTGAGTGAACAACGATGTGTAGTCATCCACATTCACTTTAAAATTGGATACGAGCTCGACCGTTTTTACCGCAGAAAAGACAGCACTGCACGATAAGAAAGCGACAAAAACCCATTTCATAATTAGCCTCGAACTTCAACAGAATAGATATCTTATCAAAGATGCCATGAAAAAATGAACGTTTATGCTAAGCTTTTCCTATGAGCTTACTTCTTAGTTGCCAACACTTAGGTAAATCTTACGGAACAAGGGTTCTTTTCGAGGAGCTTTCCTTGAGTATTTTTTCAAGCGATCGCGTGGGAATGATTGGTCCGAATGGTTCTGGAAAATCGACCTTGTTGAAGATCTTATCTGGCAAGGAGAGAAGCGAGTCGGGGATTGTTTCGACGAAAAAAGAACTGAAAATTGGTTACTTGCCCCAGTCTTGCGATTTCCCCGATAGCTCATTGCAGAAGATCTTAATGCAAGTGTTAGAACAGGATAAGGAAACACCTGACTATGAAAAAGAGCGACTGGTTGAGACGTGGTTGAGCAAATTGGGATTTAAAGATTCTCAAGTCTCTGCAGCCCATCTTTCTGGGGGATGGAAAAAACGATTAGGGCTTACCTGTGAACTGATTCTCAATCCCGATCTTTTACTCTTGGATGAGCCCACAAACCATCTGGATTTAGAAGGGATTCTGTGGCTGGAAAAGTTTTTGTCCCGAGAAGCCCCTACATATCTTTTAGTGAGTCACGACCGGATTTTTCTTCAGAATACCACCAACCGCATCATCGAGATCAACCCTGTTTATCCTAAAGGGTTATTTGCCATCGATGGGTCTTATGCCAATTTCTTGGAGAAAAAAGGGCTATTTCTGGAGGGGCAGATAGAACAGGAGAGATCGTTAGCCTCTAAAGCGCGCCGTGAGCTCGAATGGCTGCGTCAATCGCCTAAGGCACGCACCTCAAAATCTAAATCTCGAGTGGAAGATGCTCACGAGCTCATGAGCCATCTCTCCCAAGTGCAGAAGCGGAATACGATTAAGACAGCGGAGATTGAGTTTGCGGCAAGTGAAAGAGAAACGCGCAAACTACTTGTGGCAAAAAGTCTTTCTAAAGCACTGGGTGAGCGTCAGTTGTTTCGACAGCTGGATTTCACACTTTCCCCTGGGACGCGCATGGGGCTAATGGGACCTAATGGTTCAGGTAAAACGACACTTCTCCGATTGATGGCAGGCGAGATCATGCCCGATCAAGGAACCATCAAACGAGCTGATCCTTTGCAGATCGTTTACTTTGATCAACACCGTCAGCAATTATCTCCTGACATCTCGTTAAGGCAAGCTCTTTCTCCTCGCGGCGATTTTGTGACATTTCGAGGTCAACAGATCCATGTCAATGGCTGGTGTAAGCGCTTTCTCTTTTCACCTGATATTTTGGATATGCCGATTGGCAAACTCTCAGGAGGAGAACGAGCTCGTATTTCCATTGCCCATTTAATGCTACAGCCAGCTGATTTATTATTGCTTGATGAGCCTACCAATGATCTCGATATTCCCACCTTGGAAACCTTAGAGGAAAATCTAGTTGATTTTCCTGGAGCTGTCGTATTGATTACACACGACCGCTGCATGCTTGAGAGGATTTGCACGTGTCTACTTGCATTAGGAGATCCTGAGAGCAATGAAGTGTTTGTGGATTATCATCAATGGGAAGCTTCCTATAAAACGACAAGCACTCCAGAAAAATCTAAAGAAAAGACAGAGAAGCCTTCCACCACTAAGCCTAAGCTCAGCTATCTAGAAAAAAAAGAATGGGACGAGATTATCTTAAAAATTTCAGCAGTTGAAGAGGAAATCCAACAACTCAACCGCTCGTTAGAAGATCCCACTATTGCGACGAATCCTCAACGACTTACGGAGGTTTGTGCTATCGTGGCATTAGCAGAAAATAAGCTTGAACAGCTTTTCATCCGTTGGGAAGAACTCGATAAAAAACAAAGAGGCGATGGGTGAACATTTTCACGGTGGGAGCAACTGGAGCAATTGGAAGACCACTACTTAATCGCTTGCTCTCTGAGGGGCATAAAGTCTCAGCACTTGCACAATCGGAAGAAAAAGCCAGTAGTTTGCGTCAATTAGGAGTGACTCCTTATGTGGGAAATATTCTGGATCGTCACAATGTGCTGGAGTGTATCAGATCTTCCCATCCCGATGTTGTTATAAATATGCTCACCTCTTTACCCAAACAGTATACCCCAGAAGAGATGAAAGCTGCGGCCGCACGTAATGATCCGTTGCGTCTCGCAGCTGGTGAGAATCTGCTATTTGCCATGCAACAAGTCGGGACGCGACGCTACCTCATGCAATCTGCCGCTTTTTTATATGAAGAAGGAGAGGGATTGGCCGATGAAACTACTTCGTTTGCCTTACAGGCATCACCTGGGATTCAGCATACAGCACATGTGTATCAACAGCTTGAAAATCAGGTGCTCCTGGGTAATGGAATTGAAGGGGTGATTCTTCGTTTTGGTTTTTTCTATGGGCCTGGTACGTGGTATGCGCCTGATGGCAGTGTTGCAGATCAAGTGTGTAAACAACAGTTCCCGATCATTGCTGATGGTAAAGGTCTCTGGAGTTTTGTTCACATTGAAGATGCTGCTCAGGCGATCCAAGAGGCAGTGAAGGGGCCTGTAGGGATTTACAATATCACCGATGATCAGCCGATAAGCATGGCTGCCTGGCTACCAGCTTTTGCGCAGTGGTTGAAAGCGCCTGCGCCTTTGCACATTTCTGCTGCAGAATGTCCTAGTGTAGATAGACTTTATTATGCGACTCGCCTAAGAGGTGCTTCTAACGCCAAGGCTAAGCGTGAATTAAAGTTCCGATCACGTCCTTTGATGTGGATTAGCAGTTGAAAAACGGGTTGTTGTGGGGAGGAATTCAACAGGGGGAATCCCATAAGTGGCCTCAAATATACGTCTTTCAAATGCTTGCTCTTCTTCGGGTGTAATGAACGCCTTTTCTTGCTTTTCCTGTTGAATGGCCCTTAATTGCTCTTGGCGCCACTCTGCTACTTTTTCTTGCCAAGCATGTACTTTCCATCCAGTGGCAAATTTTAATGAGGAAGGAGTGAGAGCGAATTCACCACCTAAGGGCAAAAGTAGGAGATTGTATAAGGGACTTAAGAGAGTTCGAAAGAAATGAGCTACATAATGCAAGGCGATCATAGCTTTTTCTGGTGGCTTGACATTAAGGTTAGATAGCGCAGAGCGCAACAATGCCTGTGCGGGATATTCCCGATTATCAACTTGAATCCCAATTTCTTTTAACAATTCCAGAGCATACACAGCGCAATTGCGTTTCATTAGGTGGAAAGAGATTGGTTTGGTTTGATCGTTTTCGATTTTTGCTTTGAGTTTTGCATATTGCTCTGCAGAGATTTCAAAACGGGTACTCATTTTATCAGCGCGGATAAATTCTCCTGGATCAGGGGAAGCTAATTTGCCTTTGCGACGCTTTAAGGGGAGCCAAGCAGTAACTTTACCGCATAATCCCGTGCTAATCACCTGAGTCTGATCATCGATGAGGCGCACCCAGCAATGCCACATATTTTTTTTGACACACATCAACTCGATGAAAAAATGGCCTGGAATGGGATTGGTTTTGTCTTTCCAATCTGGCTCTAATTTCGTCCACTTAATTAAATTTTTATCTACTATACCTTGGTCGTTGTATTTCCAACCGTGAGGCAAGCTGAGAGAAGAGGGGAGAACAGGGCCAAAAATGAGATCCTTGGCCTTGCTCCAAGGAATCAAATTTCCTTTGACGAGTAAAAGAGGTTCTAAAGTTAAAGGATCGAGTTTCAGTTGGTGATCAAAGAATCGCATGTGCTTTTCAAGTTTATTCTTACGCATGAATTCTGCGAGATCAGGAAAATGATTTTCAATATGCGTTTTACTTGTTAACACAGGACAAGCATCAGGGTTGAAGGACATCACTTGTGGTGAAACTACAGATACCATAATTTACTCGTTAATTAGTTTGCTTGTATTACATTATAATCAAGCTGTGATTAACTTTCAATTAGCTGAATTGATTTTAATTAGTTTGTTACATTCTATTTTTTATTAATTCTGAAGAAGCAGCTTCATCGACAATCCATAGAGCATGATGCTCAGGTGTGCCTACGTGCTGAGAAGGAAGGCGATCCCTATCCTCTGGAGAGGTTAAGATCTCTGCTAATCTATATTTTTTACTTGCTCCAATGACATAAAAACAAATGTTGGTGGCTTGATTGATGCAATCAAATGTGAAGGTCATGCGCCAAATGTTTTTTTCAGGTAGCCAATTAGCAACCACAAGTCGATTGGAGGCTTGCAGAGCAGAAGTGTAGGGAAAAAGAGAAGCCGTATGGCCATCCTCTCCCATGCCGAGCATCACCAGATCAAAAGGCTGCTTTTTCAGTACAGTGTGAATGACTTGCTGATAGGCAAGCGCCCCTTCTTCGATTTTAATTTCAGCGGGCATGCGGTGAATCTGCTCGGGTGGGATAGGCATGTTCTTTAAGCCTGCTTCCATAGCCATGTGGTAATTGCTATCGGGATGAGTTGGAGCGACAGCGCGTTCATCACTCCAGAATAGATGGACTTTGCTCCATTGGATTAGATTACTAAAGGGAGTCGAAGAAATTTTTTCGAAAATGGCCTTGGGTGTAGAGCCTCCTGACAGAGCGACGTAAAAGGCTCCATGATCGGCAATGGCACGTTGGCAGACACTCATCCAATGGTCAACACAAAAAAGGATGGTTGCATGTTGATCACCAGGAATGACAAGATCGCGACGAGAATCCCAAGATTGGATTGATTTCAGAGGCACTTGCAAAACTCCCCGACCCAGAAAAATCGATGATTTTGAGTCAGTTTGCCAGCCGCTTCAGCGGCCATGCCCCATCCCCAAGCACATACTCCAAGCGAGTAGGGCTTGGGGATGGGGTGGCAAAATGGCTCAAAAGGGCGATTTTGCTGTGGCGGGGAGTTTGGCAATTGTCTCTTCAACATAACTCCATCTTCTTGATCATATGCAGGACCTTCAAGAAATGGGTGGATGTCCCACGGTGGCAGATTTCATTGACGAGTGAATGTCCAGATTCTGCTTTAGCTAGTACATACTGGGTAGGAAGTTCGCATTTCTCTGCATTAAATCCTTGAAAGGTGATGTGATGGATCTCTTGCGGATCGCGACTAAAGGAGTAGCGTTGCTGATCGCAGGTTGTGATATCGAGGTTGAGAATAAGGCCTGGGGGTAAAGTGGAGTGATGGGTCGGAATGAGTTGCACCTCGACTTGGGTATGGGGACTTTGATACGTGAAGAAAACCTGGTCGTTTTCTTGACGCATCGATTTGTAGGTCCAATTGAGTTGGCAGGCCAACCACGCTTGTAGATAGATCGCCTGGATGCGTGTATGGCAAAAGAAATGGGATTCTTGAGCGTTGTAAGAGAGGACGATTTTTTTAGCTTGTTGGATGTGTTCCAGTTTTTCTGAGGCATGAAATGCCATAGAAAAGAGATTGCGCCAACTTTCGATTCTCGCCCAGTTGAGATCGGCGATATCTGTTTTTGACTCTTCAAAATGGCGCACAAGATTTGTGGCAAACTTAGCCAGATTATCAGTGCTTTCAGAGTCAAAAATCAAACGGTTGGAGAACTGTTCTAGTTGAGGAGCAAGTGAGTCTTCTTTACTGGGATCTTCTGCCCATAATAAGTAAACGGGTAGATCGGGAAGAATATGGGGTAACACTAGAAAAGGAATGCGTACTTCAGAAGCGGAGCTCGCTTCAAAGTAGATGTAATCACAGGCGACGTCATGCTCTCCTTGCTTTGAAGATAAAATCGACACCTCTGTCTTTAAACTGTCTTCCTTAGACTGTTTGTCAACACAAATGAAAATGACGCGAGATGGAAATTTCTCTACAATTTTTTGCACGAGCTTCTGAGCATACGCTGATCGGTTATTTTTTTGTGTGTAAAAAATCAGGTTAAACAAACTGGCACGCGTGGATTTGGTGGTGTCAAGTGATTCCCAAATCTCGTTGAGTTTTTGATGTATTTCTGCAGGGCTTACCAGATGGGTTGTGTCAGTCATTAGATCAATCTCCATTTGCGGTTATCGCGAGCGAGCATATCATCAGCTGCTTTTGGTCCCCACGTTCCAGATTGGTAGTTGGGGAAATCATTAGCTTTAGTTGCCGCCCAATAATCCAAAATAGGCGTGAGAAGTCGCCAGGAATGCAGCACTTCATCTTCACGGGCAAATAAAGTATTATCTCCTAAAATGCAGTCCTGAATGAGGCGTTCGTAGGCCTCAGGTGGGCTCATGCCGAAATAAGAACCGTAACGAAAATCCATTTTAACAGGCTGGATGGGGCTAGAAGGTCCTGGAACTTTGCAGTTAATTTTTAACGATGTTCCTTCATCAGGCTGAATGCGGATGGTTAAAGTATTGGGCTCATTTGATTTTTCCCCTTGTTGAAACAACACACCTGGGGGATCTTTGAAAATGACCGAGATTTCTGTAGCTCGTTTAGGAAGTCTTTTTCCCCCGCGCAAATAGAAAGGGACACCTGCCCAACGCCAACTATCGATATGAAAACGCAAAGCTGCATAGGTTTCGACATTCGAAGTAGGGGAGACGTTCTTCTCTTGTCGGTATCCTACCACTTGTTGACCATTGATGAAACCGGGGCCATATTGTCCTCGAACGCAGGAAGTTTCAAAATCAGAGGGCAATAAAGGGCGTATTGCCTGTAGAACTTTCACTTTTTCATTTTGAATCCCGTCAGCGGTGAGATTCACAGGAGGCTCCATTGCAACGTGACAAAGAAGTTGCATCATGTGGTTCTGCACAATATCCCTGAGAAGCCCAGCTTCTTCAAAGAAATTGCCTCTCGTCCCGATACCGATGTCTTCTGCTACTGTAATCTGCATGTGATCGACATAACGGTGGTTCCATACCGATTCGAAGAGTGAGTTAGCAAACCGAAAAATCAGAATATTTTGGACTGTTTCTTTTCCCAAATAGTGGTCGATGCGGTAGATCTGTTTTTCTTTTAAAAAACGCATTAATTCCGTTTGGAGGGATTCTGCCGATTTTAAATCATGTCCAAAAGGCTTTTCAATGATGATGCGAGACCATTTATCTTGTGTTGTGTCAGTATCGTAAATGAGTCCAGCGCGATGAAGATTTTCACAGATCAACGGAAAAAAACTCGGTTGTGTCGAAAGATAGAATACGCGATTGGCTTTTGTGCCCAATTTTCTATCGAGTTCTTGTAGGAAAGCTCCTAATTTTTTGTAGCCTTCCACATCGTGGAACTCCGATTGATGATAGAACAGGTGATCCTTAAAATTTGCCCACAGGGATTCATCAATGGGTTTAACGCGTGAGAAGTTGCTGATTCCTTCCCGCATTTCTTCTCGGAATTGATCATGGCTTTTTTCCCTTCTAGCAAAGCCTACGCAAGCAAATTGAGGAGGTAGTTGTCCCTCTCGTGCTAAATTGTAAAGTGCGGGACATAACTTCCTCGCTGTTAAATCACCGGTTGCTCCAAAAATTACCATGATGCAAGGCTCAATGTATCTTCCTGATACACCAGGTTCGTCGAAGGGATGTGTAGTTGAAACAGGTTCGCTCATAGAATTGCCGATTCTTAAAACTCATTTTTGTACCTTTATATCAAACCAGGAGATTCCTTTTGATGCCAAGTAAAATTCACAAAAAAATAGGACTAATAATCACTTTATGTTAATTTTACATTTTCTTTAATTGAGAGGTGGCTATGAGTGCTGCTGTAAGTGCAAGAGGAGTTGCTCTTATTCAACGAGCTGAAACCATCTATTCCAAAACGCAAGTCTTGAGAACATTTGTCGGTAGTGCACAACGCACACCTGCTCGAGCGCTGAGTTCTTTATTTTCCCTTTTAGGAGGGGTTGCAAGCACCTGTTCCGGAAGTGTCGTGCTAGGCCCAGCTGAAGCGCTCGTTGGCGCACGAGAGCTTTACAACTTAAGCACTCATCCTCAAAGTACAGAATTGCAACGCGTACTATCTGACATCAATGCTGATGTGGGCATGATCGAAGTACTGACCGAGGGACAACAAGCGTCCTACCAGCAGATTGGTCAGAATCTCACCGTGATCCAAGCCGGTGTAGCCGAGCTTCATGATAAACTAGACGCCATCAGACAGATCAATACGCAAGGTATCGAAGAGTTGCGCTTGAAAAAGCAGGAAGCTATGCGTCTTAATGAAGCGTCTCTACTCAGCTTCAAAAAAGCTGAGAGGTTATTGCAGGAAGCGCGTAAGGCAAGCGAGAAGTCTAATCAGATCTACTGTAAGTGTGCCGGTTTATTTCGAGAGATTCAAGCAGTAGCTCGTGAAGAGGGGATGCCTTTGCAAGAGCGTGTGGCTGCCCTGGAAAGATTAGGAGCCCTTGCTTTTCAATCGTGTAAAAATGGGCAAGCGTTGTTGACGACATCGGATGAAAAATTTGCCTCTGCTTTTCAAGCTCTACTCGAAGCTAACAATCTCAAAGACCAAGCCCTCACTTGCGCTGTGCAAACCATACAAAAATCTGAAGATGCGCTTGTGGCTGGATTGGAAAAAGCAGAGTACACTAAGGAATGTGCGGAAAAGATTAAACTCACGCAAGACGAGTTGGAAAAGATTAAGAGAAGAAGTGCTCATATCATGCGACTAGTGGATTCCTTAAAGCAAGAAGTTAAACAAGCGAAGGCGATGGCACAGTCTTTATTAGGTCCAACAGATGTCATTGTTGGAGTTGCTGTGGGTGTAGCCATGGCGCCGACAGGACCTGCCACAGCCATTACTTTAGGTGTTACATCAGCATATGGTTTTCACCACCGTGCTCCGATTCACTCTGCAGCTGTGCGCGTATACAATTGGTTGAAAGGGATAAAAACCGAACTCATTTCCATGGAACCCGATCAATTGGTGAAAGCCGATTTCGATCGACAATCTACAGGGATGTGGGGCTCACTTATCATGGGAAGACCCTCATTTACAGCGGGAACCATGCACATCAACCTCGATGATGAAGATGTGGTTGCCTTGAGATTTAATCTCAACGAGCAGTTTCCGGTTGCTAAGGAAGATCTGTTGGATCTTTTTCATCGGATGATCGATAAGCTAAACAGTGGAACTTTAAATCCTACGCGTTGCTTAGCTCTTCTTGAAGAGTTGCGCAAGGTTCCATTTGATCGGGGAGATTTCTATCCCGAACGGGAAGGCATTATCCATCCCGAAGATGTCACAGCAGGCATTGTGGAACACATCGAAGAGTTGTGTGGCAGGACCTAAGCTCGACTTTGTACAATTTGTACCCGAGTGCCTCGGTCCATTTGTTTTCTGAGGCGTTTATTTA
>JABDFI010000031.1 GCA_013286595.1 Chlamydiota bacterium | reverse complement strand
TTATGCACAAGTTATGGATCATGTTATGTTTGATGTTGCTACCTACCCTGGTTTCTCATGCAGGCTACACTTTAAAAAATGGTAAATGGGTCAATTCCAATTACGTCGCTACCATGTCCGTACAAGAACATTATGCTGCTGCTATGGATGCGTATCAAAAGCAGGAATGGGAAGAGTTAGTTCTCCAAGCGCTTATCGTCACCAGTAATTTCTCTTCAACGCCGTTTGCGGATGAGTCTCTCTTTTATCTGGGTGTAGGTTATTTTCATACGAGCGAATTTGAACAAGCCAACAGCGCTTTGACCCAGTACCTTAAAAAACAGGCTACTCCCAAATTTTTTGAAGAAGCTATACAGTATAAATTTAAAATTGCCGAGCAATTTCATGGGGGAGCTAAGCGTCATATTTTAGGCTGGGAAAGCATGCCCAAGTGGTTGCCAGCAAGGGACGAAGCGATCGCTATTTACGATGAAGTGATTACGGCGTTGCCGCACCACGAGTTAGCTGCACAAGCTCTTTTTGGTAAAGGTCAGCTTTTACTTATGGATGAAGATTATAAAGCATGTGTGGAAACCTATCAAACCTTGATTCGCCGTTTTCCAAAGCATCCTCTTTCGGTGGAAAGTTACATCGGCATTTGCGAAGCTTATCTCGTACAATGTAAAGAGGAATATCCCGATCAAGATTTTCTAGACCTAGCAGAGATCAACCTTAAAAAATTCCGAAATGGGTTCCCTGGGGAAGAAAGGTTAGCTCTTGCTGAAGGAATGGTGATGGAGATGAAAGAGTTGTTCGCCAGCAATCTCTATGACACCGGGCGCTTTTATGAAAGAACCAAAAAGCCTCATGCAGCCTACATTTACTACACTCGCATCATGGCTAAGTACCCCAATACCAAGACTGCGCAAGTCGCATCGCGACGCCTTACAAAAATGAAATACCGTCCTCAAGAAGAAAAAGAGGAATCTTCGGAAGTGGTTTCACCTCTTTTGAAATTGCCTGTCACTGGACAGCTTGTTGATTCTGAACCAAAGATGATGGATCTGCCTTCATCTGAAGAGGATGTTGTGCGGTGAAGTTACTACTTCTCATGACTGTTCTGATGGCAACGGGATGCGGTTATCATTTTACAGACACCAGTAAAGATGCACAAACGACCATTTCTGTTCCTTTCATTAAAGGAGATTCTGAAGGGATATTAATTAATGAGCTCGTTTTAGCGCTGAGTGCTTCTGGACAGTTTGAATATTCTCGCTACAATGGCAACCTCACATTGCATGTCAGTATTTTGTCCTCTGGGGATGAAAGGATCGGTTACCGCTACGATCGCAATCCCGTTTCTGGCAAATTGCGCGATAACATTGTAGGAACTGAAAATCGGGAGACGGTGGCTGCTGAGGTGAAGTTAGTCGATAACTACTCTTGCGAGATTTTGTTTGGTCCAGAGATCATCAATGCTACAGCTGATTACGATTATGTAGATTCCAATTCCATTCGCGATCTTGTCTTTTTTAATTCTGATGGCAAACCACAGACTGTACTGGATTTTTCTTTGGGACAATTAGATTCTGTCGACGGCGGGCATGACGATGCGCGATTGCCTGTTTATCGCTCTTTAGCACAAAAAATTGTCGATGGGTTGATCTTAAGAGACGGTCAACTGCCTCATTAAGTTTTTTTTCCAAAAGAAGATAGCACTTTTTCAGTGTCTTGAACTTCTGTCAAATAATGCTGCAAGATTTTCAAAATGTACTTGGGAGTATTGTAGACGCCATTTGTTGTATAAACGATTTCTAAATGAGGTTTGGGGCCTTGTATGAGAGCGATGTAGGTGGTGGTGGTGGGCGTGTCATTGACAAGGTATGGAACAATCCAAATCGCAAATTGCTCATTAAACAAGGTAACGCGGTCTTGAGTTTCAATGATGTGAAAGTACTGGGTAAGGTGCGCATCGCTGATGGAGTGATCCCATTCAGCGTGATTTAATAATCCCAAATCGTGAAGGAGGTTTAAGTCGACGTGGATAATTCCATCTGGTATCCATTTCTGGAGATCAGTGGAAAATTCATCGAAGGCTTCTTCTAAAACCTTTGGGTTAATCATCTTTACCCTCTTTCTTATTCTCGGGTCCTATCTCAAGTCTACCCCTAAAATGGGGGGCTTGTCAAGGAGTGTTAACTAAAAATTTTATATTGAACAGGTCCGCAGATTATTTTAAAGTCAGTATCTCATCTAATTACCCAGTTGGATAGGGAGTAACTAATGGAATTAAATCTTTATTTTATTCCTACTGAAGGGTTTAAATCCAAGTTATGGAGAAGAAATAGAGGTTTAAAAAAATTTACGGCGGTAGATTCCCAGCCATGGCTAAACATGGATGGATTTGAAGAAGATTGTCTAAATAAAGTTACATCTGATGTATAAATCAACACTTTATCGAATATCCGAATTTTGACAAAATGCTATTTACTCCCAACAGCGAATTTCTATGATGCTACCTGCTATTGCGTTTTCTTTACTCGTTCTTTTCCACACCGTTTCTTTTGCAGGCAGTGGTTCATCGCCTCTAAAGGCTGAAGTATCCGCTAAATCAGCCATATTAATGAACGCCGAGACCGGGAAAGTTCTCTTTGAAAAGAATTCCCGCACGCCTATGTATCCAGCCAGTATCACCAAGATGATCACAGCGCAGTATGCATTAGAGCGACTCGGAAATTCTTATGATGGCATGATCACAGCGTCCTCTGATGCTGTTTCAGCCGTTCAGCCTCATGTCAGAAGAGCAGAAAATGGAAAACATCCCCCGTATCGTCTTGAATTTGGTGGGACGCATATGGGGTTAAAAGTAGGAGAAACGCTTCCTTTTAAAACTCTCTTATATGGATTAATGTTAGTCTCTGCGAATGACGCTGCTAATGTCATTGCTGAACATGTGTCAGGAAGCGTGTCACAGTTCATGCAAGACATGAACGAGTATGTCAAAAGCAAAGGATGTCATCAGACTACATTATTTACTCCTCACGGCCTAACACACTCTCAGCATAAGACGACAGCCTACGATATGTCTCTTTTAGCGCGTGAGGCTTTAAAAAATCCCTTGCTGTGCGAGGTAGTTAAGACAGTACGCTCAGTGCGCACGGCATCTAACATGCAACCTGAATCTTTTTTGCTACAGCACAATGCTTTGGTCAAGCCAGGAAAATTCTACTACCCTCAAGCCATGGGCATTAAAACGGGTTACACAAGCTTAGGTGGGTACACATTAGTTGCAGCGGCACAAGATAAGAAGCGGAAATTAGTTGCAGTACTATTAGGGTGTGATAACTTAGAGCAACGCTATAAGGATGCCATCGCTTTGTTTGATCTGGCTTTCCATGAAAAGCTGGCATCTCGCACGTTATTTGCAAAAGAATTTGATACATTCTCCTACAAAGTACCCGGAGGGAAAACTTCTCTTCAAGCTGTCCTGTTCGATGATTTAATCGTCGAATACTTTCCCTCCGAGGAACCCATTTATCAATCTGCTGTGCATTGGAAGCACGATGCTCTTCCGATCATGCCTGGACAGCAAGTGGGTGAGGTTCGCATTTTTTCTGAGCAATCTCAGTTGATTGTGAGCTCTCCTTTATTTGCGTCGAAAGAGGTTCGTCCAACACTCAGTTATACTGTGCATGCACAATGGTGTGCTTTGAAAGATCTACTTGCCTTGCACATTCCTTTAATATTGGCCCTTGTTGGTTGTGGTGTAGTGGGATTGACTTTCCTTATCTACGAACTAACAGGAAGAGATAAGAAGCGAAAAAGATCTACGAATTGATTGAGAGAAAGTTCTTCAGGTCGAACTTTAGGATTCACATGTAAGATCTTTAAGCCCTCTTCGATCTGTTGAACAGAGTAGAGTTCTTTGAGTGAACTTTTCAGCATTTTTCTGCGATGTTGAAAGGCCGTTCGCGTCATCTTGAAAAAAGATTCATGGTTGTGCTCGGGCAAAACAGGGGGGTGTAATGTGCATTGCACAACAGCAGAATGTACCTTAGGAGGTGGGTAGAAGCAGGTAGGACTTATAGTGAAGCATGGTTTAACATCGCAATAAAACTGTAAGAACACAGTAAAACTACTATAGCTTGATGTTCCAACGGATGCTACCATCCGTTCTGAAAATTCTTTTTGAACCATCAAAGTCAATGAAGTGATCGACTCATGTAAGGGAAGTAAACGAGCGAGGATAGGCGTTGTGATGTGATAAGGTAGATTCGCTACGACTTTGATCGACTTATCTTTTGCATGACGTGCACATAAAGCTTCTATATCGAGCTTGAGCACATCTGCTTCGATGATCTCAAGGTGTCTTCCTTCTGTTTGGAGTCGTGAGAGGGCATGTGCAAACTTGCGATCGAGTTCAATAGCGATGACATGAGCTCCATGATCTAATAAAACTTCAGTGAGAGCTCCAGGTCCAGGGCCAATTTCAATGACAATATCGTTTGGGGCGATTTGGGCGGCTTGAACGATTTTTTTTATAATGTTGTAGTCGATCAAAAAATTTTGAGAGAGACTTTTACGCGCAGCTGCTCCATGTTCCTTTAAGAAAGCATGCAGTTCAGATGGTCTGTAGATATTAGACGCACGATGTCTATTCATCTAACAGCAAACGGTTGGAAATCGGGAGGAAGGGTTTCTAGCATATGCTTTTCATCGAAACCGAGTCGTTCGCGCAGTTTAGTGATATACTGTGCATTTTCACGAGCGAAAGCTTCTTGCAACAGCTCTTCGCGAAGATCTTCTGCCATCTTTTCAAAAGGGGGTGTTTTTTGAATGGAGTAATCTTTCAAATAAAAAATGCGGTACACAATGGATTGATCGGCACGGCTGACTTGGGAGACAGGAGTGCTGAATGAGCCCGGCTTTAAATCTTTCAAAACGACTTTATGGGAATCGGAAAGATTTTTTTCATCTGCTTCGAGTTCTGGTGATAGAGTGACTGTCGTTTTTTCATCCTCAGATTTTAGGTGAGGAGGCAGTGCAGCCATTTCCATTCGTTTATCGCGCAGCAGATCAAAAGCGCGTTTCGCTAGCATTTCAGATTGTTCACGTTGAGTCGAGCGAATCGAAAGGACTTGATAACGCCATTGTTCACGAGGTGGGTTTTTAGCACAGTATTTTCGATAAGCTTCTTTTATTTCTTGAGGGTTTACATTAGAAAAAGCTTTTGCTTGAACCCGGTACCACATGATTCTTTGTACGAGCATCTCATCGTGAGTCATCGTACGCGCTTCATCATAGGTTATTCCCAAGTTGTCTAAGGTCGCCATGACATTAGGGCCAAATCGAGACAGGACCTCTTCGCGTACATCTGAGTCTGTGATTTTGACTTGCATATGCGCAGCATCAGCTAACATGAGCTCTTGATCGATCATTAAAGTGAGAGTCTGCCGCCATTGCGAGGAGTAATATTGATAACGCGCTAGCTTAGAGGAAACAAGGTGAGGGTAATTGCGCTGTAAAAAAAGATCCATTTTTCTCATCAGATCAATCACAGAGATTGTCTTACCATTCACTTTGGCTAAGATCCGGTTATGAACGATCAAATCATCAGGCTCACCTTGAGCTGCAAAAGCGGGTTTGGGTTCGCCTTGGAGAAAAGGGCAAGTGAGGAGTGAGAGCAATGAAATTAAAAGTAATCTTTTCATAAGTGCTTATTTTTACCAGAAAGTTTTCTTAAAAACCACACCAAAAAAACCATCCATTCCTCCTTTTTCAGGAAAAGAATGGAAATAATCACCTTGCCTTTCAAGATTGAACGCCGTTTCAAAATACTGAGCTTGGTTCTCATTTTCAATCTTGAGAACGCTGCATGTGGCATACGCAATTTTACCCCCTTTTTTGACAAAGGGAAGCGCTGCAGCAAAGATAGAGCGTTGTTCTGCAACCAAACGATCAACCATGGTTTCATCGAATTTCCACTTCATGTCGGGATTGCGTCTTAGTGTGCCACTTCCGCTACAGGGCGCATCGACGAGGACCCAATCGCAGGTTTCAATAAGTGTAGACTTGTGAGGTGCGTCACTGTGTAGAATTTGGGCATTCTGAACCCCCGCGCGAGCTAATCGCTTTTTAGCCTCGGCAAGTGCGTGCGCGCGAATATCATGCAGAAAGAGCTGTCCTTTATTGTTCATCTTAGTCGCAATGGCTAAAGCTTTGCCTCCAGCTCCTGCACAGTAGTCCAAGACGCGCTCCCCTGGTTTAACTTCGACAAGATTAGCTACGAGTTGACTGGCTTCATCCTGCACTTCAAATAATCCCATCTTAAATTCTGGCATGGCGAAGAAATTTTCTTTTTTATGAAAGGTGATGCCATGTTGAGCTTTTGGGCAAGCTGAGACCTGAAAAAGGGGATTCCACTTGTTGAGGAGTTCATCTCGACACATTTTAAGGCTATTGACGCGAACTGTAGTTGGAGCTGGTGTATTGCTTGCTAGGCAAAAAGCAGTTGCGCGCTCTTGTCCTAAACTAGCGAGAAGATACTGAAAATAATTTTTAGGAAAACTCAACCGTATATGCAAAGGGATCGCATGGCTTTCCAGATGTTTTTCAGGGATGAATTCATGATAGGCGCGGTAGCGAGCCTCCCAAGAAGGCTTATCGATCAGGTGATCAAGCAGTCCTCTCCAGCGGATGATTCCATAAACAGCTTCCGCGATGGCTTTTCTATCTTTTGACCCCACAGACTTATTGGCGCGAAAGTACTGACTCAGAAAGTAGTCCAGTGGGGAGGTCTGAGCCAGATAGGCGTCGAAAATCTGCAGAACGTGATGTTCTCTAAACGGTCTTTTCATGCCCCTCTAGTATAGCGAGGGAATTGCAAAACTCAAACGAAAAGTGTGCTTTTTGGGGGCTAAATTTTAAAACATTTTTTAGCATCCAAAAAGCACTCGTTTGATAATTTTCGCTAAAAATTATCATAAGGATTTTTGAAAACAGCTAGCCTATTTTCTTAACTTTTTGGCTATCTTCTAGTTATCTCATTTGTTGCACTTGGTTTTTGAAACGTCACAAATATAAATAAATTTTACATATTTAGGTAAAATAAGCAAAAAAGATAAAATATGAATTATTAAAAAAATCAGGAGATTTAATAATGTCATTATCCAAATTAACCCCTTTAACTTTACAAGCTGTAGCGCAGCCAGCGTTTGTGCCGGCCTCTTCAAGAGCTACACCTAAATCCTCAACGACTGGGATAAAGGCTATCCCCAGCGCCGTTTTCGGACGTATATTAAGCTTTCTTCCTGCTCAACAAATAACTATTTGCCTTCATCATGTATGCCAAGATTGGCATAAGTTACCGCTCGTCAACGATGGCTATCTAGATCTTTCTGGACTGCCCAATTTATCGGATAGCGATCTTAAAACGATTCTTGATCAAGCAAGTAGCACTCGCATTACTTCTATCAATCTATCTAATTGTAAGAAAATCACAGATGCTGGCCTTGAACATCTATCAAAACTCACATCCCTAAGCTCACTTAATCTAGACGGGTGCGAAAATATTACAGATGCTGGACTTGCCCATCTATCAAAACTCACATCTCTAAACTCACTTGATCTAAGCGAGTGCCACATCATCACCAATGCTGGCCTTTCTCATCTATCAAAACTCACATCTCTAAACTCACTTGATCTAAGCGAGTGCCACATCATCACCAATGCTGGCCTTTCTCATCTATCAAAACTCACACTCTTAAGCTCACTTAATCTAAGCAGATGCAATAAGATCACAGGTGCTGGCCTTGAGCATCTATCAAAACTCACACTATTAAGTTCACTTAATCTATCTTTTTGCTATAACATCACAGATGCTGGTCTAGCCCATCTCGCAACTCTCACATCTCTAAGCACACTTAGTCTAATCGCTGCAAACATCACAGATGCTGGCCTTGCCCATCTATCAAAACTAACATCTCTAAGCTCACTTGATCTAAGCCTCCAAGACATCACAGATGTGGGCATTGCCCATCTAACAACCCTCACTTCTCTAAGCTCACTTGATCTAAGCGATAATGAAAACATCACAGATGCAGGCCTTGAGCATCTATCAAAACTCATACTATTAAGCTCACTAAATCTAAAAATTTGCCCAAACATCTCAGATGCAGGCCTTGAGCATCTATCAAAACTCACACTCTTAAGCTCACTAAATCTAGACATATGCCCAAACATCACAGATGCTGGCCTTGCCCATCTATCAAAACTCACACTCTTAAGCTCACTTAGTTTAATCAAGTGCAAAAAAATCACAGATGCCGGCCTTGCCCATCTTTCAAAACTCACACTCTTAAGCTCACTTAAAATATTACTTACGGGCATTACCTGGGGTGCTGAAAAAGCTTTTGAGGCAAAACTGATTCCTGTCGCATTTAAAGACGTTGCATTCAGAGATAGAATGGATTATTACATCTACATGCTGGCTCCACAGCCTAAAGGGGGCGCTGAATGGGGTAAAAAGAACCGTTATATTGATTTGGATCGTTTAAAATTAGCGCAATCACTTGCTGCTTTGGAATTATCACATCCAGAGCTTCTCAAAGAGCTATCGATTGACTCCTTGCTCGATCTCATCAATCAACCAAGCTCGACGGAACAGCTTGATCAATCCTTGCACAAATTACCAGCAGAGACAAGAAATGCTATTTTTTACCAAGTCTATCAACTAGCCCCTGAGCCAAAAGAGGGCGATCAATGGGGAGAAAAGCATTGCTTTGATGATCTAGCACGGTTTAGATTAGCTGTGATCAAGGTGATCAAAAGTCGCGTTCCTAGCTAAAATAAAGAAATATTTAACTGTACAACGGCATCGTAGATTTTGTCGCACTTTTACTAGCAACAGCTCCCGTTTCTCGCGGGAGCTGTTGACTTAAAATTTTAAAATCTTCCTCATTGACGGTTTTGAAGCTTTCAGAATATGTTTATTTTAGAAATGCTATATATTTTAAATTTGAGTTGAAGGGATGAGTGTAATTCAATCCATTGTGAGATTTTTTGGGCGTGTCTGTTTAAGTCTTATTTTTATCGCCTCTGCCATCTATATCTTATTAAACTGGCAATCTGTAGAACAAGCCTTGATTGGTGCGCTTTGTGATTGGCTCGGTGTTGCAATGGGAGTGGAGTGGGCGCAAAAAATCTGTGAGTGGAGCTTAAGTTGGTCCTTTCTCTTGCTCGTTGCCGCTGTTTTCTGTCAGTTGATCGGAGGATTGCTCGTTCTTTTCGGGTTAAGTATTCGATTAGGCGCTTTTTTGCTTCTGTTATTCATGGTGCCCTCAACCATACTCTTCCATCATTTTTGGACCTTTCAGGGAGTCGAGAAGGAGCTGCACTTGGGGCTTTTTCTCAAAAATTTGAGCATCATCGGTGGCTTGCTTGTCCTTTTGGTCTACGACAAAGCACCTAAACCTCCAAAAGCTAGTAAAAGGGCACCTGAAAGTTAGGTCTAGTTGAACAATTTTTGTGCAGTTCTCTTCAGTTTTTTCATTGTCTCTTTGGGACAACCTTCTAGAATCGTTTGGTTATGTCCGGTCGCTGCCTGTCTAGGCTTTGCCCTGTTTTTCCGCGCGATTTCATCTGTTCGAGACTCTTGGCGTCGTTTTTGGACGGCTGTTGTTTGGTTTTCGGGAATTCAAGTCATACAGTTATCCTGGATGAGTTCCATCGAATATCAAGGGTACTACATCCTTCTCGTTTATGCTGTGATTTCCTGTTGTATCGGACTGCAATTTGGGCTACTGACAAGATGGATTCCTCAGCGATCTTTGAAAGTGCGTGATTGCGCAGCTTTAGCTGCCCTATGGACGCTATTCGAATGGTCTCGCCTGTTATGTTTGTGTGGGTTTTCATGGAATCCTGTAGGGATTGCGTTGAGTTTTCATCCCATTCCCCTGCAAAGCGCTGCACTTTTTGGTGTGTTTGGGCTCTCTTTTTGGGTGATGTTCACCAACTTAGGAGTTGGGCATTCCAAAAATTGGAAAAAGGCCAGCCAATGGTTTGCCGTTGCTTTGCTCCCTTATTTATTTGGAGTGATCCATCTTCAGTATCAACAACACAATCAAACACAGCTAAAGCCAATCCGTGTTGCGCTCGTGCAAACTGGATTGCTTCCTTCCCAGAAAGTGTTACTCACTCACCGCGCTAGTGATTACATTCTGCCGATGACCCAATGGGAGAACATTCTCAGTTACTTACCTGACAAACAGTGGGATCTGATTGTGTTGCCAGAAGCTGCTGTTCCACATGGTGCAGATTATGCAGTATTTCCCCTGTCTCAAGTTCAACAGATTTGGAAAAATAAATGGGGGGAAAAGGCCGAGAATACCTTGCCGTCGCTGATCCCTCCTTTTGCTAGACAGCGTTTTGTGCAGGGAAAGGAAGTTGTGGATGTCTCCAATCTTTTTTTTGCACAGGCGTTAGCTAATGTTTGTCAAGCAGATGTCATTGTGGGGTTAGATTACCATGATTCATGGACAAACAACTTCTATAACTCAGCATTTTTACTCAGGCCCGATCATGAATGCGTGCAGCGCTATGATAAACAAGTGCTGCTTCCACTTGCCGAGTATTTGCCTTGTGAATGGATGCGCAATTGGACAAAAAGCTATGGGATCTTTGATTTTTTTTCTTGTGGAAAGGAGGATCAGGAATTACAGGCTAGAATTCCCTTGAGCGTATCAATATGTTATGAAGAGACGTTTCCTGAGATCATTCGCCGCAATGCGCAGGCTAAGGTGGCGCTGGTCAATGTGACAAATGACAATTACTATCCCAATTCCTCTCTTGCAGAGCAGCATTTTTCGCATGCTAGATTGAGAACTGTCGAAAATGGGCGACCTCTGATTCGAGCGTGCAATTCCGGAGTGACCGCAGTTGTAGATAGTTATGGCTATGTCGTGGCCAGGCTTGGAGAAAAAGGAGAAGATTTTGAGCATAAGCAAGGTGTATTAGAATGTTCCTTTGTCCCTCATATCTATCCTACGTTATTTTCCCTATGGGGTGATAAAGGCATTGTCATCCTTTCTTGTTTGATTCTTATTTACTACGCAATTCGCTGCTATTTTCATCGCAAAATTTCTAAATTAAAAAATTAATTTGATAATAAAAATTAATAATACTAAGATGAGAGTGTGAAGGAGTTTAACTTCTGACTATCAACTAAAACATGAGATGATTAAGGAATTGTCGACAAATTAAGGATTTATTGATGGTCTATAAGGTGATTTAATTTTTTAAGCATCCTTTAAAGGCTAAAATTATGTTGAAGGAAAAGTTCAACCTAAGTTAACTTCTTATCGATTATATTGAGTAGAATGGAAAAAAGATAAACACAATTTTGAGGTAACTGTTGTCCTTTCCTTGTGAACTTTCCACTTTAAACGAGTGCCATGCCCTTTTTGCGCAGAAAAAACAACGAACATTGCTGCGAAGTATTGAAGCGTCAGGAGTGGGATTATTTTCAGGGCAAGAGGTGCGTCTGCGTTTATGTCCCAATGAAGAAGGGACAGGAATTATTTTTAAAAGAACAGATTTGCCGGGGCATCCTCAATTGCCAGCACATCTTGATTTCATTCAAGGAACTCCTCGATGCACTGTCATTGGAAATGGTAAGATGTCCATTCAAACGGTTGAGCATCTGCTAGCTGCTTTACGCGCTTATGAGATCGACAGCGTCATCATTGAAATTTCAGCTTCAGAGGTTCCCATTTTTGATGGAAGCTCGCTCAAATTTGTAGAGATGATCGAGCAGGCGGGAGTTGCTGAATTATCAGGTTATAAAAGAATTGTTAGAATCCGAGAGCCTCTTTATTGGTCTCAAGGAGATATCCATTTAGTCGCATTACCCTCAGATGAGTTTCGCGTGAGTTATACATTACACTATCCTCATTCGAGTGCAATCGGCACTCAATTTTATTCATTTGTCCTCTCTCAGGATCGTTTTAAAAAAGAAGTTGCACCCTCTCGCACTTTTTCTGTTTATGAAGAAATCGCTCCTATGATAGAGAAAGGGCTCGTTAAAGGAGGAAGTTTAACAAACGCCGTAATTATCAAAGAAAATCAGATTGTAAATCCCGAAGGATTGAGATTCTCTGATGAGATGGTTCGCCATAAGATCTTAGATCTTATTGGTGATCTTTCTTTGGTGCCGGTTCCCTTTTTGGCGCATATCATTGCGATCCGATCAGGGCATTCTTCTAATAACGCCTTTGCTAAGGAGCTATATAATCAGATTAAAATGGAGTGTTCGTGATGGGATCTACAACTACAAGTCGACCTGTCATCCTAAATATAAAGGAAATCGCTAAGATACTACCTCATAGGTACCCCTTTCTATTGGTTGACAAGATTGTTTATTTAAATCTCGAGGAAAATATCATCATCGGGCAAAAAAACGTCACCATTAACGAGCAGTTTTTTCAAGGGCATTTCCCGGGCGTACCGATCATGCCAGGCGTGCTTATTTTAGAGGCCTTGGCTCAAACTGGTGGAATTCTCGTGCACCAAAAGGGAAACAGTGAGAAAATTGCCGTATTGCTCAATATCAATAACGCAAAATTTAGAAAGCCAGTGATGCCAGGGGACGTGTTAATGCTTCATGCATCAGGAATCCACATCAGTAACAAAGCCGGTAAGATTTTGGTCAAAGCTATGGTCAATGACTATGTTGCCGTGGAGGCTGAGATTGGGTTTGCATTAGTTGATAAAGATCAGCTCTGATTAATGGCTTTATGAACTTTAACATGTAAAGAATTGGATATCCATGTCGCAATCAAAAATTCATCCAACTGCAATCGTTGAACCCGGTGCTCAGATTGGCAACAATGTGACCATCGAAGCCTATGCGGTAGTCAAAGGAAATGTGACGCTTGCTGATAACGTCGTGATCAAATCGCACGCTTACATTGATGGCTACACGATAATTGGTGAAGGGACAATAGTATGGCCTTCAGCTAGCATCGGGACAAAGACCCAAGATTTAAAATACAAAGGTGAAAAAACTTTTGTGTTCATTGGGAAAAATTGCGAGATACGTGAATTTGTAACGATCAATTCTTCCTGTCATGAAGGCACAGCTGTTCGCATTGGCGATGAGTGTTTAATCATGGCTAATTGTCATGTGGCTCACAACTGCGAAATTAAAAACGGTGTCATCATGGTCAATAATGCTCTGTTAGCAGGGCATGTTGTTGTTGAGGATTATGCGATCATAGGAGGAATGACACCTGTCCATCAATTTTGCCGCATTGGTCAGTATGCCATGGTAGGTGGATTCAGTAGAATCACTCATGACATTCCTCCTTATACAATCGGCGCAGGATCTCCCTATAAACTCGGCGGATTGAACATCGTTGGATTGAGAAGACGAGGATTCCCTTTAGAAGTCAGAAAAGCTTTGTTTAAAGCATTCAAGCTCACTTACCGATCGGGATTAAGGCTTTCAGAAGCGCTCGAGGCTGTGGAAAAAGAGATTGAAATGAACCCTCATGTTGAGCACTGGCTCAAGTTCTGCCGCGAGTCTAAGCGCGGTCTCATTGGTTTTCAAGGGATCGCAAGTCAGCCGATTCAAGAAGAGGATTTTGACGAGCTGGAAGAGCTCTTGGAAGAAAGAGTTTAAGTTTATTTTCCAGAGATGGATTTCCTATGAGGATTGTTTTTTTTGGCACATCAGCTTTTGCTGCAAAGGTCCTCGTTCACTTAATCCAACATCATGCAAATATTGTAGCAGTCGTCACTCGCCCTGATCGTCCTCGAGGTCGCAGTTTACAGTTTTCCTACTCGCCTGTCAAAGAAGCTCTACTTGCAAACTCTCCCTCCATTCCTTTGTTTCAGCCAGAAAAAGCATCACATCCTGAAAGTGCTGAGAGGATCCAATGTTACAAAGGTGAATTATTTTTAGTTGTGGCTTATGGAGAAATCATCAAGAAAAATTTGCTCGATATGCCCAAGTATGGATGCATCAACATCCATGCAAGTTTACTTCCCAAGTATAGGGGAGCAGCTCCCATCCAACGCTGCATCATGAATGGTGATACTCAATCCGGAATCACTATCATTGATATGGTCCAACAGATGGATGCTGGAGATATGCTTGTCCAAGAGAAGATTCCAGTTACAGAAGAGATGACCTTTGGTCAATTAGAAACTCTACTCTGCGACTTGGCCTGCTCAATGACAGTAAAACTTTTAAGTGCCATTGAAAAGGGTGTAGTGACAAGACGCCTGCAAGATACACAGGGTGTCACCATGGCTCCTAAGCTCACTCCTGAAGATGAAAAAATTAATTGGCAACTGCCTGCGACTATACTACACAACCAAATTCGAGCGCTTTCTCCTTATCCTGGTGCTTGGGCTACCCTTTATATCGGAAGCGAAAGTAAGAGGCTTAAAATCAAACGAGCTCGGGTTGCCGATCATTCACAGCAAGCGGAACCGGGGACAGTTTTAAGAGCTGGCAAAGAAAACCTAATCATTGCCTGTGGAGTAGGGGCGCTCCAGCTTCAAGAAATTCAATTGGAAGGCAAAAAATCTTTATATGTTGCAGAATTTCTTAAAGGAATTCATCAACCATTGTCTTTTCTTTCTCCTCGTCTGTCGCAGTAAATCTTTAATTACCAGATGTTATGTTGCATTAAATCGGGGTCTACTGTATCTTTGTTTGCTCTTTATGGTTCCTTAATAGGAGGAAAACAATGTCAGCAGCAGGTATCAGATTAGATCCAGCACAAAGTGCAACGCTGCACCAAGCGCTTGATCCAAGTACAGTGGATTATCCAAAAAGTACATGGCAGATTTTTCTCGAATTTCTAAAGACCAAAGATTTCCCCAAAATTTTTAGTCAGGGAACCCTGTGGGCAGGTCAAGTTGTTGATCTTTCTCCTGGCGTAAAAAATTTCGGCACGTTTGCTGGCGATGTAAAAAACTTCATGAGTGCAGCAGAAATTCCTGGGAAACTGGCTGAATTAGGAGATTCCGTATCCAAAGCATTTCAAGGTCCTTCTTTAGCTTCAGGAAGACACGTCATTAAAAAAGGGTCAGAGTTTGTCAATTCCGTGGCCGATGGTATTAAGTTGGTATTTGGACGTTTTGCTGGCATGGCGCTTAAACCTGTTGAAGCAATTAATTTTGGATCAACAGTGATCGGTTGTGGAAACGGCGCGATTGAGGACATTGAGAAAATCAAAGCTCTTCCTTCGATGAATTCATCCAGAACTTGGGTCTATTTACTCAATCTAGGACGCGATCTTTCTTATGTTGGCGTAGGGTCGATTGGATTAGCTTCGTTAGCGATGGGTGTAACGCCTCCGCTCATCATGTTGGCATGTTTGACATCTGCGCTTGTGTGCAGTATTGGTGCTTTCTTTGGTGAAAGAATGGTCGATCCAGTGAAGAGTCAAGATCAAGAAAAAGCCAACGCGCAATTGCGAGCAAGAATGGCAACAGCTCAACAAATTGCAACTGCTGGGGCTGTTGTTTAATCTCACTATCTTCGAAAGAGGCTCACTTAGAGCCTCTCTTTCTAATCTTCTATTCAGGACTGCAACATGACAATTTCTTCTCTATCGAAACTTAGCTCTGACTTATTCGCTCCCATTCAAACCGCATCAACTCCGTCTCGACCAAAAAGTGTTATCGATCATGTTAAGGATTACGTAGGTTCAACCTCAGGTGCATGGGACTTCTTTCGCGCACTGGACTATGCTATTTCTCCGTGGAAATTCACAAACTTACTTTCCGAAAGCAGCTTAGAACAAGTGCATAGAATTAGTGGAGTCGTGGGCACAGCGGGAGCTTCTCTCTGCATGCCAACCCTTGTGACAGATGCTATAGGTTTAAAAAGAAGCGTCGATGACTTAACACACATTCACCAATGTCCCACAAGCGATCCTGAACGTTCAAAAAAAATTGCACAGGCTTACAAAAAAACTGTTATCAACGGGGCGGATCTCGGTTATACCTTTTGTCAGTCATCACGTTTTTTGAACGAAGCGAATGTAATTGCCTTAGGAAGCAGTCTTCCCGTATTTAGTGGAGTGCAGCAAGTGTGCGGCATTGTTTCAGATGGCAATGAACTGATAGAGGAATCCTACAAGCTACACAACTATCAAGCGGATTCAAGTGCTAGTACGGATCAGGAAAAAAGTTTGATGGCTGCTAAAAAAAATCTATCCTGGCTCAAGATTGCTAAAGACATTCCCAGTATAGCCATGTCTGCACTTGCCTTGGTTGGTATTTTCTTTGCATCAGTGGCCTCATCACCCGTAGTTCCCATTATATTTTTATCTTTAAGCGTCAGTTGGCTAACCTTTAAAGTCTCAAGTTACTTTTACGAAAATATCGTGGTTGCCGATAGGCAAGCTAGGGTTGCTCGTCCAGTCTAAACGTCCTATTCAACGCGGACGCTAAATTACAAAAATAACGCGGAGACGCAAAGGAAATTTTTTCTGCGCCGTTGCGACTTGGCGTCTCCGCGTTTTCAATGCTCTGCCCCTTTCCTGATTAATTGCTTCTTTGAGCTGTTTTGGTAAGTGCCGACAAGTCAGAAATTATTTGTTTTTCTTATTCCTTTAATTACGATTGCTTAAATAATATTTTAAATAAATCACACAATTTGTAGAGTGATTAACAATCATTACAATTAGGAGTGTTAGCAATGTCATTATCATTAACCCCTTTAACTTTACAAGTGACAGCGCAATCAGTGTCTGTGCATGCCCCTTCACAAACTACGCTTAAACACCCAATGACTGGCATAAAGGCTATCTCTAGCGACGTTTTCGGACGTATATTAAGTTTCCTTCCTGCTCAACAAATAATTCGCGTCCATCCTGTATGCCAAGCTTGGCGTAACCTATCTCTCGTCAACGACGGATGTCTAGATCTTTCTAGACTCAATTTATCGGATAGCGAGCTTAAAACTATTCTTGATAAAGCAAGTGGGACTCGCATTACCTCTATCAATCTATCTAATTGCAAGAACATCACAGATGCTGGCCTTGCCCATCTATCAAAACTCACATTTCTAAGCTCGCTTAACCTAAATTTATCTTTAAGCGCCAGCTGGCTAACCTTTAAAGTTTCAAGTTATTTCTATGAAAAAATTGTGGTTGCCGATCGGCAAGCCGGGGTTGCTCTTTCAGCCTAAAACGTCAATAGATTTCTTGCATGCATCTTTTCGTGCGTGTGTGCGTGCCCGTGCATGAAGGGGAGTGTGCAAGAAGTCTAATGAAGATTTTATGTGTAATTTAAGAAACCATGGAGACCATCGTCCCCATGGTTTGGAATAAGCTTACTTAATAATATTAAATCTAAATCTACAAATAGGGCAGGTTTTATGTCCAGCTAGCCATGACTGAAGACAGGCTCCATGAAAAAAATGCTTACAAGCCGTCCTCACTCGATTATCCATAGGGCAGCGGTCTAAGCAAATGGAACAAGACTTTTCTTCTTGTTTCGGTGGACTCCAGTCTGCCCAAGCCTCAGGATAAGGTGAGCTTGGAGCTGTGAGAGTTGCGAGATGGGCTAGGCCAGCATCAGGGAGGCCTTCTCCAAAGCTGGGTCCTGGTGTTACTGGTGCTGGTGTTACTGGTGCTGGTGTTACTGGTGCTGGTGTTACTGGTGCTGGTGTTACTGGTGCTGGTGTTACTGGTGCCGGTGTTACTGGTGCCGGTGTTACTGGTGCTAGTGTTGGTGTTACTAGTAACGGTGTTATTGGTACTGGTGTTGGTGTTACTAGTAATGGTGTTACTAGTAATGGTGTTACTAGTAATGGTGTTACTGGTGTTGGTGTTGGTGTTGGTGTTGGTGTTGGTGTTGGTGTTGGTGTTGGTGTTGGTGTTGGTGTTGGTGTTGGTGTTGGTGTTGGTGTTGGTGTTACTAGTAATGGTGTTACTGGTGCTGGTTTTGGTGTTACTAGTAACGGTGTTACTGGTGCTGGTGTTGGTGTTACTAGTAACGGTGTTACTGGTGCTGGTGTTGGTGTTACTAGTAATGGTGTTAGTGGTAATACTGGCAATGGTGTTATTGATAATGGTGGAAATCGAATACTCATTTTTTTATTCCTTTATTGTTGCTGGTTTAATTGCGTGTTGCACTAATAATGATAATATATTGTTTATAATAAAATCAACAATGTTAATAAAAAAATTAATTTAAAAATAAGTTGTCTAGATTGAGAGGGTTAGGATTGTTCTTAATAATCGATAACCTACCCATAATTCCATTCTGTCAGAGGAAATTGCAAAACAAACCAGAAGGCTGTCTTTCGTGGTCTTCTTAAGTTAAGATCTAAGCTGGTACCGAAAACCGTCCGTCAGCTTTATGCTGTTTTCTCGCAACTCTTTTAGAATAAAACCCTTATACTTAATACAATTGCAATTGCTAAACAAAAATTCCAAAAACTGACAACGACACTGTCACGCTGGGTCAAAATTCAAGAGTCTCTTTTCCATGGCTTGCAGAAGAACTCGGATCCACCGACAGAAAAACAGCAGCAGCTCATAAAAATTCTTGAACTCGTCCGCATTGAGAAATTCCTGCCAGACTTTACTGGGTGTGAAGGACGTTCTCCCAAAACACGTTCTGCTCAAGTGTTATTAAATCAAAGTATATCAATAGTTAATGGTTTATTAGTTATAAAAATCAATACAGTAAACATTAAGTGTTTTAAGTGCTATAATTAACAATGTAATAACTTATGGCGTTGGAATACAATGAGTATTCAAAAAGCGGCAGATCCATTCAGTCCTATAGCGTTATCCAACGTTGATAGAAATGCTGTACCTCAGTTTGCAAAAGTCTATCAAGAAATCAGTGGGGTGAAAAAAGGCTATAAGGGCTTAAATGTACTTTTATCGTTAATAGCTAATGCAACGTCGTCTCTAGAAAGACAAAACCAAGCTATGAACTCCCAGAAGCTGTTAAAACAACACGTTGCACCTTTAGCGGTATCAGATTTTTTGATTAAGCTGAGTAGGTTAAAATCTGAATATTCAACCCTGGTACAATCAAAAACTAGAGAAGAAAGAATCACACAATTGAAAAAATCAACTATTAGTACGTTGGGGTTAAGTTCCTATAGTGTACAACTCATGAAGTTTTTCCAGCAGGCTGGATTAACAGATTTGACACTGTATGTAAAACAGCTTAAGTATTTAGGAAATTGCAGCGCGCTAGTGGATCTCTATACGACGGGTATTGATGCAGTGAATGCTTTCACTATATGGAAAAATTATAAAGCACCGTTGCCAACTGAAGTTCCACCGGCTGTCTACAAAAAAACACCATGGACAAGAACAAATTTAACGGTTGAGGCTCTGTATCTATCAAGTTCAATCTTAAGCGCCATGAACCTATTTTGCGCAGTTGCCGTTTCTCCTCATCTCTGCTTGGCTTTAGCTGTTACGACATTTTCAGCAGAGATTGCCACAAAAATGTTTGATAAGTTTCAGCAGATAGGCTGTGAAAGGCGAGCTTCAAGCTTGTAGGCTCAATTGCCTCTTGTAAGCAAAGTTTGTTTACATTAGCATTGCGTTGAAAAAATTTATCTGCATGTTCTATGTCCACATTTTCCATTGCCAGCCTTTCATCGTCTACTCAAGCGCACAGTTTAAGTTTTAAATGGCTTGGATTCAATCAGGCAAGGATCAGCAGCTACAAAGTCATGGAAGGAGGCGTCTGGGCGCTATTATGGGCATGTTCTGCGACGGGGCTTGTCAAGGGCGTTCATCAGCTCTTTCGCTCTTTCCAATCCACTATTTCAGATAAGACACGGCAAGTAGAAGCGATTAAAAAAACCTGCGTTGAGTCAATTAGATTGACAAGAGATAGCCTTTATTTACTAGAGTGGGGAGCTAGTATTAAAGTGTTATCTGTAGGTCTATTTTCGCCCTTAATTGAAAAAACAATTCATGGGGCTTGGGTGATTTCCTCGGCATTTGGCGTAGAGGCGGCGATTCGGGACTATCAAAAAGAGCTGCGGTATTCAGCAGATCCTCAGCATGTTCATTACGTCAGAAAAGCGATGGTCGATCTCGCAGCTCACATAAGCACAATCGTTTGGGCAGCTCTTAGCTTGCTCACACTCACAGGAGTCATGATCCACCCAGTGGTTTCCGGAACTGTTTTGGGGATAAGCTGTCTACTTGCAGTGGCTTCTGTCGTATATAATAGCGTTTTAAGTCCAAGGGAAGAGTTAAGTCGAGCATGAAACCCAAAATATTACTTAGGGAATGGGTTGTTATTTTTCTTGTATTTGCTTCCCTGGCGGCAGTGCTCATCTCAACGTGGATTGTTCGACACAAAATCAGTAGATAAATTTTTTTGGGTGATACAAGAAACTTGATTAGCAAGATCTGCATGATACGCATGATAAATAATTTTCGCCGCAGAGCGGCGCGCGGCTCCGCCGCGTTTTCTTCTTCGATCATGCGTATCATGCATATCCCATTAATCATGTTTTTTGCTTAAAGTAATAAGCTTCTGGTCAATCATAGAGAGCAAACCAAGATTTGAACTGATTTTGCGCCACTTCGGGGTTAAATTAGTCCAAACTCCAAAGTGTTTTAAGTCCAAGGAAAGAGTCGAGTCGTGCGTCTTTGGTTCCTTAGCTGCAGTGCTCATCTCAACGTGGATTGTGCGACATAAAATCAGCGGATAAATTTTTTTAAATGAGGAATTGGGAAATTTTAATTGTGAAAAAATCAAAGGATTTGCTAGCCTCTACGCTTTAGCCTAAGAAACTGGGCGAGTGATATGTAAGTGCGTTGCTCTCGACAGCTCGCATACTACATAACACTATCACGGAGAGAGATGCTCAAAGATAGCAATTCAAACGAATTCGACAATTTAAAGTTGCAAAGAACTTCCAGAACGATGGTTGGATTGGTCATTTACACCAAAGGTAAGCTATGACTCTAAAGTTAATAGGTAAAAAGAAAGGGATGACTCGATTATTCGATGAAAGCGGCAATCAAGTCGTGTGCACAGTCATCGCAGCCGAGCCGAATATAGTCACTCAACTCAAGAGCAAAGAGACAGACGGCTATGTGGCTATTCAGTTGTCTGCTTCAAAAGTTAAGTCGAAAAAAAACATCTCAAAACCAGTTCAGGGTCATTTAGCTAAAGCGGGCGACATGCTGAGTAAGACCTTAGCAGAATCGCGAGTTGCTGATCTCGAAGGCTATTCTCTCGGACAAGAGATAGGTGTAGATCATTTCAATGATGTTAAATTTGTAGATGTTGCTGGAGTATCTAAAGGGAAGGGGTATCAAGGGGTCATGAAAAGGCACCATTTCTCTGGTGGACCTGCTTCACATGGATCTGGGTTTCATCGCCATGCTGGTTCAACTGGAATGAGAAGTACTCCTGGTCGTTGCTTGCCTGGTGTAAAAAAAGCGGGCAGAATGGGAGCTGAAAAAGTGACCGTGCAAAATCTTCGAGTTGTGAGAATTGATCAAGAAAAACGCGTGATCATTGTTGAAGGAGCAATTCCTGGAGCACCTGGCGGCTTAGTGTTTGTCACTAAAGCTAAGAAAAAAATTACTGCACAGAAAAAATAGTACGAGGATAGGTTGTGGCTTTACTGAAAAAATACGATCTTACCGGTAAAGAAGTTGGACAAGTGTCAGTTGAAGACGATTTACTGACGACAACTGCTAATTCGCAAATGATAAAAGATTACTTAGTTGCACTTCGCGCTAATGCGAGACAGTGGTCAGCAAGTACAAAGACCCGCGCAGAAGTGTGCCATAGTGGTAAAAAGCCTCACCCGCAAAAGGGTACGGGGCGAGCGCGACAAGGATATTTAGGTGCGCCACAGTATAAAGGTGGTGGACGAGTTCATGCTCCAAGACCAAAATTTGATCAGCATGTTCGGATCAATCGAAAAGAAAGAAGAGCGGCTATACGTCATCTTCTCATCGAAAAAATCACCGAAAACAAGGTTCATGTGTTGTCATTTGACTCGTTTAAAGAGCCTAAGACAAAACGCGTTGTGGAATTACTAGAAAAGCTCAAAATCAATGATGGAAGAGTGCTTTTTCTGGGAGAGGGTTTCTTTGAAGACAATGCAGCTCCTTCAGAAAAATATGAGACCTTCATCAAGAGCATGCGCAACATTCCTAAAATCAATTTTAGACAAATGCCAAGCGTCAGCGGATATGAAGTGATTGTGAATCATGATTTAGTTGTCATGGAATCAGCACTTGATCAACTGAAGATGCTATTAGGAGGGCAACAATAATGACATCAAAGAATCCTTCAAAGAATCCATACAGTGTCATTCATTCAAGACATGTAACTGAGAAATCAGTTGTGCTTGAATCGTTGCAGTCCAATGTTAGCAATCCATGTGTGAAAAAGTGTGATTCACCAAAATACGTTTTCATTGTTGATAAGCGCGCTAAAAAACAAGAGATCGCAGACGCTATCGAACAGATTTACAGCGAATCCAAAATTCGGGTAATTGCGGTGAATACGATCAATGTGAAAGCAAAATCCCGCAGGGTCCGAGGCCGTGAAGGTGTTAAAGCAGGTTTTAAAAAGGCGATTGTCACTTTACAGCCTGGCGACGTAATTGAAGAGAAAAGCTAATTGGGAGTCTGAACTCATATGTTGAAGCAATATCGACCACAAACAGCTGGACAAAGACATCTCATTTTGACGGCACATGAAGGGTTGACACGTCCTGAGAAAGGGAAGAGAGCAACTGCTAAACCTGAGAAATCTCTTCTCCAACGGAAAATGCGCACTAACGGGCGTAACCATCATGGACACATTACGTGCCGCCATAAAGGTGGTGGACATAAACGTTTTTATCGTCTGATCGATTTTAAAAGAGACAAAGAAAAAATTTCTGCTCAAGTCGGCTCGATTGAATACGATCCAAACCGATCAGCTTATATAGCTCTTTTAAATTATGCAGATGGCGAAAAAAGATATATCATCGCCGCTCAAGGTTTAAAGGCAGGTGCCACTGTTGTTACTGATGATGAGGGAGCTTTTAACGTTGGATGCTGTATGCGCATGAAGTACATGCCACTTGGATCTGTCATCCACAACATTGAAATATATCCAGGGCGTGGAGCTCAGCTCGTTCGATCTGCTGGTCTTTCAGCTCAGTTGATGGCCCGCAGTGATGGTTATGTGACGCTCAAGATGCCATCTGGTGAAGTGCGCATGGTTAATGAAACATGCCGAGCTACATTTGGTGCTGTCTCCAATCCTGAGCATAACCTTCGCGAAGAAGGTAAAGCTGGAAGAAGTCGTTGGAAAGGAATTAGACCTACTGTTCGTGGTACGGCCATGAATCCTGTTGACCATCCGCACGGTGGTGGTGAAGGAAAACACAATGGTTACCTTCCACAAACACCTTGGGCAATGTATACCAAAGGCTTCCGAACAAGATGCAAACGTAAGTCCAACAAAATGATCGTCAAAGATCGCAGGAAATAGAGGTAGTGAAAAATGGGTAGATCTTTAAGAAAAGGGCCGTTTGTAGACCATCATTTGCTCGATAAAGTGTCAAAACAGAACCAAATCGGCAAAAAAGCAGCGATCAAAACATGGTCGAGACGATCGATGATTCTTCCTGAAATGATCGGGCATACTTTTGAAGTGCATAACGGAAAGAAGTTTATCAGTGTTTTTGTTTCTGAAAATATGGTCGGACATCGATTGGGTGAGTTTTCTCCAACTCGAGTCTTTAGAGGGCATGGATCCAAAAAAGTTGCTGAGGCAGCTGGTGGCGCATCACCTGAAGCAAAAGCTACTCCAAAACCAGCGACACCAGCATCAAAAGGGAAAAAATAAACTATGCAAGGCTTTGCTAAAACAAAATACATTCGAATTAGTCCACGCAAAGCGCGGCTAGCAGCTGATTTAATCCGTGGACGCACTGTGGCCGAAGCGAAAATACAGCTAGCCTACTGTCAGCTAAAAGGTGGACGTTTATTGCTGAAGACATTGGATTCAGCTGTGGCTAACGCTGAAACTCAATTGAATA
>JABDFI010000030.1 GCA_013286595.1 Chlamydiota bacterium | reverse complement strand
AATAAATCGACTAGTTTGGCCATATAGGCCAAACGTCAGGGAGCAAATGGGCTAGGCAATCGGGCTAAAAATTGTACAAAGTCGAGTAGAAAGCCTCTTCAAGAAGGCAATTGCAAAATTCCCCGACCCAGAAAAATCGCCCTTTTGAGCCATTTTGCTGTGACGGTGAGTTTTGCAATTGCCCCCCAAGAATAAAATTTTAATGTTAAGCAGCAAATTTCTTAATCAATTCGATCTTTAAGATTACTTGTCACAAACCAAAAGACCTGTTATGCTTTCATTGTAAAATTACACCAAAAGTGATTCAAAAATGGGTTTCGGGACATCTATAGTTTTGTTTTCAATCCCCCCTCAAAATCCCTTGTTGAAAGAGGCAATTGGAAAACTCTCCGACCCAGAAAAATCGATGATTTTGAGTCAGTTTGGCAAAATGGCTCAAAAGGGCGATTTTGCTGTGACGTGGAGTTTTCCAATTGCCTCAAAAGGCACAATTTCTAGGTCGTGGTCATGCTTGAACTAAATCAACTGAGAAAAAATAAGATTAGTCTCGAAGACTATGACTATAAACAAGACATAGAAAATCGCCTCATGATGGCGCAATTCTCTTCCCAAGACTTGGAAGTGCTTGAAGAGATTATTTACAGTTCTATTAAAATCCCCATTCGAAAATTAGGTAAAACAGTCGATTTAGAAGATGAACAATTGCTACCTATCCTTGAAAAATTCAGCACGAGTGGGCTTTGTTCAATAAATGATGACTCTGTTCTGATCGACAAAGACGTGAGAAAATATTTTGAATCTCAAATCTTAAAATTTGATCCCGATTTCAAGCCTGGGATGGAATTCCTTCAAAATCTATTAAAAAAAGTTCCCATCCACATTCTGCCGGTCTGGTATTCGATCCCCAGAACATCCAATAATATTTTTGAGTCGTTAATCGAAAAGTACCTATTAACTCCTCAGATCTTTCAACGCTATCTCGTTGAACTCAATTTTACGGACCCCACACTCTCAGGCATGGTACAGGACGTCTATAACGCTCCGGATTTTAAAATGGATGCTCAAGAGTTGATCGAGAAGCACAAGCTCTCACGGCAACAGTTTGAAGAGCATCTCTTGCATTTAGAGTTCAATTTTGTCTGCTGTTTAGGTTATGAAAAAGTCGATCATGAATGGAAAGAGATCGTCACACCATTTCATGAATGGAAAGAATACATGAGTTTTTTAAGAGATACGGAAGTAAAACCTATTTCCTCTCCTGTTGTTCAGCGCAAACGTCCTCAGGATTTCTCTTTCATCCTTGACATGACCATTCTGCTTCAGATGACCAAGAAACAACCGATAACCTTAACAAAAGACAAGGAAGGGCGGTTACTCCCTTCTCAAGACATTTTGTCTACCATCGCTCAAAAAATTGAAGATTTTGAATATGCAGATCCAGCTTTCTTGAAGTACTTTGACTTACTTCGAACTAAAATTTGCCTTCTCAAACTCGCAGATGTTGTAGATGGCCGTCTCTATGCACTGGAAGCTGCCAATGACTGGCTCGATATGCGAGTTGAAAATCGCGCGCTCTTCATCCACCGCCATCCTCTGAACAAACTCATCTCCGATCATGTTCCTCAGCATTTGTGCACAGAGCGCAATATGCGAGAAGCAGAAAAGAGCATCTGTCGCGTGCTTCACTCGGGCTGGGTTTATTTTGATGATTTTCTCAAAGGAGTGATTGTTCCACTCGGTGAAGAGTCCATTATCATGTTAAAAAAACAAGGCAAGTCCTGGAAATACACCATTCCCACCTATAGTGAAGACGAACTGATGCTCATCAAAGCAACTGCATTGAACTGGTTGTTTGAAATGGGAGTCACAGCTGTTGGAACCCACGATTCCAAAGACTGCTTTTGCGTCACGCCCTTTGGTCAGTCCTTATTTGGAAGATAATAAGGATTAGAGTATAGTTTTCTTATGGCTAAAAAACAGACAGATGCAGAGCTTGTCTCCAACAGACGCGCCTTTCACGAATATGAGATTTTAGATACTTATGAAGCAGGAATTGCTCTTCTTGGTTCTGAAATCAAGTCTCTTCGCAATCACGGTGGTAGTTTACAAGATGCCTATGTTCTCATCGATGATTCAGGCAAAGTGATCCTAAAAAACAGCTCGATTGCTCCCTATCGTTTCGGTGGAGCTTTCAATCATGCTGAAAAACGAGAACGCGTCCTCCTACTCCACAAACGGGAAATTCTCAAACTCAGAAGCGCCTCTCAAGAAAAGGGATTGACGCTGATTCCCATAGCTATGTACCTCAAAAGCGGTTATGTCAAAGTGAAAATTGGCATTGCTAAAGGGAAAAGAAGTTTCGACAAACGCGCTGCACTCAAAGAACGGGAACACAAGCGTGACATCGACCGCGCTCTCAAAGAACGCGATTAACCGTATTAATTGACGGTTGAAGGCGTTTTGGATATGATGCGCCAATATAACCTTGGAGTTGACTCATGAAGATTATTGTCCCTCGCTTAAGCTTACTTAGTCTGATTAACAAGATCCAGAACGTCACTTCACTTAAGCCTGCGATTCCCATCTTAGCTAACATCATGTTAGAAGCTGTGGATGATGAACTCATCATTAGTGGGACAGATCTTACCATTAGCATGAGAGCTTATATAGAAGCAAAGGTCCTTGAGGAAGGTGGGATCACATTGCCTGCTCGTCGGTTCTTTCAACTCATTCGGGAGTTGACAGCCCCTCAAGTTGAAATCCATTCTCTTTCACCAGAAATCGGCTTGATCAATGCGGGCACGTCTCACTTCAAATTACAAGGGATGCATAAAAATGAGTTTCCTGTGATTCCCAATTTTTCAGAGGGGATTTCCTTCACTTTACCAGCTGCCAAGCTCAAGGAATTATTCTCCAGTACGGCATTTGCAGCAGCTCACGATGATGAGCGCCAGGTACTAAACGGGGTTTGCCTCGAAATAACAAATAATAGCGTCACGTTAATTAGCACCAATGGCAAACGTTTGGCTAAAATTCAAGCACAACTCGATAGCGATCTTGGACAAACTTCTTCCTCTGTGATCCCCATTAAAGCTGTAGAAGAGATCATCCGCATCCTCAATGGAGAAGATGGAAATGCTACCGTTACTCTTCTACCCGATAAGATTGCATTGGAGATGGGTTCCATTGTCTTAATCAGCAAACTGATTGCTGGACAATATCCCGATGTGAGTTCCTTTATCCCGGAAAAAAAAGACACTCCTCTTGTCTTACATCGCGAAGAGCTGATGAGCTTGTTGCGCCAGGTCATGCTGTTCACTTCTGAAGATTCTAGCGCCACACGCTTCACATTCACAACAGGAGAACTTCATCTCTCTGCAGTGAGTGGTCAGATTGGAGAGGGAAAAGTCAACATGCCCGTCAATTACGGTGGAGAGAAATTAGAAATCGCCTTTAATCCCCATTATTTGCTCGACCTTTTGCGCCACAGCAAAGATGAAACTGTGCATTTTACTCTTACAGATCCCTATAATCCTGGGTTAATCACTGATTCTTCGAATGCTGAATTTGTGATCATGCCTATGCGTATACAAACCTAAGAGATCGCTAAAATCCTCTAATGCACATTGAACGACTGGTTTTACACAACTTCCGCAATTATCAACACGTAGACCTGTCGTTCTCCCCCAAATTAAATATTTTTTGGGGAAACAATGGACAGGGAAAGACTAATCTTCTGGAAGCCATTCATGTGCTCAGCACAGGAAGATCGTTTCGCACAGCGCGCTTACAGGATCTCATTCGAGATGGCGCTACTTTTTTTTCTATAGAGGCATCGTTTTACAAAGATGAGATGGGTCAAACCATTCAAGTCTACTATAATAAAACTACTAAGAAGATCGTCTATAACCAAGCCTCTCATTCCCATTTTTCTAATCTACTAGGCATTCTCCCCTCTGTTCTCTTGTCTCCAGACGATCTTTCTATCATCAGTGGAGCGCCAGCAGAGCGCAGGCGTTTTTTAGATCTGCATATTGCGCAAATGGATCCTCTCTATCTCTACTATCTCAATCGCTATCATAAAGCCGTGAAACAACGCAATGAACTCTTGCGCACGCGCAAGGAAGAAACTTTAACGGCTTGGGAACACGTGATGGCAACGGCTGCTTGTTATCTCATCGCGCAAAGAAAACAGGCTTCTCAGTACTTGCAAGGTCCTACATCGCAATGGATGGAGCTTTTCTCTAAGGCAGAACCCCTTCATCTTCACTATGAAAGCACCCTTTCGCCGCATGATCAAGAACAGAACTGCCTTACTCAGTGGCATAAAGCTAGACTCAAGGAAATGCAATACGGCACGACACTGATAGGTCCACACCGCGATGATCTTTCCATCATACACTGTGAAAAGGAGGCTAAATATTTTTCGAGTGAAGGTCAAAAACGCTCCTGCATCATCGCCTTGCGTTTTGCTCAGTGGGAGCACATGAACTCTTTCATGGAAAACTCTCCGCTTCTTTCCATCGATGATTACGGCATCCAACTAGACCCTTACCGCCATCAACAACTCAGCCATCACATGGATCGCTTTGGACAGGTTTTCCTCTCTTCACCTCAAGCTATCCAGCCTCTTTCCACATCCTGCCACTCTTTCCACGTTAATTGCGGGACTGTGACAGTTTCTTAGCTAGTTTAGCTACATGTTCACCTTGAAAACGCGCGATGGCCAGCTCATTAGCGCTCGGTTGACGCGATCCATCCCCACTTGCTAATGTGGAAGCGCCATAAGGACCCCCTCCCGTGATTTCTCCCATGTTTGTCAGTTCTTTACAGGAGTAAGGTACGCCAACGATAATCATCCCCTGATGTAAAAGAGTGCTGTGAAAACTAGTGATCGTCGTTTCTTGTCCCCCATGTTGAGTGCCGGTTGAAGTGAATACACTGCCTAGTTTGCCAATCAAAGAACCTTGCATCCATAATTTTCCCGTAGCATCTAAGAAGGTGCGCATTTGAGCACACATGTTGCCAAAACGCGTAGGAGTGCCAAAAATAATCGCATCCACTTTGGAAAGCATATCTACTTCTGCCTCGGGAACATGGGAAAAGGCTTTACGCGCTTCTAAAGCACCCATCTTCTGTAAAATTTCATCGGAGAGAGTTTCTTTGACTTGGACTAGTTTCACATCAGCTCCTTCTACTTGTTTAGCGCCTGCCACAACGGCTTCAGCCATTTTGTAGACATGACCATACGTGCTGTAAAATACGACGAGAATTTTCATAGTTTTTCCTCTGGGTTTGACAACCTATTTTTTATATGTCATAAGAAAATAAAAAGTATAGGAAGAAAAATGGATCAACGCACTAGCTTATTTCGCGGGGAAGACATTCCTGGATCTGAAGCATTAGAAGAGCTAGCCCTCGATTTGCGCTGGTCATGGAATCACCGCGCCGATGAGATTTGGCAGAAGCTATATCCTAGTTTATGGGAACAAACTCACAATCCCTGGGTAGTACTGCAAAGCGTGTCCAAGGAAAGACTGCGCTCTCAGTTGGCAGATCCTGCCTTCCGTCAACTCATTGATGATCTTTTAGAAACAAAACGCAAAGAATGCGAAATCCCGGCTTGGTTTCAAACCACGTATGGACAATCCCCTCTAAAATGTATCGCCTACTTTAGCATGGAGTTCATGTTAACAGAAGGGTTGCCGATCTATTCTGGAGGCCTTGGCAACGTCGCAGGCGATCAATTAAAAGCAGCCAATGACTTAGGCGTTCCCGTCATTGCAATTGGCTTGCTGTATCAGCAAGGATACTTTAGACAAGTCATCGATAAAAATTGGGATCAACAAGCGATTTACCCGTACAATGATCCTGGACAATTACCTATTCAACCCCTGCGAAAACTCGATGGAGAATGGCTGCGTTTACACATAGAATTGCCTGGATGGCCTGTTTGGGTAAGAGCATGGGAAGTGATTGTAGGAAGAGTCAAATTGTATCTACTCGATACAAATGACCCAGCCAATTTTCCCATCCACCGCGGTATCACCAGTGAATTGTACGGGGGAGATAGTGAACTTCGGCTTAAGCAAGAAATACTGCTCGGCATCGGGGGGTGGCGTTTACTAGATATATTGGGGATTAAACCAGAAGTATGCCATCTCAACGAAGGGCATGCTGCCTTTGCTGTATTGGAGCGCGCCAAAAGTTTCATGAAAGAAAATGGCACCTCCTTTGAGGTAGCTTTAACCATTACACGAGCTGGTAATCTCTTTACTACTCATACAGCAGTTCCAGCTGGCTTTGATCGGTTTCCCCCGTTGCTCATCGAGCAGTATTTAGAACAGTATGCCAAAACTCAACTTGGATTATCTTTAGAACAACTATTAGCTTTAGGTCGTCAAAATCCAAAAGATCCTCAAGAAGATTTCAATATGGCTTATTTGGCCATCCGAGGAAGTGCTGCTGTCAATGGGGTTAGTAAATTGCACGCTGCAGTGAGCCGACGCCTTTTTGCACCTCTCTTTCCTAAATGGCCCGAAGAAGAGGTTCCTGTCGGCTATGTCACTAATGGCGTTCATATGCCGAGTTGGGATTCCCCTATGGCTGATGACCTATGGACAGAAGCCTGCGGCAAAGGGCGTTGGTTGGGAACAACGCCCAATCTGCAAGAAAAATTGAAAGCCGTTCCAGATGCTAAAATCTGGAAAATGCGCAATGAAGCACGCCGTACGTTTGTGGATTATGTCCGAGAACGCGTACCGAGAGCCTTACAAGCTCGAGGTGTGGAAGATGAAATTATTGAACGTTCCAAGCATGTCTTTGATCCCAATACGTTAACCTTAGGTTTCGCTAGGCGATTTGCCACCTACAAACGCCCTAATTTACTTCTTCATGATCCAGAGCGCTTAGTGAAAATTTTAAACCATGCACAATACCCTGTTCAACTCGTACTAGCAGGCAAAGCTCATCCCAAAGATAAAGCAGGCCAAGCCATGATTCACGAATGGTACAACTTCATCTGGCGTCCTGATGTGCTATTCCGGGTTCTATTTTTAAGTGATTACGACATGTTGATGACAGAACATCTTGTCCAATCAGTGGATGTATGGATTAATACCCCAAGGAGACCTTGGGAAGCTTGTGGAACAAGTGGCATGAAAGTGTTAGTAAATGGTGGGGTGAACCTATCCGAACTAGATGGTTGGTGGGCAGAAGCTTATAAGCCCGAGTTAGGATGGGCTCTTGGCGATGTTCAAGAACATGGAGAAGATCCCCAATGGGATGCGATCGAAGCCAATACACTCTACGAACTTCTCGAGAAAGAAGTGATCCCCCAATTTTACACGCGCGATCACAATGGAATTCCCACCAAATTTGTCTCACGTATCCGAGAGAGCATGGCACAATTAACCCCTCAATTTTCAGCAGATCGCGCCGTACGCCAGTACACAGAACAATATTACATCCCTGCAGCCACTAACTATCTCGAACGAGCTGCCAATCAAGGAGCACTTGGCAAAACCATTGTCGAATGGCAGCATGAATTACGCATCCATTGGGACAACTTGCGCTTTGGAAACATCAAGACCGAACAAAAAGGAAATCAATACGCATTTGAAGTGGAGGTCTATCTCGATGATCTCGATCCCAACGCAGTCAAAGTTGAACTCTATGCCGATGGGCACAATAAAACACCTATTAAGCAGGAGATGTCACGGCTTCATGAGTTAAGTGGCAATCCCCACATGTACCTCTATCAAGCAACAGTTCCAGCAGATCGACCTATCCAAGAATACACTTCTCGGATTATCCCCTATTTTCCCCATGTTTCAATTCCCTTAGGAGCTGCTCAGATTTTACAAATAGTATGGCAACACTAACATAGGAATTTATGTTTAAACAGTTTAAACAACTACTTCCCCTTCTTATCTTTACACTATTCAGTACGTGCTATGGAGCCTGTGAACTCTGTCCCGATGGAACACGAGTTCTCTTTGTGAACAATTCCAATACACTCCCAGGTAATGGCAGCTTGAACAATCCCTATAGCGATCTCAGCTTTGCACTTTCCCAGTCAAATCCTTGCGATGTCATTTATGTTTTTCCAGGAGATGGCCCTTATGATGGCTCATTTCAATTACTAGATAATCAACGCTTGCTAGGTACAACGGATGAAGCCTTTCAGTTATGTCCGTTGACATCAAGTTGCACTACACCAACCCTAATTAATACTACAAGTACTACAGTAGTAAAACTAGCCAATAACAATGAAGTATCAGGCTTTACGATTATTTCTAATCCTGCTCTCATGAACAATGCCGCTATTGCTGGGGAAGGAATCACCAATGCTTTAATTACGGATAATAGCCTTGTTACCTATCAAGCGGGAAAGTGTGTCTTCATTTTTAATGCCGTAGATATTGGAACCGTTACCATCACCAGATGCAATTGTTTAGGAGGGGATTTAAACGCCTCTCTCGGCATTTTAATCTTTGGATGTTTTGCTGGTTCAGTGGAAGCGGATCATAATTTTTTTGGTGGGACGACTGCAAGTACTGGCTTATCACAAGCATTTACCGCTGTATCTCCTTTTAATCACTTGAGCTACTCACTTACCCACAATACCGTCATAGGCAACACCAATCAATCAGGTGCGTTCATTTTTGCCACTTTTGGAACTACTGGATCACAATCTATTAACATTACTGATAATGCTATCTCCTTAACTCAGGGATCACCTAGTTTCGGGATTCTATGTTATAATGAACTCAATGGGGGAACTTGTTGCTTAAACCTATTGAACAACACCGTAGTAGTTCCTTCAACAGCTTCAGGATATGTTATATGGAATGCTTCCAGCAATCCCTTCTATTTTAACATAGACAATAGCAACAAAGGAACACTCACTGTAAATGCTCCCATCCTCGGTGCTATTTTCCCCCCACCTATGACTTTTACCCCTGTAAGTTTAACCACCGATTGTGAAGGATTTTAGAGGCAATTGCCCTTTAGATCATAATCTTGAGGTTTCCTTTGGGATGAAGTAAAAAGCATGGCAATACCTCGTTTTTGAGCACTGTCATCACTGCTAATCTTAAGACAGATCGATTGTCAAAACGGTGGAATTCTCCCCATCGATCTCCTCCTTTGGGATCAGGAGCATGTACGTATACTTGCTCATCGAGCTGATGGCGTACGTGCTCGGGTGCCTTAGCTAGTAATTCCTCTATTTCCTCTTGATTTTCAGGGGAAAATTCGGAATGCTGTTCTCTATCGATGAGGTTAAGCATGCTGACTAAGATCAATGAAAAAGAATGTTCAGGCAATTTAGCTAACGCTACAGCTAGTTTTAGACGATCTAAATCTTTGTAACGATTATACTCTCCCCATCTATCTCCTCCCTTGGGATGTTGGGCTAAAACATAGACAAAATAATCGATTTTTTCTCGATGGGTTCCGTGAATGCTTAACCCCGCTTTAAAAGCTGCTAATCCCTCATGGCAGATCTCAGAGCACTTAACGAGATCCAAATGGGTAAGAGGCATGTGATCAAGATAGGCTAGCCCTTCTACTGTAATGTGTCTACAAAAGGCTAAATTTAAATGCTCAAGATTTAAAGAAGTAAGATAAGAAAGACCGCGGTTAGTAATGTTGACACACCAATGGAGAATGAGTGTCTTTAACGACGTCATCCTGCCAAGATCTTCAAGGTCTTCATCGGCAAGTTCGCACCCTGTCAAGATTAACGATTGAAGCCCCTTGATACGAACGAGATGTTTTATCCCTATATTGGAAATGTCTTTACACATGGTTAAATTTAACATCGTCAGGGGCAGATCCGATAGCAGTTCAAGACTTTCATCTTGGACATGATTACAATCTGCTAGACTCAGAGATTCGAGAGGCATCTTAGCAAGATGCTTCCAACCATTTTTCCTTATTCCGGTACACTCTCTTAGATTTAACGATTTGAGAGGGACTTTTAAATTTCGAAATCCCTCTCCTGTAATGCCCGTACACCATTGAAGATTAAGAAAATTAAGCGATCTGAGCTTACTAAGAGCTGCTAACTCCTCATCTTTCAGCTGATTGCATCCTGTTAAATTCAAAGAAGTAAGGGTGGAAAAGTTAGCAAGCTGCTGAAAATAAGCAAGAGAGAGTTGTAAACATCTTGTAAGATTGAGCGATTCAATCGATAGGCTCACAAGATTTTTTATTCCCGCTTCGGTGAACTGGTTACACATTGACAAATTCAATGCAGTAAGAAATTTCATTTCGGAGAGATGAAAGAGCCCTTGATCCGTTATCTTGTTGCAGCCGGCAAGATTCAAACTTTTAATTCGCGTTTGTTTCAGATGTTCAAGCCCTTTATCTGTAATCTTAGCGCATCCTGTTACATTTAATTCGCCAAGGGAGTAAGTCTTAAGGGCAATATACTCAAGGCTTTTATTGGTAATCTTCTTACAACCTGATAAATCAATTGACTTAAGGGCTATGCGACGATCTAGCAAACCTGGCGCATGATGGGTAAGCCCCTCGATAATGGTTTTGAATCGATCATCTGACATCTCTCCTAAGATAGTACAGTCGAGATGCTCTTTATAAGGGATAGTATTCCAATTTCTACAAACGCGTCTTGCTAAAGCCAATGTGGGAGTGGGTGGCAGAAATGAAAAAATATGTTTAAGCAAATCAGGAGTAGCAAAAACTTTAGTTTGATTTGTTTGAGAAGAAGATCCAGTTAGGTGAAGTGGACTTAATGGTAAAGACATCAGATCGGCCTCCTATTGAGTGCACGATTATACTCTAATTCAACAAATACTTATACATATTAAAATTTTTACTTTGATCTATTAAACCAGATTTCTTCTTGATAAATCGCTTGTTCAATGAACAATGCATGACCATGGACAATCTGCGCCCCTTGCTTGGCAGCTTGTTGCAGAAAAACAGTGGAATGCATCCGCACATCCATGACAATGCTTGAAGGATCAAAGTGATGAGCCTCAATGACAGGATCCTGTGGAGAACAATGAATGAGGATATCAAAACCTTGCTGAGTTAAGACAGAATCCAATTGATCGAGCTCAAATCCATCTCCTCCCACCTGTTGAGCGAGAAGTTGTGCATGACGAGCTGTGCGGTTAAAGATTAGCAAACGAGCGCCCCGTTGAGAGAGACTATAGGCAATCGCTTTGGCCACCCCTCCAGCTCCAAGAATCACCACTTTCTTGTCCTGTAAAGAGGTGATTTTCTCAAGCACAGCTACAGCAGCTGGACCATCTGTGTTAAAACCGCTTATTTCTTGATCATCGATTGTCAGCGTATTCACCGCGCCCATTTTTTCTGCCTGAGGTTCAATGGCGTCGAGATAGGATAGAACAGCTTCTTTCAACGGCATCGTCACGCTCAATCCCCGTATGCCAAGAATTCTTGCGTAACGCAGGACCTCGGGAAGTTCATCAGCTAGCACGGCCATTTTAACGTAGACGCCATTATAAGAGAGATCTTTCATGGCAGCGTTATGAACCAGATGCCCTTTACTATATAAAATAGGATGACCAATCAAACCGTAGATCCGGGTTTCATGATTTAAAGAGCGATGGTGATAAAGGGCGATCATGTCCAAAAGTGTTAATTGACCACTAGCTGTCGTAGAATGGGAGTTTATGGCTCCATAGGTCATCATCGAGCCGAAAATGGGGCTTAAGATACGGGTGATCTCCCCTTTTTCTCCCATGCACAACCCAATCAGGCGATGTTGCTCTGCGTGCTCTTTCAAGAAGTGGAGCATCCTCAGGGAATCGAGTATCGAGTTTGCCGTAGTTGCTATCTTATAGGCATACGCATAGGGAGATTGCATAGTGGATAACAAGTGAAGAAGATCCACTGGCGTCTCCTCCCAATTGTGATAGGAAAGAATAATTTTTACGTCGGGGTGTAGATGTGACATCCGCTGAAGAAAAGAGGGAGGGGTACGATAATCGAGATCGAAAAAGTGGGGTTTAAGATGAAAAAGTTGTGCTATCAAGATCTCATCAGAATGGTGATGAACAGTAAAAAGGCTCGTGGTTTGTTGAACAATAGCTTCAATAGCTTCTAGGTCGATCGAGGGAAAGAGATCCAGTCGAAGTTCTATCACATCAGAAAGAGGAAGAGCTTGTTCTACATCCGCTAAATTTCTGATGCTGGCTACCAACATAGTTTTACTCTAAATGACGTAGGTAAGCTGCCCCTAAAGGGAACGATTTCGTATCGAGCCCTTTACCCTGCTTTTTCGAGGCAAATTGCTCAACAATTTTTAAAGCTAGTTTTTTACCGAGTTGAACTCCCTCTTGATCAAACGAGTTAATATTCCACATGAACCCTTGGAAAACCACTTTATGTTCGTAGAATGCTAAGATAGCGCCCATGGTATAGGGATCGAGTTGATTCCCTAATAAAATGCGGTTGGGTCGATTTCCTGGAAAACACTTATTAGGATTGTCACTTGCTTGTCCCGCAGCAAGAGCAATCGACTGAGCAAATAAATTCGCCAAAAGCTTTTCCTGACAGGTTGTATCGTGGAAGACCACGTCTTCTTTGTATTGACTCTGTTTAAAACCGATGAATTCCAAAGGCACAACTGTCGTTCCTTGATGGATACATTGATAAAACGAATGCTGTCCATTGGTACCTGGTTCTCCCCAAATAATGGGCCCTGTATCAAAATCAACAGGCCGACCTCGCTTATCAATCCTTTTACCGTTGGATTCCATATCGAGCTGTTGTAAATGAGCAGGAAAGCGAGAAAGAGCTTGTGAGTAAGGAATGATCGCTACAGTAGGTAATCCTAGAAAATTGCGATTCCAAATTCCCAGTAAAGCTGAAAGAAGAGGCAAATTAGAACGGGGATCTTTGTTTAATACGTGTTTGTCCATCGCATTAGCCCCGCGCAAGAACTCTAAAAATCGATCCATTCCCAAAGCGAATGCTATCGCAACGCCTCCTACCATGGAAGTCACCGAATAGCGCCCTCCGATGTAATCCCAAATGTAAAAAGAAGCCAGATAGTTGGTTGGGTCGTCCATAGGACTATCTTTGCCCGTCACAGCGAGAAAATGATCTTTGGGATTGAGCCCTGCTTTTTTGAATTTCTCTTTTACCAAGGCTTCATTAGTTAAGGTTTCAAGTGTTGTGCCCGATTTAGATACTACGACAACGAGAGTTTTTTCTAGATCGAGATGACGAAAAATTTGAGCGCCATCATCGGGATCCACATTAGACAGAAAGTGAACGCGTCGATGGGGTTTATGAAAAGCTTCCAAAGCTAAATAAACTGCTTTTGGACCTAAGTCCGAACCGCCTATCCCGATCTGAACCATATCAGTAAAGCGATCCGTTTTTTCTAAATTTTTAAGGAAATGCTTGAGCTTTTCGAGTTCTTTATACGCTAATTCCGTAGCTTCGTTAGCTTCTTGTGCTGTGTTTCTGTTATCAAAAATATCGCGCATGGCTGTATGCAATACAGCTCTGTTTTCACTCTCATAGCCTTCAATGAGATTGATCACCTTACCCGATTGCATGTCACTCATTTTTTTTACGACATCGGTCTCTATAGCAAGATCGTATAGAGCATTCAAGGTGATTTCTGAAACCCTTTCCGTTCCAAAAAACAACTTAAGCCCTAAAGCTTCAACATGCATCGTTTCGATTCGTTTGGGATTGAGAGTATTATCCAATGTCAAATCTACAGGTTCTTCAGCAAGTTCATTTAATCGAATCACGGACTTTAAATGGTGGAATGTAGGCATGTGACCTCAACAGTTCAATAACATTATACTGCGCTGACTTAAGTTTTTGCGAATTTGACTGGCTACGACTTTGTCTCGCAGAGTTAAAATTCGCAAAACCTAAGCCAGCATAGTATACCAAACGCTAGAGTTTAAACTATATCCATTTTGACATACCATGTGCATTTGGATCTCAACAAGCTATTTTTGAGGGTATGATGTGGAATGAAAATAAAATCGCTAAGCTCTTAGGTATTCGTTTCCCTATTGTCCAAGCTCCCATGGCAAACATCACAACACCAAGTCTTGTAGCGGCCATTTCAAATAGTGGAGGTCTTGGTTCTTTTGCTGCGGGATACCTAGATCCAGAAGAGATTCGAATAGCTATTCGAGACATACGCAGTTTGACCGAGCAACCCTTTGCAGTGAACCTCTTTGCACCTTCTTTAGAAGAAACCGATAAGAAGAAAATCACTCAGATGCACAAATTTCTCAATAAGTATAGAAAAGAACTAGGCCTTCCTGTTGCTTCTCTTCCCTCTCGTTCCCTTCCTTCTTTTAAAGAGCAATTTGAAGTGGTTAAAGAAGAAAAAATCCCTGTGTTTAGTTTCACGTTTGGCATTCCCCCACTTCCCTACATTCAACAGCTAAAAAAGCAACAGACACTTGTAATCGGTACAGCTACAAGCTTAGAAGAAGCGCTATTACTTGAGAAAAGCGGAGTAGATGCTATGGTAGCTCAAGGGATAGAAGCAGGTGGTCATCGCGGACATTTTTTGAATACACACGAAGATTCATCGCTCACAACCTTGACCCTAGTCCCCTTGCTAGTTCAACACATTCGTGTGCCTATTTTAGCCGCCGGGGGAATCATGACAGGTGAGGGAATCGTTGCAGCTCTTTCTGTTGGAGCTCAAGGAGTACAATTGGGTACCGCCTTTATTGCTTGTGCAGAAAGTGGAGCCTCTCCTATTTATAAACGCGCTTTGTTACACGCCAATCATACGAGAACACAACTCACTTCATGTTTTACTGGCAAACAAGGGCGAGCGCTTGTCAACCGGTTGACCCAAGAGATCAAACAAAATGCCATTGCACCTTTCCCCCACCAACACTTTTTAACAGAAGATATTCGCCTTGCAGCTTCGAATAATCAATGCCCCGATTTAATGGCTCTTTGGGCAGGTCAAGGCTACTCATTTGCCTCTAATCTTCCAGCGCATGATATTCTGTCGCTGCTTGTAGAACAATCTGCTGAGGCCATTCACCGTTTGGTCGAGCAAATCGAAGGGAAAAAATAAAACTCCTTGTCGAAAATGAGAAGAATTAATTAAACTCCGGATTCTTTTAATCGGAGCATAGCGCAGTTTGGCTAGCGCAACTGCTTTGGGAGCAGTGGGTCGGGGGTTCAAATCCCTCTGCTCCGATCAATTTCCCAATCATTCATAAAATTTTGACTATTTCCAAGAAAAATTTTACTCCCCTATTAAGCTTTATATCATTCAATTAAAACAGTAATTTCTGTCTTATTTAAATGTTGATCATGATAAAATCAACTTCAAATAAAACGGCAAATTAATGACAATTGCACCAGTCAAGGTTAGTTCAAATTTAAATGAATTTACACCTCCCAATTTGGGTCCTGGTTGGACTAATTTGCCAGGCGCAATTAATCTTTTTTTTATTCATCAGGACTTCATCGCTAGCTGTAAAGATATCATCACTTCAAAGCGACTTAGAGATAGTGAAGGACTGCTTGATAACGGGCTTCGACTCGTAGAAGCTCCTCTTAATTTAACTTCTGCTTGTTTTGCAGCTATTGGAATAGCAACTCAATTTTTTTCTTTTCTAAAGAAGCTTAAAAATTACACTACATCCCCCTTTGCCAACATCGTCAATAGATTTTTTCCCATCATCGAGATTCCCATGTGCACAATTGAAGGGGTCATTGAAGGAATTAATATCAATCGCTCAAGGCGCATGATCAATCGCTTAGGACTTGAGGAAATCGATCGATTAAGACAGCTGAAAGGCGAAGGTGAATACTTAAAAAATCACCTTATAGCCCAGTTAAAAACTCCCGCTCTTTACCAATCCGTTTTGACCTCAGACGAATACAAAGAGCTATGTCGTGAAGTGCACGTTTTCATGGATCCAACTAACCCTTATAAACTCGTTCATGCAGAAGAAAAAACGAGATTTAATACATGGCGTCAGCGCATAGAAGACCGTTTAGTCGTTCAACGCTTAGAAACCCTTTCTAAAAAGTATTGCCAGCTCGAGCCTAAACAAGTAGAGGTAATCGACGGATATGTCAGAACACAATTAGCGAGTTTTTCTCCCGAAGAGCAATCCATCTGCAAAACGCGATTAATGCAGAATGCTCTTGATGTTCAAAATCGAGAACTCATCAGGCGCGTTTATCCAACAACGGCCAAAGAAATTAGGGAAATCCTTCCTCGATTGGTTCAGGAAGCACCCCACTCTCAAGAGATGATGAACAAAGGACACGAGTTATTACAGTCGATTAAAACGCAATCTCAGAAGTCGTATCTCATTCATACAATAGGCATCATTGCTGTAATTATTACCCTAATAGCCATAAGTCTTCCTTTAGGAGGTATTCCCTTCCTCCTTCCTCTCGTCCTATTCGGCATTGCAGGAGTGTTCTCTATGCTAAGATACACCCTTCATAAGGGATTAATGCATACGAAAGGATGGCACTTTGACATCGAAGCCTGCACCCCTAAACCAATCTTAAGGTTTTACAGATATGTGCTTTAACGTTGATAGAGTGGATACTTAAGATCACCGGGGAAACAGGTTTGTAAGAGATCTTCGATCCGATCAAATACCCTTCCGTTGCAAAATAAGCAGTCTTCGTAAAGTGTCCAGCAATGATTCATATGGACGATAGTGAAGTCAGAAACCTTTTTTTCATCGCTTAGAATAGTAAGGGTGACACATCTTACCTCTTGCTCGAATTGTTTCCCGAGCTGAGCTTCTAGAATTTTTGCAAAAGGGTCCTCGCGAAAAAAATAACTCCCGACAGGCTTGTTACTTAAGAGTTTTTCGGCTCCGAGTCGATCTAAGGAATGCCATGTAGAAAAGATGACATTCTTGTCTTTTTGACGATTTCCACCATCGATAGATAATTTGCAAATCGCCTTAATTTTTGTGACTAAATCGCTACCAGGGCCTTTTAATAAAGACGACATTTCATTCAATAAGGTCACTGTCTGCTTTAAGATTTTGCAAGCCAATGGTTTTAAATCGTCGAGTTCAAAAGCGCCTAATTGATTACTTCCATCATACGCTACAGCTTGAAAGCTCTCAGTTTGAGAGTCATAATAATAATCTAGAGAAATGGTCTTCCATTCTTTGTCTTGGAGTTGCAAATGATCTTTAAATAGATCGCTAAAGATCAATTTTCCTGTGATGCGATGAATAAAGACTTTGTGGCTCTTTTCAATTAACGAAGCACCATTTCGCTCTCGTCTAGCTTCTGCTCTTTTTAGGATTTCTATGAAGGATTGAATATTCGAACGTACAGTTTCATCTTCAATCACGATATGCATACTGGCCATCCCCTCTTCATCTTAGTCTCAGTATACAACATTTAAACTATTTTTTTTAAAAAATAAAGTGCTTGCTTAGAATTCCACTCCGGAGGATTCCAGCAAATCAAAGCCGTTCTCTCGAGCCACCAAGCGAACATAGCCACAATTCGATACTGAGACTTTAAGATCGTCTACATCCAAGCACTTGATGAGAAGAGACCGGATCACCCAGCCATGACAAACAATTAAGATAGAACCACCAGGATGCTCTTTCACAGCCTGATCTACTACCGTTAAAGCACGGACAGCTACCTCATGATGGCTTTCGCTATCTTCCGGAATCTTATGATGCACGCGAAGCTCACGCGATAGAGAATGCACGTGACTTAACTGACTTTGATACACTTCTTGAAAGCTAGACCACGTCATTCCTTCTGCAGAGCCAAAACACCCCTCTTTAAGAGCCGCATGTAAGCTAATCCTACATGAGTGATGTTGATTGATGATATCAGCTGTTTCCTTAGCGCGTAGCAAGGGAGAAGAATAGATAGCTGACAGGGATACATGAGCAAATTGAGCGGCAAGTGTTTCTGCTTGAGCTCTTCCTAAAGCATTTAAAGGGCGATCGATCGATCCTTGAATGCGTCTCTCAGCATTCCAATCGGTCTCACCATGCCTAATAAGATATAATTGAGTATCCATATCTCGTGTACGTCCTTAAAAAACTCATGTCAAAAGTGCGATGATTATAGAGGCAATTGCAAAACTTTGTCCCTATTAGGCTTGACTTAATGCATGGTCTAAATGATCATCGCATTTTTGCCAAAAGTTTTTAAGGACGTGACTCTTATGTTAATCGATTTTCGCACAAAATTGCGAGAGACCTTTTTTTTAAATCACTTCGGCATTCTTGTCCTGGCTGCACTTTCTTTGATTGTCTTCAGCTATTTCTTTATTGATATTCCTTTGGCTGAGTATTTTAGGAATCCATCTGCCACTATCTATTTTTTTGCACGTGTCCTTACAGAATTGATCGATCCAGCGTATCATTATATCCTCTGGCCGCTTGCCTTCTGTCTCCTACGTTTTTACTATAAAAAACCCAAGTTAGCCCATCAAGCGATGGTCATCATGCTGAGCATTCCCTTGTCGAATCTAGTGATTGGTCTAATCAAACGGCTATCAGGTAGAGCTCGACCAGAATTGTTATTTGAGCAACATATCTATGGGTTCACTTTTTTTGCCACAGCTCAAGCTTACCTTTCCTTTCCATCAGGTCATGCTTGTACCGCTGGAGCGATTTGTGGAGCCTTAAGTGCATTTTATCCTTCTTGGCTCTCTCTTATCTGTACCATAGGGATGATCTTATCCTTGAGCCGTGTGGTCTTGCTTGCTCACTACTTCGGTGATGTCATTGCGGGTTTTGTCATTGGACTGTGCATTGCACAATGGATCTTCGGGAAAATGAAACAAAAATCCTTATTCCTTAATACCTAAGCTCGACTTTGTACAATTTGTACCCGAGTGCCAAGGACATAAAAAAAATCGAGCAAGCCCTGTACTTGCTCGATAACTCTTACTATTGATTTTCTATACAACTAGCGCTGTACGGAAATCAGGGCTTATTTGCGAGCAGATGCTCTTTTTGCACTTCGGCGAGCAGTTTTGCGTTTTTTCGCAGTAGTTTTTCTTTTCACAGTTTTAGTTTTGCGACGAGTTGTTTTTTTAGCAGTTGATCTTTTTTTTGCCATAATTCCTCCTAATTGGGATAAAGAAGTCAGGTTATTTACTCTTTATTGAGGAAACCTGATAATCATTTCTCATCCTCTAATTCTGAATATACAAAAAAACTAATTAATTTGAAAAAAAATTTACAATATTGTTTGTTTTCATATTAATTTAATATTTAAAAAAAATGTTCTTAGATATATTCTGAGGGCATTTTTAATAAATGAAATTTTTTTTTATTTTTTTAAAATTTAATTATGAGTGTTTTAAGTTGAAATTGAAGTTGAAATAAATTTGAAAAACAAGAAATCACATTACAAGATGTTAATACATAGATGGTTAAAACAAAAAACCACGAATTTAATTCATGGTTTTTATTAAAAACAAGGAATTGTCAGCTTACTTAACGACAATTTTAATCTTTTTAATTACATCGCCTTGTTCAATAGTTTTGATGATATCTGCTCCAGTCGTCATTTGTCCAAATACAGTATACTCACCATCTAAATAAGGAATATTTTCAAGGGTGATGTAAAATTGAGAGCCACTTGACTTCTTTTGAGGATTCACATGATCGGGCAGTCGAGCCCAAGCCAAAGCACCTTTAAGATGAGGCAACTTGATTTCAGAGGCGATTGTATACCCAGGACCTCCTCGGCCAGTTCCATCAGGATCTCCTCCTTGAATCACAAAATTGGGGACCACTCGATGAAAAATAAGACCGTCGTAAAATCCACCTTCAGCTAATTGGATGAAATTGGTCACAGACAAAGGCGCGACTTTAGGATAAAGCTCACAGGTAATATCCCCTTTAGAGGTGGTAATCACAGCAGAATAAGTTTTTCCTTCCTCGAATGCCAATGGTTTCGATGGCTCACTAAATTTCATAAACGCTTCTCCACTATATACCGACTGCAGTGCTGAACAACTGAATAACAATCCAACAACAATCCCAATCCACTGTTTTCTATCCACTCTGACCTCCAAAAAAGATCAAATTTAATCCTACCTGTGATAGGCGATTTTCTTCAACCCCCAAGGTGCAAATAATGTTCTGATACTATATACAATAATTTTTAACTTGGAAGGTAGCCATGAGATTATTTATCGTTCTTAGTGCACTAATTTTATCTTGTGCGGGATTTTCTTCATCCCCGCCTGTTCAAACAGTAGCCACACAGCAAAAGCCTGTTATCATGCTTTATTACGCCACTTACTGTCCGTATTGTGAAGAGGTCATGGATTATCTTGATTCCATTAAGAAGACAGTTCCCATGAAAAACATCGATAATCCCGATGCGAAGAATGAATTGAGAAAATTAGGTGGAAGAGTAGCTGTTCCTTGTCTCATTGTCGACGGCGAAGCTATCTATGACTCTGATCGAGTCATCGATTGGTTGTCTTCTCATCAACAATTCTTAGATCCAGCGTAATTGACTCTATAAATTGATTCGAGCAAACTTAAGCGTTTGCTCGAATTGTCTTATAAGACAAGATTATTGGCCTTGCCATTTTTTTTGTGGGTTCTGTGGATGTTCGCGTCGTGGCTCTTGAGCAGGACCTTTTGGTTGTTGCATTGGCTGTTTTGGCTGACTTGGATTAATTGGTTGATTTGGTTTTTTTTGTTCTTTCATACATCTCTCCCTTGATTGAATAAGCAAAGCTAAAAACATCCCCTTTGCCCTTACCTTTATAATTACTTTCAGACCAATAAAAGTAAATTAATAAATTCAAAAAATAATTACAAATGATTGATTGTTATTGAAATAAGATATTGAGGAAATTTCTATTAAAACCTTATGCTGGTTACTATGAGTATACCTTTAGCAGAAAGATTACGGCCTAAACAATTAGATGAAGTAGCAGGACAACCCCATCTATTAGATGAGATGGGTCCCATCACCCAACTCGTTAAGAAAGGAATTCCAACCTCTTTATTGCTTTGGGGACCGCCTGGATGTGGCAAAACAACAATTGCAAGTCTTTATGCCAAGGCTTTTGACGCTAGATTCATCAACTTAGGCGCCCACTTTCAAGGGGTAGCAGATTTTAGAAAACTGATTGCTGATATTGAACAACATCCTCTTTTTCAGCGCCATGTGATCGTATTCCTCGATGAAATTCATCGACTGAACAAATCTCAACAAGATCTTTTCCTTCCCTATGTTGAAAAAGGCACATTTGTTTTGGTAGGCGCAACCACAGAAAACCCCTCTTTTGCTTTAAATGACGCTCTTTTATCTCGCCTTCGCGTTTTACCCCTTAAACCACTTGATAACGAAGGACTCGAAAAAATTCTAGCCCGCTATGAACAACAGTGTCATCCGCTTCCCTTAACAGCAGAAGCGAAAAAATTCCTCTTTGATTGTGCACAAGGAGATGGAAGGCATTTTCTCAATCTGGTGGAAAATATCGAACACCTTACTGAACCAATTGGACCAGAACAGTTAAGCCATTTATTACAACGTCGCCATGCTCTTTATGATAAAGCTGCAGATGGTCATTATAATTTGATCTCCGCCCTACATAAATCAGTGAGAGGATCAGATCCCAACGCCTCTCTTTACTGGCTTGCTAGAATATTAGAAGGGGGTGAAGATGCCTCTTTTATTTGTAGACGTCTGGTCAGAATGGCAATCGAAGATATCGGGCTTGCAGATCCCCAAGCGCTCGATGTCACACTCAATGTGACGCGCGCCTTTGAACAACTCGGACATCCAGAAGGAGATCTCGCTTTAGCACAAGCTGTGATTTATTTGGCTTTAGCCCCAAAAAGCAACGCTGTCTATACCGCATTTGGTGAAGCGCGTGAGATCGCCACTAAGACCTCTTTCCATTCCCCTCCTCCTATCATCCTCAATGCACCCACTCCATTCATGAAAGAAATGGGTTATGGAAAGGGGTATCAATATGATCATGATCAACCCCAAGCTTTTTCAGGACAAAACTACTTTCCCGATGCGCTCGAGCCGCAAGAGTTTTATCATCCTGTAGCTAGAGGCTTTGAACGAGAAATGATCAAAAGACTCGAGTACTTTAAGAAGCTGCGCGAGCAAAAAAAAACCTTCCCTCTTTAGCCATTTGCCTATTCGCGGATAGGACACAATGAGAGGAAAGGTCAAGACAGAGTGTTTTCCTAAGCTGATGGACAACGGGCTGTTAATGAAACACGACCCATCATCTTTCGCTTCTCTGAGAAGCGCTGGTACCTTAGGAATTCCTTTGCTGGAGGACTCAATATCAAAGATATTGAATGCCGCATTGGACACGCCGTCTTTTAAATCTATCTTTAAATTAACATTAATCGATTTAATTTAATATTAATTTTAAACAAAACAGCATAATTAATAGTGTAATTTAAAATAACACAACAACTTAAGTCGAACGAATAAAATTAACGTATACACAAATGAATTCAAAAACTGGCAGTGAGAACTCGGATTGCCCTAAATTTATACCTGATACGATTGTTCTTGTTTGTTGTATTACAAATCTTGTTCGTTCGGCGTCGTCTGAGATCATGAACGACATCCTATCAAAAAAAATGGTTCATCCGACAAATGAGCACCTCTAGCAGGTAAAGGGCATTAAGCTCACCCACAAGTCCTAACCCAACTATTAACCCATAAATCAACTGAGAAACTTGTATTTGGAAGACTTCTTTTTTACCACCCGCTTCGCTAGAGAGCGCAGAGTTCACAGAGAGCGGCTTCGCCGTCTTTTTCTTTTGTGACGGCGAAGCCGCTCTCTGTGAACTCTGCGCTCTCTAGCGAAGCGGGTGGTAAAAAAAGGAAATAAGCCTCCATGAATCTAGGTACGCATTTGTCGGATGAGCCAAAAAAATTTACATAAATCAAATTTTGACCGCTTTTCATTATATATTTTTTTTAACTCAAAGTAATAAATAATAAAAAATTTTAACATTTAAATAAAATGAAACTGTAGATAAAATAATAAAAAACATCCAAATCAGGAGATTTAACAATGTCATTACGCGGCTTAGTACCTTTAACTTTACAACCGACAGCGCAGCCAGCGCCTGTGTCTGCCCCTTCAAAAATTACACCTAAATATGCAACAAGTGGCATAAAAGCTGTTCCTAGCACTGTCGTCGAACGTATATTAAACCCTCTTCCTGCTCAACAAAGCATCCATCATCTATACCGCGTCAACGACGGCTATCTAGATCTTTCTGGACTGCTCAATTTATCGGATAGCGATCTTAAAATCATTCTTGATAAAACAAGTGGTACTCACATTACCTCTATCAATCTATCTAATTGCAAGAACATCACAGATGCTAGTCTTGCCCATCTAGTAACCCTCACACTCTTAAGCTCACTGAATCTAAGAGGGTGCTATAAGATTACAGATGCTGGCCTTGCCCATCTATCAAAACTCACACTCTTAAGCTCACTGAATCTAAGAGGGTGCTATAAGATTACAGATGCTGGCCTTGCCCATCTATCAAAACTCACACTCTTAAGCTCACTGAATCTAAGAGGGTGCTATAAGATTACAGATGCTGGCCTTGCCTATCTAGAAACTCTAAGATCACTTAATCTAGATAATTCAGGGATTACCTTGGATGCCGCAAAAGCTTTTACTGGCATAAAAACTATTCCCAGCACCGTTTTCGAACGTATATTAACTCCTCTTCCTGCTCAACAAAGCGTCCATCATGTATACTGCGTCAACGACGGCTGTCTAGATCTTTCTGGACTGCCCAATTTATCGGATAGCGACCTTAAAATCATTCTTGATAAAACAAGTGGTACTCACATTACCTCTATCAATCTATCTAATTGCAAGAACATCACAGATGCTGGCCTTGCCCATCTAGTAACCCTCACACTCTTAAGCTCACTTAATCTAAGCAAGTGCAAAAACATCACAGATGCTGGCCTTGCCCATCTAGTACCCCTCACACTCTTAAGCTCACTTGATCTAAGCTTCTGCGAAAACATCACAGATGCGGGTTTTGACCCTCTATCAAAACTCACATCTCTAAGATCACTTAATCTAAGCGGGTGTATGATTACCTTGGCTGCTGCTTTAAAAGCATTTAAAGCATAACTGAGCATTCAGAGATAGAATGGATTATTACATCCATATGGTGGCTTCACAGCCTAAAGGGAGCGATAACTGAGAGTTAGAGACAATTGCAAACGCCCCGACTCAGAAAAATCGATAAT
>JABDFI010000029.1 GCA_013286595.1 Chlamydiota bacterium | reverse complement strand
AGGTACTCAGTCCTTGTATAAGGTTTAATACGTCTGCTGATTTTTGAATTTCTTCTTTTTTTTGAATTTTACCTAGAATTTCTAACTTTCTTGTCTCATTTTTTCCATTACAGCTACCAAATATACTGTAGAAGATACTAGCAAGTATAGAATAGGTGTCACCTTTCTTTCCAAACTTATCGTTGTAATACCAAGTAAGTTGTAGACAGTTCATAGTAATTGGGTTTTGAGCAGACATTGACATATTAAGCCTCCATTTTATAACTATATCTATAGTTTATAATATTTATTATTATAAATCAATAAAAATAAATAACTTTTAAAAGACTTAAATTCAAATAGTAATGTAAAACTCGATGAGAAAAAGCAAGGTTCATCCGAAGGTGGCGCAAATCGCATGTTTTCATCCCGTTCATCCTACCAACTGGCATCTTACTACCAACTGGCATCTTATGCCACCATCGGATTGCGTTCTTTGAAATAACCATAAACTATACAGAAGGACCACTCATATCCCCAAATCATGTTTTGGCCGTTAGCGGCAAACAACCTTCCGGCAACCTCTAGATGCTAGGAGCCTCGTATAGCTCTAATCCTTCTTTACTTTCCGCCCCCAATTCTTCGGATGAACCGAAAGCAACTCTCTGCGACTGGATGTTGCGAAAAGTGCGTTCTATTTTCGAGCAAGTCAGACTTTTGAGGCAATTGCAAGACCCCGACCCAGAAAAATCGATGATTTTGAGTCAGTTTGCCAGCCGCTTAAGCGGCCGCGGCCCCACCCCGAGAGCACATACTCCAGCGAGTAGGGCTCGGGGGTGGGGTGGCAAAATGGCTCAAAAGGGCGATTTTTCTGTGGCGTGGAGTATTGCAATTGCCTCTTTCAACAAGATTTCCATCAGCTCCCGTATTTCGCGGGAGCTGATGTCTTATGCTGAAGGACTTGGTATTAAATCCCTTTTCAGTTTATAAAAACCACTTGATGCTAAAGGTGGTTATGCGTTTTGGGGTACTAGGAATCAATCATAAGTCTGCAGATCTTGTGTATAGGGAAATGTTGGCAAAAGCGTGTTATCGCAAGCTGAGGCTTGACTCTTTGCTTGCCGAACAACTTTCTTGCGTTTTACTGATGACTTGTAATCGCACAGAAATTTATTTTAGCGCTGATGATTTGGCTGCGGCCCATAGTCTTTTACTCCACGCGTTGAGAGAAGAAATCGAGACCCCTTTTGAACATAAGCTGTATGCTTATTTTGGCTGCGATTGTTTTTCTCATTTAGCCAAGGTAACAGCCGGTTTGGACAGCATGATCGTTGCAGAATCAGAAATTCAGCGGCAAGTGAAGTTATCCTATGAACAAACCTGCTTGCATTATTCTTTGCCCAGTTGCATGCATTTTCTCTTCCAAAAGAGCTTGCAGATGGGTAAGCTTGTACGTTCTCAACTTCCCTGTGGAAACATGACCCTTCCTAAAATGGTACACGCGCTAAGTTCTCATTTATGTCCCGATCTTTCTAATCGACAGATTTTATTCATTGGCAATTCTGAAGTGAACCGTAAGGTGATGGGGCACTTTAAATCTAAGGGTATTCAACAGATCACGTTATGTACACGCTCTTTAACTTCCGCTCAATCTTTTGCTAGGCAACATCAGCTTCAATTGATCGATTGGTCGCAACTGTTTTCTGAACATCTGCGTACTTGGGATGAATTTGATGTGGTCATTGCAGGGACAAATGCTTCTAATTTTCTGCTTAAACCCCAAGATCTCTCTGTTGCCAACACACGAGTCATTTTTGATTTGGGAGTCCCAAGGAATGTGGATCCCAGACTAGCTCGCCATCCTTTATTGACGTTATTCAATGTCGATGAATTGGGTGAGATGATCGTGAATAGTCAGGTAAAACACGTAGCTCAGATGGATCAGGCTGAAAGGCTCATCGAAGAAAAAGTGCAAAATTATGTGTGTACATTTCGCCATAAGCAAAAGAGGGTAGTTCAGTGCGTTTGATTCGGTTTGCAGTTCTTTTCTTTGCTCTGATCCACTCGTGTTTTGTATGTGGAGAAGAGACCAAAGCAGAAGCCGCTCATGTAGTTGTTCTGCCTTATGGCACGATTCATGAGGGAGATTTTTTCGCTTGGGGATCTAGTGTTGAGATTTCAGGAACTGTTAATGGGGATGTTTACGTCTTTGCAGAGCAATTGATCATCGATGGAGTTGTCAATGGTGATGTACTTGCCAGTGGTGGAAGCGTCGATATTTCCGGTCAAATTTCTCGCAGTGTACGCGCTGTAGCTGGGCAGATCTTAATCAATGGAAAAATAGGTCATAGTGTCACGGGTATAGGGGGAAATATTCAGCTGCTGCCTTACGCGAATATTGGCGGAAATGTGGTGCTGATAACAGGCAATGGTGACATAGCCTCAACGATTGGATCGAATGTAACCGCAATCGCCTCTAACTTAAGAGTGTCCGCTACCATCAATAACTCACTGCAAGGATATATTGGGCATTTGCGCATTACCTCGCGCGCTAACATTGGCGGTGAGGTGGATTATCGCAGCAATTCAGCTGCGTGGATTGATCAAGGGGCTCGCATTCAAGGAAAGGTTGTTCAACACCCATCCTTTGTGCATGAGCTTGTGAAAGGCACATGGATCCAAAAGTTGCTATTTGGATCCAAAGTGCTCGCGATCCTGATGAATTTTATTTACACCTTTACTATAGGTGTGATCCTCATCAAATTTTTCCCAAAAACTCTCGAGATGGCACAAGAAACTCTAAAAGAAATACCTCTTAAATGTTTAGGTTGTGGGATCGTGATGTTGATCATACTACCCTTGATTTCATTGATCATGCTAATGACTATTTTGGGAGTTCCCTTCGCCTTGACACTCATCGCAGCCAATATCATTGGATTATATACAGCCAAAATCTACACGATTTTTTGGATATCCAACTGGGGATTCAGGAAATTGCGCTTAACGCGCAACAGAGTTCCTACTCTCTTGCTAGGGTTGATTGTTTATTTTAGTTTAACTTCCATCCCCTACGTCGGAATTGTTCTAGCAACCCTCGCCATGCTCATTGGATTAGGAGCTGGAATATTATCCCAAACGCGACGTAACCACCCCTTTGGCATTCAAACTAAGAGTGGCTAAAGTTATGGATTGGATGGATGATGAGTAGACCTCTTGCGTAACCTTATTTACCCGTTAAAACCAAATCTTTTCTGCCAATTTTTTTTGTATCGTCTCGGCGACTTTATTCAAGTCGACTCACTTCTGCTACCCGAATCTACTCCTCTGACCTCGTTACCACTGATTTAAGACGTCCAATCTCTCTAAATTCTTTAGTTCTCAATATGTAAAGCATCTCTACTTTTTTCACCTCGAACCTTAAGTTATTGGTACAAGGCGACCTATATCAAAAAGCGGAACCATTTTAATTTGCTCCAACAAATAAAAAAATCTTTGTTTAATAATATTAAAAATTAATGTATAATAATGATATTAAGAGGATGGTGTTGTGGCTATATATACTAATTTAAGCATAGTAAAATATCAGGAATCAGCAGCACGTGCCACGGCGGACGTTAATATTTCCAGAATAGGGGGCCATGAAGTCACGATAACGGAAGACTCATGGTATTCCGGGCTCATTAGCACAATCAATGCAGTTATCTCATGGTGCTATTCGCATTTTTATCCACCCGTAGAGGCGGCCCAAAACGACAGCGGTGAGATTGCAGCGAGCGACGAGCCATTAAAAACAGAAGGGCCGAGGCAAATTGATTACATGGCAAGAGCGTTTGGAGAAGCGTTAGAAAAATTTACAACTGTATCACAGGAACAAAAAAGCAAGATACGCTTGCTCATTCAAGATTTACCCGAGATCTTATCTAAGAATGATCCCAATATTTTGGTAGTCACATACATTTATCTACAGAGAATGTCAGAATCCCAAGAATTAACGAAATATGAACCATTTTATTTAATAAGAGCGCTCCTATTGTTATCGATAAAATGGACCGAAAAGGAGCAATTTACCGAGGCGTTTGCTACGTCTATTGGTATCTCCCTTGAAGAATTTAATAACATTGAGATTGTCTGTCTCCGGGCATTACATCACAACATATGGATCGATACTGATGACATTGATTACGTGCAGGCTCTAGAAAAACTGATTAAGAATGAGACCACCGGGGTACCAACGTTTTGGAGTATCTAAAAATTTCGTCATCTCGAGTCTACTAGTACAGCTTAACAAAAACTTTTATAAAATATTTATTTTAGCCAAACTTAGGGGCGAGCCTTTAACTCGACTTTGTACAATTTTTAGCCCAATTGCTCCCTCAGAAAACAAATGGACCGAGGCGCTCGGGTAAAAATTGTACAAAGTCGAGTTTAAGTGTTTCTATTAGAAGTCGGCGTGGCCTGGGAAGCGAGGGAAGGGGATGACATCGCGGATGTTTTCCATTCCTGTCGCAAACAAGACAAGGCGTTCAAATCCAGCGCCAAATCCAGCATGGGGCACGGTGCCGTATTTGCGTAACTGAGTGTACCACCAGTAATCCTCTGGCTTGAAGCCAAACTCTTTAATTTTTATCTCTAGAAGGTCAATGCGTTCTTCACGTTGACTGCCTCCAATGAGTTCTCCAATTTTGGGAACCAGTACGTCCATAGCAGCTACTGTTTTACCATCGCCATTAGCGCGCATGTAGAAGGCTTTAATTTTTGCGGGGTAGTCGGTGAGGATCACCGGTTTTTTACAGTACTCTTCAGCGAGATACCGCTCATGCTCTGATTGCAGATCTTTGCCCCATTCCACCGAGAAGTTGAATTTTTTACCTGATTTTTTGAGGATCTCTACTCCTTCTGTGTAGGTCATATGAGCAAAAGGTGTATCTGTCACTTGTTTTAATCGTTCGATGATCCCTTTTTCAATGAAGGCGTCGAAGAATTCCATGTCTTCAGCGCAATGTTCGAGTACGTAACGCACGACGAATTTTAAATAGTCTTCAGCGCATGCCATGTTGTCTTTGAGATCAGCAAAGGCCATCTCAGGCTCGATCATCCAGAACTCTGCTAAATGGCGCGAGGTGTTGGAGTTTTCTGCGCGGAAGGTGGGACCAAAGGTGTAGATGTCTGAAAGCGCGCAGGCATAGGTCTCGCCATTGAGCTGTCCCGATACTGTCAAGTAAGTGGGGCGGCTGAAGAAATCCTTGGAAAAGTCGATTGTGCCATCAGAATGACGGGGTGGTTTATTGACATCCAACGTTGTGACGAGAAACTGCTCGCCCGCTCCTTCAGCATCTGCGGCTGTGATGATAGGGGTATGAACGTAGACAAAGTCTCTTTCTTGAAAGAATAGGTGTGTTGCAAAGGCAAGCGCATTGCGCACGCGGATGACGGCACCTTGCGTGTTGGTGCGGGGTCTGAGATGTGCAATCTCACGTAAAAATTCAAAGGAATGTCGCTTTTTTTGCAGAGGATATTCCTCAGGGCATGTCCCAAAAATCTGGATTTCTGTGACCTTGAGTTCCCATTTTTGTTTTTGGCCTGGACTTTGGATCAGCTCTCCCATGGCAGCAATCGATGCTCCTGTAGAAAGCTGTTTCATGATGGAATGATAATCAGGCATCGATTCATCCACGACGAGTTGGAGATTGGATAATGTGGAACCGTCATTGATTTCTATGAATGAGAAGTTTTTTTGTCCGCGAACCGTGCGAATCCATCCACATAAAGTGACAGTTTTACCGAGATCAGAAGATTGTAAGCGTTTGATTTTAGTATGTTTCATGTTGTTCCTGCCAAGTGACGTAAAAGTGCAATTTCCTCTCTCCATAGAGGAGGTCCATCAGGTGTTTCTAGGTATTTGGGAATGTCGCGTAATCGAGGGTCTGTCATCATGATGCGAAAACATTCCATGCCGATCTCTCCTTTACCTAGAGGAGCGTGCCTATCTTTGCGCGCACCAAAAGGTTTCATGGAATCATTCACATGAAAAGCAAAGAGATGAGAGAGGCCAATGATCCGATCAAAGGAAGATAGGGTTTGTTCCCACGCTTCTTTTGTGCGGATGTCATAGCCTGCGGAAAAGATGTGGCAGGTATCAATGCACACGCCCAGGGGAATTTTTAAATGGGTTCTTTCCAGGATATAGGCTAGGTGCTCAAAGCAATGACCAACGGATGAGCCCTGTCCTGCCGTTGTTTCTAATAAGAGTCGAGTTGAACCTCGATCGATCATGTCTTCTAGTTGGAGTAAACTCTCAACGATGCGATCAAGACAGGATTCTATAGAGGACTCTAAAGCGGCTCCCGGATGAAAATTGAGAAAGGTGATCTCGAGTTGTTGACAGCGCTCTATTTCTTTTCTGAAGGCGTTTCTACTTTTCTGGAGTCCTTCAGGATCGGGCGAGCCTAAATTGATCAAGTAGCTATCATGACTCATGATGTTGCGCATCCCCGATTCAGCCACAGCTTGTTTGAAGAGTTGCTTTTCTTCTTCTGAAAGAGGAGGAGATTCCCAACGCTTTTGATTGCGTGTGAATAACTGTACGGTTGTAGCTCCTATTTCTTGACCTTCTAGAATAGCATGGAAGGCTCCGCCTTGCGCTGAAGTATGGGCACCGATTAAGAGCTTTTTAGGATCGCTCATCATATTGTTTTGTTAAAAATCGCCAGTCAGTTACAAATAGACTTTAAATTATACTTTTTTCTACTTTTTAAGGCACCTGTTTATGCAAAAGGAAGATACACCGCGAGCGGTTGCTCGTTCTTCATTGGCTTTTTTTACTGGGACACTCTTAAGTCGAGTCAGTGGACTTGGGCGAGACATGGCGATGGCGTTTGCTTTTGGTAGCGATCCAGCCATTGCCGCTTTCATGGTGGCGTTCCGATTAGCCAATGCGATCCGACGGCTCTTTGGAGAGGGTCCTTTGCCAGCGGGGTTTATTCCCCATTTTGAACATGTGCGCAATGATTCTCCTGAGAAAGGCGCCCAATTTTTTCGTGATTTATTCTTTACATTGGCCACTTTTTTAATGCTTCTTGTAGGAGGAATCGATCTCTTGCTTGTCATCTGGTGGAAGTGGGGGCATTTAAGTGAGAGTGCTGCGCAAATTGTCTACTTGACGATGCTCATGATGCCAGGGATAGTTTTCATATGCCTTTTTGGATTGAGCAGCGCTTTACTGCAGTGTGAAAAGCGGTTTTTTCTCACAGGTTTTGCTCCGGTGGGTTTTAATGTGGTATGGATTGGTTCGGCGTGGTGGCTCAAGGATAAAATCCCTTCTGATGCGGTTGTTTTTCTTTCGCTGGCGATTGTTGTAGCCTTTTTAGCTCAATGGATGTTCTTAGTTCCCCGCACCTACTCTGTTCTGAGAGGGGCTCTTACTGGTAAACACATTTTTTCACCGCGCTTATTCCATCCTGAGATCAAGAAAATTATTAAGCCTTTTTTGTTGGGAGCTATTGGGGTCGGTGCTGTGCAAATCAATAGCGCTATGGATGCCATTTTCGCTCGTTTTGCTTCTTTAGAGGGCCCTGCTTATTTGTGGTATGCGATTCGCATTGAACAGTTGCCCTTAGCGTTAATCGCGATTGCTCTATCTTCTGCCTTATTGCCATCGTTTGCTCGAGCGATGAAGAATCAAGAGTACGATCGCTATCTTCAGCTTATGCATTTTGCTCTCAAACGAAGTTTTAGTTTGATCTTTCCTTGCGCAATCGCTCTGTTTGTTCTCGGTGTGGTTGGAATCAACCTTCTCTATGGACGCGGAGATTTTTCTCATGCAGCGACCTATGAAACCACGCTATGTCTTTGGGGTTATGGATTAGGTCTTGTGCCTTCTGTGTTTGTGTTATTCCTCGCTTCTGGTTTTTATGCCACAAAGGAATACAAGATTCCTTCACGCGGTTCGGTGTATAGCGTGATTTTGAATCTCGCTCTAACCTCTCTCTTTGTCTTTGGGTGGGGCTGGGGAGCCTTTAGCATTGCGGTCGCAACAAGTATCTGCGCCTTTTTTAATTGTTTCTATCTTGCTTATCACCTAAAACGACAAGTGGGAAATGCACTTTTTAATCGAGACGTGTTTCAATCGTTTTTCAAAGTCACTTCAGCTACTGTGACAGCTGCTGGAATCACGCTTCTTGTCGGTTATTTTCTGATCGAGGATCCCACTCTCCAACTCATCCTGGGAAAGGAAGTGATTTTCATTCGCTCGTTTAAAGAACAACTCCTTCAATTTTTAGCCTTAAGTGGCACCTTCCTGATGATTTTCTTTTCTTACGCATGGATGATCAACGCAGAGGATGTGCTCGAACTCATTCGCTTAAAAAAGAGGGAATTACAAAGCTAACAAAACAAAAGGATTTTATTGCGTGTACGTGGACATGCCAAAGTGGCCTGCCATCTCATGTTTGGAGTTTTGCACTTGCTTCTCTTGACAGGATTATTCAAGCTGCACTAGTTTAACATTCAACTTATTCAATGGAATGTCAGATCATGAAGCGCGTCCCGATTTTAGCAATAGCTATGAGCTTAATTATAAGCTCACCTTTGTTGGCATTTCCAATTGCTGTAACGACTAACAGTGGAGGAAATGCTGGAGCGGTAGCTACAGCGTTTGATCTGTTAGATCCTTCAGATCCAGATGTCGCTTTTCTTGATAATTTCTTATCCTTTGCAACAGATCCGCAGCTGCAGTGTGATTTTGATCAGATGCACACGGCGATGTTCAATGCGATTCCTATTGCTGATGAGATGGCAACGCTGGCCATACGCGCTAGTCTTTCCGATCGGTTAGAAGAAGTGCATGGCCCTTTGTGTGAAAGGGAAAGTTTTGAGGAAATGTGCATGGGTTTTTGGCTTGCACCTATCGCGAATTTCAACAAACAAAACAGCCGCTCACAACACGGAGAGTGCGATCAGACGAAGGTTGGATTTAACGTGGATACTTACGGTATCACGGCGGGATGGGATGGTGCGTGGAGCGATTACTTTGTGTTAGGCGGAGCATTATCCTACGCCCATACACATGTGAGTTGGAAGGAATCCTTAGCGCATGCTTCCATGAATAACGGCTACGCATCTTTGTTTGGCACTCTCTATAATCGGATTGCTTATCTCGATGTTGCTGTGATCGGGGCTTATAATCATTGCAGCGCCGAAAGAACGATTCGTTTACAGAATATTTTCACGAAGATCAAACGGAAAGCGGATCACGACAATCACGCCGGGCAATTAGATACTCATCTTGGTTTTGGGTTCACGTGGAATCCCGCGAACCACGATGGAGTGTTTTGCTATCAACTGCGCCCCTTTGCCAATTTGGATTACTTGATTGTACATGAAAGTGGCTACACAGAAAGTGGCGCGAAGAGCATTGATCTCGATGTGAAATGGAAGAATTCCGACTTGATACGAGAAGAAATTGGTTTGAGTTTTGTGACTTGGCGACTCGGTACATGTGTGGAGTGGTCACAAGAGCTGTCATTGAGCTACGTGCATGAGGATCGGATTCGAGGCAAACACTCGAAAGAGCATTTTGTCGATTCCGATCATGAGTTTGAAGTGCATGGGTTTTTGCCCGACCGCGATTTAGTAGCTCCGGGTGGGGGCATCCGCTTGTTTTTCCCTGCGAAAAACATTTCGCTTGCTCTGCGTTATGCAGGGGAGTTTGGCGATGAGTGGAAAAACCAAACAGGCAGTGCAGAATTGCTATGGAGTTTCTAGACTTTGAAATGAACTCCTTACATCATCTATACTGATGGCATTATTTGGAATCGAACTTATGAAAAATGACCTGATCCCATTCGAAGACTACAGGATACGCCGCCTATACGATGAGGCAACAGAGACTTGGTATTTTTCAATCGTAGACATTATCCAAGTGTTGACGCAACAACCTGACTTCCAAGCAGCTAGAAACTACTGGAAAGTCTTAAAAAATAGGCTTAATAAAGAGGGCAATGAGTCGGTTACAAAATGTAACCAACTGAAATTGGAAGCTGCTGATGGCAAAAAATATCTCACAGATGTTGCCAATACTGAAACTATATTACGACGGCCGAAAATAAAACTGCGCAAAAACAGGTGGTAATATCGCAAAAAAAGCACGGATAGAGCTGGAAGAAAAAACTCAGAAAAAAGTGGTCTCCAGAGAAAACTACTTACCGCCTACAATAGCTCCAACGCCCGACAAAGAATAGTGTTCCAGTAAACGCACATAAAAATTCGCGCGATCTATCGTTCTTTGCTTCCTCTTTCCAAAATCTCTAAGCGCTGCTCGAATTCTGCGGAGACTCCATGGCAGCTATCCTAGAACTTCATGGGAACATGATTTTCCAGCTGCGAGTGCTCATTCTGGTGTAACAACAGATTTTCTTTTAGCTCTTGATTGTATGAGCGAAGATAGTTTGTTTGGAGATGCAGATAGGGTGCTAACTGTTGGATTGTTAATATCGTCTTATATGAACTTTGGAGGATATCACTCTTTTGTCGAAACTTTTCCCATCGAGCAGGCAGTAGCTTCCAATTCGAATTTTGATGTCGTGGTAGATGCTCGGCAAAAAGGCCTCTATCGAGAGATGGTCAATGCTGTTTCTCGGTACGCTCCTGCAGCCGCTCCTAAAGTAAGGAGATATCTAGAAGACTATGATCAAGCGACAAACCTCCATAGAATAAACTCAATGTTCAGGTTGAGAAGCCGTCTCTAAGGCACTGGCCCTACCCGCGTTTGTTGGGAAGCCTAGACGTATCGAAACTGTGGAGTAAGCAGCTTGAAGAGTTCAAGCTGCTCAAAAGAAGTTTTTATCCGTTGTGTGCTAAGAATTCGCAGATCAGCGGGACGTTAATAGGGAATGGGAAAGGAACTTGATCGATGGCTGGAGAGATCAGTAACTGACCCGAAAATTTAGCGGGATCAGAAGAGAGATACTCAGGAAGCTCAACAGTTAGGTTCTCAATGCTTTGTTTGATGATGAGCATGTTCTGAGATTTAGGCTTAATCGAGATCACCATTCCAGGACGGACAAAGAAAGAGCGACGGTCAACCTTTTTGCCATTCACGAGAACGTGTCCATGAGATACGAGCTGTTGAGCAGCAAAGATCGTCGGAGCTAATTTTAAGCGGTAAACAATTGTATCCAGACGGCATTCTAATCTTTCGATGAATAGATTCGGTGTATTGCCTTGAGAGCGCGCCGCATCTTTAAAATAACGTGTTAACTGAGCACGTGTTAGCATGCCATAAACGGCTTTGAGCTTCTGTTGTTCCTCGAGCTGAACGCCGAAGTCAGATTTTTTCTTTCTCTTGGCGCCGTGCATTCCAGGTGGGCTAGATTTATGAAGTAGGGGATTGCGGACTCGTCCGAAGATATTCGCTCCAAATCGACGTGCAATGCGATTTTTTGGACCTGTGTAACGTACCATTGTATCTCCTAAATGGTCATTTCTGTGTGATAAAGTGGTGTATGGTAATCGATGTCTAAATTTTTGTAAACGCTTAGGTTAGCTAATTTCCTTGCCCGTGCCCTTGCCCGGCCCTGTGGTACCCTCACTATGGGTGAGAATTTCCTATTATAGGGCACGGGCAGGGGCAGGGGGCAAAGAAATTTGTTATGCAAGGGTATATTATAAAAATTTATTGACTCGGCCTCTCTTGTTTGGATTGTCGTTTTTTGGCTATACTACCTCATTTTCCCGTGACGGAGAGTATTATGACCTACCACGCCTTGGCTTACTATTTGTTTACTCCTATAGAAAATCCTAGAGAGCTCGTTGACCAGCATCACGCTTTCATGGAAGGGAAAGAGATCACATGCCGCGTCTATATCTCCGAGGAAGGAATCAATGGGCAGATGAGCGCCTCTATTGAAGCCTCAGAAGCTTATCGGCAATGGTTGCATAGCGATCCCCGTTTTAAAGACGTCGTATTTAAAATTCATCTATGTTCTGAGCTCGTTTTTCCCCGAGCTATTGTTAAATACCGCAAGCAGTTGGTCGCTCTTGATGAAAAGGTAGATCTTTCTTTGACAGGAGAGCATGTGTCGCCTGATCGATGGAGGGCTCTTCTGGAACAGCGCGATGAGAATACCCTTCTCTTAGATGTCCGCAACGACTACGAATGGGAAATCGGGCATTTTAAGGGAGCTGAATTGCCGGTATTAGAAAATTTTAGAGAATTTCCTGCCTATGCCAAGAAACTAAAAAGTCAGCGGGATCCGAAAGAGACCAAGGTGATGATGTACTGCACGGGTGGCATACGCTGTGAGCTGTATTCTGCGCTTCTTAAGAAAGAAGGTTTTGAGCAGGTCTTCCAACTCGATGGGGGCGTGATCAATTACGGACTGCAGGAAAAAGGAAAACATTGGGATGGTAAACTCTTTGTTTTTGACGATCGGATGGCTGTTCCTCTGGGGGAAGAACAGGAAGTTGAGGTGATCAGTCATTGTTGTCACTGCGGAGAATTGAGCGATGTGTATTACAACTGCTCCAACATGGATTGCAATGAGCTATTTTTATGCTGTTCGAGCTGTGCTGAGGAGTGGAAGGGATGTTGCGGTGAAGCTTGTCAAACAGCGCCACGCATGAGGCCTTTTCAAGCAACAGATCGACCTAAGCCTTTTCGCCGCAAGCACCATTATCATGTAGAACCTGGATGATGTCCAGCATCCGTTGTTGGGTGGGATCGAGAACAACGGTGAGGCCTGGTTTGATGCCGCGTTCCGATAATTCGAAAGCGCGCATTGTGTTGCAGATGCGACCATCAAGGCGGACGCCAATGCCGTGGATGTTGAGCATGTTGCCCCAATCGCCGAACATTTCTAAAGTCATTTCGCAAGCAGTGATCAAGAAGTAGATTTTTTTATCGGGATGGCGCTCGACTAGTTCAAAAAGTTGTTCACCAATGTAGTGGATGGTGGGAATGAACAAGGGCACATGTGGCCCTTCGGGAAGTGCGTTCATCGCTTTGCCGATGAAACACTGACGACATGTGGGATGCGAGGCATCGTGGATGCACTCGGAAGTGAACCGTCCCGAGGGGCATTCAAAAGGTTTGTGACAGTAAGAAAAGCCGAGGACAAATAAAGTGTTTTTTTCTGTCAGTTGTTGCTTAAACTGCTCAACAGAGTCGATGTTATAAAGAAAAAAATCGCCATCGCGCGTGTAAGATTTTTTCTTGCATGCAGAACGTATCCAACGCCAGGAATAGGTGAAGGGGTGCTTAAAAAAATAACGGGGAAAGACTTTCTGGGGATCGTTGAAAATCAGGTAAAGCACACTTTTCCACTTAATGAAACGCTCGGCGATGCCCGGCATTTGGGGGAGTGTAGTTAAAGTTTTGATGGGATGGGTAGATTGAGCGAGTTGTTTGCCCTCTTCCCACTTTTTTTCCGCTTCTGCCCAAGATGTGGATGGATTCCACAGTTTTAGCTTATCGTTCATGGAGAATAGCATAGCGCAAAGGATCAATTGATGACAGGACTCTCTTATCATTTAAGCTCAGAACAACTGCAAGGTAAACTCTATCTGATTATTCAATGCGAAGAGGCGCAAAAACGCCCTTTATCGTTGGATAAACTTGCCTTTTTTGCTCAAAAGAATGCTGAAAAACAGGCGTTAGAAGTGATGGTGAGAGAAGAAAAACGGTGTCGCGAGCGCTTTTCTCAACAGAGTTTACCTTCTGGAGATAGGTGTCGAGTACCTAGCGATAAAGCTTTTGATGTGATTCAAGCTTTGGGAACAACGAGTCGCCTGCTGTGGAAAGGTCAAAAAGTTGTGGTGGATCCTTTTAGTGCTGTTGAGGTAGTAATTGAGGGGATTAAAACCCAAGATCGCGTGGAATTAAAGGGAAAATGGCGTTTGGGTTCTCGCATAGGATCACTTGCTGAATGTGAATGTCTTTTTGCTGGAGATCCAGTATGGGTGATTCTCAATAGGATTATCTATTCTGTAAAAGGGGATTTTCCAAGAAAGTGGATCGAGTGGATCTATCCCACGTCTTCTCCTTTGACGGGCGAAAGGATGATCCAATTTCTCACGGATTTAAAAGGGGAAGAAAATGTAATAACTTGGATTGAATCTGAGAAGAATCCCGATCCTTTGCCTTTTCTTCAGTTGCAAGATCGCCATGGAGCCTTTGCCACTCTGTGGTTTGACTATGGCCTTTATGGCAAGATAGCAGCTCAAGAGACCAAGCAGCCTTTTTGGCGCAATACAGCGTGTGAAAAAAGTTGGGAAAAAGATTTATTAGAAACTGATTTTATCAAAAAAATGACGGGTTCTTCTCACTATTATTGCCCGATGGACAAAGTGAGCAAGAGCTTGACCTTTTTACTCGAGATTGGATGGAAACTCATCGATCATCGAGGTAAAGAAGTGATCCGACAACACCATGTAGAAATTTCTACAGAAGCTGCCGATTGTCATCTTCTCGTGCGAGGAAAAGCACATTACCACGACCATTGCGTCGATCTTAAGGATGTTGTAGGGGCTTTTAACCGTCGGGAGAGATTCATCGACCTTTCCCCTACGACGGTAGGGCTATTAGATCTAGAGAATGGCGAGCCATGGGAAGGGCTTACTGAGCATGAAGTGATCTCGGGGGCTTTGGCAGTTCGTAAGCAGCGCGTAGGGTTGTTAGATACTTTGCTATCACAAGATGGTCGTGCAAAAACCCCGACCTCATTGCCATTAGGATGGACAATCCCCCATGAAGATGTGGGAGAAGGGTTTCAAGGGAAGTTATTTCCTTATCAACACAATGGGTTCCTGTGGTTGCAATTTGTGTATGAAGGGCGATGCGGGGGATTGTTGGCTGATGAAATGGGGTTGGGAAAAACTGTCCAGGTCGTGGCATTTTTTTCCCAATTGAAGTTAGTCAAACCCTGTCTCATTGTGGTCCCGACTTCGTTGCTGTTTAACTGGAAACGGGAGTTCGAAAGGTTTATGCCCTCTTGCCCTGTTTATGTGCACGAAGGTAAACACCGGGCAAAAGATCTTCAAACTCTCGATCAGGCCCACGTCATTCTAACCTCATTTGCCCTCTTAAGACTAGATGCGGGTTTGTTCAAAGAAATAGAGTATCAAGTGGTTGTGCTAGATGAAGCTCAAAACATTAAAAACCCCGATAGTCAACTAGCGCGCCTTGTTTTTGAATTGTCCTCTTCGATGCGCTTGGCGGTAACAGGCACGCCGATTGAAAACCGCCTGCAGGATCTTTGGTCTCTTTTTCATTTCCTTTTGCCTCATTTATTGGGGGAAAGGCAAGAATTTCAAGCCAAGATGAATGCCGCAAGTGCCGATAAGCGGTATCTCAACCAGGTCAAGCGCAAAATCCGTCCCTTTATCTTGCGGCGCAAGAAAGAGGATGTGGCGCTCCAGCTTCCCGACAAGATGGAACAGGTGATCTGGGTCGATATGACAGAGGAGCAACGCTCCCTTTATGACCACTGGCTTCACCATACTAAAGCTGGGTTGATCAAGAAGATTTCTTTAGAAGGGGCCCAAGCGCATCGGATGGAAGTGTTGGAGGCGATCTTGCGCTTGCGTCAACTATGTGCCCATCCCTGGTTGAACTCTTCCCATGAAGGGGAATTCTTTTCCTTGAGCGGAAAATGTGAACGGCTCTTTCTCGACTTAACTGAAGTGGTAGAAGAAGGGAAAAAAGTGCTGATTTACAGCCAGTTCACCTCGATGCTCCATCTGCTCCAAAAAGAAATCGTAGCAAGAGGGTGGAAACACGTCTATTTGGATGGTTCAACCAAGGATCGAGAAAGTGTTGTCCGTCAGTTTCAAGAGGATCCATCCGTGTCTATTTTCCTCATTAGTCTAAAAGCGGGAGGCGTGGGATTAAATTTAACAGCGGCTGATTATGTCTTTCTCTATGATCCCTGGTGGAATGAAGCTGTTGAGCAGCAGGCGATTGATCGCGCTCACCGTTTGGGAAGACAAGGTACGGTCATCGCTAGGCGTTATGTCACTGCCTTGAGTATCGAAGAGAAAATGATGCAACTCAAAGAACATAAGCGTCAACTGGCGCAGGGGTTATTTGAGGAAGGAGGGGAATTATCCTCCTTTTCTATCGATGACCTAGTAGACCTCATTCGAAATTAAGGGTTCGTCAATTTTCGGGATTATTTTGGCCGATTTTCGATTCTTTTTGCGGGGATAGTATACGAAACTAGATACAATCCCCGCAAAAAGAATCAAAAACTCGGCTCAAAAGAACCCGAAAATCGACAGAACCTTAGTTTCGAAGGAGGTCTAGTACAATTAATCGTCGATTGAATTGCGATCTTGCTCGAGGATCTCGTGGGCGGCTATTTTCAATGTTTTAAGCCCATCTTCAAACCCAATTTCACGCATGAGCTCGTCAAGATAGCGGATTTCAGAGAGTAATTGATCATTAAGGGACTCTAACTCAGAGATTTTCTTGAGTAATGCCTCTTTGTCTGACATGGTTTCCTCCTTCTTCTTTTCATGATATGGTACTGGTAATATAGATGCAAAATGCGTGCCAAATCACAACTCTTGTTGCTAAAAAGACGAGCTCAATTACAATGTGGAAATATATCCAAGCGTTAAGGGGTTCATCATGAGGCGGTTCTTCCTCTTATTTTTTCTTCCACTCACTCTCTTGCTATCTTCATGCGATCGCAACAAGGAAGAACAAGCAATTGACTACGAAACGATGGTGAAATTGGAGGAAGCTGATGAAGAATGGAACTCTCTGCAAAATCTTGATGAAAAACACCTTGCAGGGGACCTGTTGCCCGATTCTCAGGAGATTGTGCTTCCTAACTGGGTCGATGTCGAACCCATGAATTTGGATTAGGTGTTTGAGGCAGTTGCAAAACTCCCCGCCACAGCAAAATCGCCCTTTTGAGCCATTTTGCCACCCCATCCCCGAGCCCTACTCGCTTAGAGTATGTGCTCGGGGATGGGGCCAGGCCGCTCGAGCGGCTGGCAAACTGACTCAAAATCATCGATTTTTCTGGGTCGTGGAGTTTTGCAATTGCCTCGTTTCAATGTCTTGGGAAAGTTCAGGATGGTGCAGTAAAAGATTCTGTTTGAACCTTTGGATAGCTTTTTGAACATGCTTTTGGGCTAATCGTTCATTGCAGAATCTTTCATCTTTAACAAGGCATCCCACATCGATTTTGATGGCTTTTCCATCGATGAATCCCACGTTAGTTTCAATGTTGGGGTCTAGATCTTTAAATCCTCGTTCTGCGATTTTTGCATGCAATTCAGCGATGCTTTGTAGAGATCGTTCAGCAGCTTTTAAATCATTTTCTTCGATCAGCTGATCAAAATGCGCTCTTGCTAAAACAGCTTTTTTCTGCAGGACAAAATCACTGGCATCTGCAGCAAGATGGTGTTCAATGCCTAGCCTATCAATCAACGTGATCGATTGATTAATTTGGTGCGTGGGATGCAAATGAACGTAGATTAACCCCGTCAGTTCTCGCAATTCATCAAACGCGTGTATACAACTTAAAAAAACGCGTTCTCGTTTACATTGCTTTTTTTCGAGGTGGGCTCTCCAATGTGATCTTAAGGGAAGTTTATTGGCCCAAGGCAGGGGGTGCAGGTGATGTTGCTTGAATACTTTCAAAATATAAGACCCATCATGGCTTTGAAAGGCATAACAAGAGTTACCGCTGCCACAATAGGAAAAAGGTTGGGAGAGGATGGATTGCACGTGTTCTAGTTGATCATTTGTAAGAGGGGAAGAAACTCCTATAGGCCTGCAAGAGGGAATCGACCGAATTTTTTGTAGCGTGAAGCCGCCAGTTTGCCAGTGGCAAAAGCGCTCCACGCCTAGAAAAATGACACAGAAGAGAAGAATTTTAAATACACTTTTCATCGTGATCAAATTAGGAATCGACAACGAATGTAAAAAAGAAATGAATTCCTGTCAAAAACCTTATGAAGAGGCAATTGCAAAATTCCACGCCACAGCAAAATCGCCCAAGTGTTGCAAGCACCTGAGGAGGCAATTGCAAAACTCCATGCCACAGCAAAATCGCCCTTTTGAGCCATTTAACCACCCCATCCCCGAGCCCTACTCGCTTGGAGTATGTGCTCGGGGATGGGGCATGCCGCTGAAAGCGGCTGGCAAACTGACTCAAAATCATCGATTTTTCTGGGTCGTGGAATTTTGCAATTGCCTCTGAGTTAAGCGGCAAGAAGCCGAATGGGAACAAAATTTTCTTGTTCAATCTTACGATCGACGAGCATCAGCGAGTTGATCGCAAAATTGTACAAAGTCGAGTCCATTAAGAAGATTCCTTGTAAGAAGGTAATGCTTTGATGAAAAAGGATGTTAAACTATATGCTTTTAATATCTTTTGAAATATTATAGAATAATTTTTTAAAAAGCTTGAGATTTATTGGTGAAGTTTATTTTTATCATTTTAATACGAGTTTATCAATTAACGATCAGCCCTTTATTAGGTCAGTGTTGTCGATTTTATCCGAGTTGTTCAGATTATGGAATTGAAGTTGTGAGCAAGCATGGATGGAGAAAAGGGGGATGGTTGGTGATAAAACGGATTGTGAAGTGTCATCCTTGGCATAGAGGCGGACATGACCCCTCCCCATGAAATTCTAGTTATTTTTAACGCAAAGACGCGGGGTCGCCAAGACGCAGAGAAAAATTGTATTTGTTAATTTTTCTCTGCGTCTTGGCGACCCCGCGTCTTTGCGTTACATCTTCATATTTTGAAGAAAAATCGCCACGTTGAGATGGCGATCGTAGGTTACGCAACATGCGTGACAGGATTAGGGGGGGGCTTTCTGCAAGGACAGCCAGCCATGGTTGTGCCGCCGATCACAGCTAAAAGAAAAAAAACTCCAAGAGCGCGTGCTAGTTTCATACAAACCTTCTAGTTAATGCTCTAACGGGTGTTAGAGCGGTTCTGGGTCAGACTAGCTGTTCGGTAAATTATTTTTAACAGATGATTTGGTAGAGGCATACACAAATAAACTCAAAAATTGGTTTTTGGCTACGTCAGTTTGGTGGCAAATTTTTGGTCTTCACTCGTGCCTTGCTATTCAGCAATGGTCACTCGCTCCAGACACAAAAATTTGTGCTACTTCCTTGCCAAATTCCCAATTTTTGAATTCATTTGTGTGTAGGGATCTCTAATTGCTTTCCCGGTTTTAATTTTTCTGTTTCCAAGTGGTTAACGCGCTTTAATTCATCGATGCTGACGTGAAATTTTCGCGCGATTTTCCATAAATTATCCCCTTGTTCAATGGTGTAGAGCTTTTTCTGAATAGGAGTTGAAGCTATGGGTAGGGGTGTTGCGATTTTGATGGGAGAGACGGGGTCTTGTGGAGTGGGAAAAAACCGTTGTAGGGCTAGGCGGTGATCATAAGGTTCAGGAAGCGGCTCCTGTGCTAGAGCAAAAAGGACTGTAGCGGCTTTTTTCCACACCATATCGGTGCGAGGAGATACCAGCAAACCTTTAGCAAAAGATTCAAGGCAGGGAAATTTGTCCTCAAAGAGATCTAAGATGGTTAAAATTTGAGAGTCGTCAAAGCGCTTCAATGAGAATTCGAGGTCGCTTTCTAAAAGCAACTTCGCTGCGGTTTTCGAGCGGAGATTGAGATACGAGAGAAGAAGTGCACGGCGCCGATCTATAGAGAGATCGAGAGCTTGTCGCTGAGTTTGACTAAAGTCGGTTAAGTTTTTCCAATCTCCTTCGCACAAGAGCGTCATTAGTTGTTCTTTCGAAAGAGGTAAGCCTGTTTTGGAGAAGAGGGTTTCAACGACGTGGTATTCTGGTATCATGCTAAAGGCTTCGACTAAGGAAGGATCATGGTGAAGAGAAGAGCGTTTCAGTTCATAAAATAATCCCTGACCTGTAAGAGGCCACTTTTCCGTTTTAGCATAGCGCTGAATAGCTTGGAAATGGTCATCGGAAAGTCCAGGAAAAACAGGCAGGTCGATCCTTTCTTGCCCTTCGCTATTCACAAAGGGAAGGCTTCGTTTTTGGATGGGAGTGGTTCCCAGCGCCTTCTCTAAATTAAAATGATGGAAGGTGATGAGGCATGTGAGGGCAAGATCGCGACTGCATAACCCTTCTTCCATCTGCTCTTTATTATCCAAACGCAACAAGAGCTCTTGAAAGGGCAATTGAGAGTAGGCCTTGAGAATCTGCTTATTCGTCAACGTATCTGTTTCGCGTTGAGTTAATTCTTTTTTTGCCGGCTTCAATTCGATGGCTAAAGAGGATTGTTTATCTTGGAGGACAAAGTAGGCAAAGGTGGTCAACAGGCCTATGTTTAAGGTGCCGCTGAGAATGAGCGCTTGGGTCAGCCATCGCGTTTTACGCAACAGATCATTTTCTTGGAAGCGTGTTGTCATTATTTTATTACCAGGATAAGAGAGGGTTATGCTAATTTTAATTCATGTTAATTTTTTCCGTAGTTTTATGAAAGTCCCGATCAATTGGTTAAAAGAATATATAGATTTTTCCCTCTCGACCCAAGAGCTTGCTGATACCTTGACCTTAGCTGGAATTGAGGTAGATGCGATTGAGCGTGCTCCTTTGAAATTCAGTGGAGTGATTGTTGGGCTCGTTCTCGAATCCCATCGCCATCCGAATGCAGAACACCTTTGTGTGGCTAAAGTGACTGATGGCAAAGAGGAATTTCAGGTGGTGTGCGGAGCACCTAATTGTCGCGCCGGCTTAAAAACAGCTTTTGCTCCAATTGGCGCCACGTTAGAGGAAGAGGGAAAACCGTTTAAAATTAAAAAAGGGAAATTGCGAGACGTTGAGTCGTTCGGTATGTTGTGCTCAGCAAAAGAACTTGGATTGAGTGAAGAGACCAATCAGATCATGGAGCTTCCCTCGCATTTCATGGTCGGCGAAGACTTTGCAACTTTGTACGGTCAAGAAATTTTAGAGATTACGCTGACTCCCAATTTAGGGCATTGCATGAGCATTTACGGATTAGCTCGCCAGTTGTCAGCTTTGCTTCAAACTTCATTGAAACAGCCTTCATTTACCTTTAAAGAAGAAGGAGAGGCGATCGATCGCTTAGTTCACGTTCAGATCGTCGATCGCAAGCAATGTCTTAGATACTGTTGTCGCGTCATCACGGGGATTACAGTAGCTTCTTCACCTGCGTGGTTGAAGTCAAAAATAGAAGCAAGTGGCTTAAGAAGCATCAACAATGTGGTCGATGTGGGTAATCTCGTGATGCTGGAAAGAGGACAGCCCCTGCACATGTTTGACTATGACACCATTTCTCAGCACAAGATTTTGATCCATTCCCAAACACCTTACAAAGAGTTGACGACCTTAGATGATGTCACGCGTCCTATCCCTCCTGAAGCGCTCTTAATTTGCGATGCAGACAAGCCGTTGGCCTTTGCAGGGATCATGGGTGGACAGAGTTCTGCTGTCACAGACAAGACGACCAACGTGTTGATTGAATCAGGGTACTTCACTCCCCAGTCCGTGCGTCAAGCATGTAAGTTTCTGGGATTAAAAACTGATGGGGCGCGGCTTTGGGAGAGAGGAGTTGATCCGGAAGGAACATTATTCGCCTTAGATTATGCCACTTATTTACTCCAACGACTGGCAGGTGGCGTGATTGCTAAAGGTGCGGTAGATCAGAAGGTGCATGAATTTCATCCCAAAAGAATTAATTGCCGCATAAAAAGAGTGAACGCTCTTTTAGGCACGTCGCTTAGTTTGAGAGAAGTTGCGACCATGTTGGAAAGGTTGGGAATGCACGTGGTCGAGGAAAGACCTCATGAGCTACTTCTTGCAGTACCACCCTATCGTCACGATATCACCCTAGAAGAAGATCTAATCGAAGAGGTCGCCATCCTCTATGGTTACAATAACATAGAGAAAGTGTTGCCCTCTCATATCTCATCCACCATTCCACAAGCTCCCCTTTATGTGTTTGAGTCGGATGTGCGCCGGCGACTGATCGGTGAAGGACTGCAAGAGTTTCTCAACTGCGATCTGATTAGTCCAGAACAAGCGGGGATGATGTGCGAAAACACCCTTTCTCAAGATGCATGGATCGAAGTGTTGCACTCGAAGTCAGCGGAAAACTCTATCTTGCGCGCTTCCCTAATGCCTGGGCTTTTACAGTCGATTAAATACAATGTGGATCGCTCCCAACCTGATGTTGCAGCTTTTGAGATTGGTCATATCTATTTCAAAGAGGGATCTTCTTATCAAGAGCAACCGACGATTGGTATTGTCCTCACTGGAAAACGAACTCCCTATCATTGGAATCCCAAGCCTGATGCTTTTGATTTTTTTGATCTCAAGGGGATTGTAGATAACTTATGTGAAGGGTTGAAGTTATCCGGAATCACATTAGAGCCTTCCCATCTCCACACCTTACATCCAGGGCGACAAGCGAGGATTAAAAGGGGAGGTCAAATTTTAGGCACTATGGGAGAAGTGCACCCTTCTTACTTACGCAAAGTGGGAGTGGATCAGAGAGTTTATTTTGCTGAGCTCAACAGTCAAGATATCTTGCAACATCAACCTGTCCAAGGTAAGATCCAAGATGTTCCTCTTTATCCCGGTTCAGAACGAGACTGGACGCTGACAGTTAAACAAGAGCTCACGCTGCAACAAGCGCTTGATGCTATTGGGAAAAGTGCTTCTCCTCTTTTAGAGACATTCTATCTTTTAGATCTTTACAAAAGTGAGCAAATCGGCAAAGATAAGAAAAACGTGACATTTCGGTTCCTCTATAGAGACGCGCACAAAACTCTGGCCTACGAAACTGTGGATCGCGAGCACAATCGCCTTATACAAACTGTAACCGAAAGACTGAAAGAATACATTCCTTGACGAGGTTAACTATGAGAAAACAAGTCTGTGCACTCTTTGGTGTCATTGGCGTGGTGCTAAGCGGATGCAACAAAAATGCTAACAATGAAAATGTCCTTTCCCAGCGTTACATCCACAAATATGGCTATGCAGTATCGCAAGAGGAATGGGAAGCAAAAAATTATCCCGGACAAGTGGTTACCCAACTCAAAAATGGAGTGACAGTCACCGCCACCTATGAAAATGGGATTCTACACGGACCTACGACCTATACCTTTGCTCACAGCCAGACTGTAGAAACCTACTATCTCTATAACTGGGGCAATAAAGTAAAAGAGATACAATACAACACCCTAGGCATGCCTATTCGTGAAAAGGTGCAACTATCACCCACTCGCTATTCGATGACCACATGGTATAACGAGGGAGTGCCCATGCTCATCGAGGAATTTGCAGGAGAAGAGCTTGTTGATGGCCAGTACTTCACAACAGCCAACGACCTCGAATCCCGTGTTGAAAAAGGACATGGCTTGAGAATCCTTCGCGATGAACAAGGTGTATTATTAGCAAAAGAGATGGTTGAAGAAGGCTACGCTATCAAAAAAGAAACCTTCTATTCTAATGGAACGCCCGAGTCGATCGTGTTTTATCACAAGGGCAAACTCCATGGTGAGAAAAAGACATTTGCTTTAGGGGGTGAGCCTCTTGCTGTTGAACAATGGGTCAATGGAAATCTCCATGGAAAATCGACCTACTATAAAAACGGCACCCGCTATCTAGAAATAACCTACATGTACGGCCTTAAAAATGGCATCGAGCGACACTACATCGATGGCGGTATCCTCAGTCGTGAAAATGATCTAAGGCATGGTCCTTCAGTCGTCTACTTCGACGGCAAACCTGAAGAACGCCAATGGTTTTATGCAGGTCAATCTGTGAGCAAAGCTAAGTTCGAAGACATGAATAGCTTGGATGAGCTCGTCGGACAAGTTTCGTACGACTCCAATCGAAGATAATCTTACCCTTGTGCCCTGATCTATTCGTTCAGGGCAATCTTTAGATAAATTTATTCTTTCACGGGTTTTAACTTTTCTTTTCCTTCTCTTTTTCCTTCTACCTTCAGGTAAGGAGGATTAGGAATTCTTCCATACGCAAGAGAAGAGACCATAGCTATCGCTGTCCGGTATTCAGGAGAGTTCTTTTTGGATGGCGAATTTAGAACTTCTTTGATAGGTGTCAAAAATAGATCTTCGAAATCCGAAAAAGATAGGCCCAAATTATCTATCACCAAGTCTTTAAAGGTTTCATAAGAAACCATGTAAAACTGCTGCTGCTCTGGATCTTTCGGATCGCTTTTATCGTTAGGATCGACATAAATGACATACCCCGTCTTTTTTTGCGCAATTTTCTCTTTTCTATGTTCCTGGATCACTCCCACAACAGCGATGTAATGAGCCACCGTTGTATCAATTCGCGTTTCAGGGCGCCATCCAAAAATTTTATGTCCGTCAATCTCTAGGACTTGATGTGGCTTTTCCGAATAATGACCTTTGCCAAAATATCCTCCAAAACCGATGACTCCATGCATTCTTACTTCTTCTAATAGATGGGACACGTCTTTTCTTGTGTCCCAAGAGGAGGCAGGGAATTGATAAAATTTTCTGATAGCGTTTACGCCAAGAAAATTTGCCACACGAACTTGGATTTCAAAAGGAAGTTTTCTAATTTCTTCATGAGTTATAGAACGGACTTCGCATATTTCATCAAGAAATTGCTGTGGAATGTGATCAAGGGGTTGAATATGATTTTTTTGGAAAAATTTGTCGAAAGCTTCAACTTGCCTTTTTTCTAAGAGGTTAGTTACATAATTACTGAAACTCATTGAATCGGCTTCTTTCAGGAAGTTGTCAAGCACCCTGCGTTGTGTAGCAGTCATTGATTTTTGCCGGCACTTCAGTAGTGCTTTAATAAATCCCTTCTCTGCAGGAAGATTGTTTTTTAAAATGGGAAAGTGAGGAAGAATGGACTGCTGAAATTCCACAGCAGATGCTTTTTCTTGCTCAGCGTAGGTGA
>JABDFI010000028.1 GCA_013286595.1 Chlamydiota bacterium | reverse complement strand
AGGGGTGTTTTTTGCTATTCTATTTTTATCTTTCGTATGGACGCTTGAAACGCTGTTTTGGCCTTTTTTCTTAGGTAAATTGGTTGATATCTTGTCCCAATTTGATAGCAATCGGTTGGCTGCTTGGCAGACTATCAAACCTCTTCTTATAGTGGGCGTGGTAGCTTGGCTAGTCATGGAAGGGGGATTTCGCTGGAGAGATTTTCTCCAAGCGCGTGCACATCCTCAATTAGAAGCAGATATCCGCATGGCCATGTTCGATCATGTTCAACGCCATTCTCCTCAGTATTTCAACGAGCATTTTGCCGGAAGCTTAGCCAATAAAATTGGAGATATGGTTCTCATGATCTCTACGATCTTGCGAACTGTGGTTGTTCTGTTGATACCAGCCTGTGTAACCTGTGTGGTGACCATCATTATTTTCTCGCAGATTAATTCCGGATTAACTGTGATTGTATCTGCATGGATTATCGTGCACTTTTTTCTATGTTGGCTGTTCACGAAGAAATGCGATGCCTATGCTCATCTTCATGGTGAAGCTAGAAGTGTTGTGGCGGGCAAAATCGTCGATAGCTTGACGAATAACTTTGTTGTGAATCTGTTCTTTCGATTCCGTTTTGAAAAAGAGAAGATTGCGCAATCACAACAAATCGAACAGGAAACTCATAGAAAAGCTTTAACTTATTCTGTCAAGATGTTCACAGCTTTGTGTACCGCCTTGGCTGTTGAAGTGTTTGTTCTGATGGGCTTTGCCATTTTTTACTGGATGCGCGGGATCCTTACTACCGGTGAAGTGGTTCAAAGTTTCTATACGATCTGGAGTATCAGTTTAAATCTGTTATTTGTCGGAGATAAATTATCTGAATTTTTTCAATCGGTGGGAATTGCCAAACAAGCGCTTTCCATCATGAACGATCCCCAAGATATCCTCGACACACCTCAGGCGCGAGATCTTAAGGTAGATCGAGGAGAGATTGTTTTTGAGGATGTTTCCTTTTGCTATGGCGAAAAGAAGATCTTCAGCAACAAAAACTTGAAAATTGCGGCAGGAGAAAAAGTGGGACTTGTCGGCTATTCAGGTGCTGGTAAATCCACGTGTGTGAATCTGATTCTGCGATTTTTCCCTGTTGAGCAGGGAAGGATCCTGATCGATGGGCAAGATATTGCGCACGTGACGTTAGAATCCTTGCGCCACCACATTGCTCTCATTCCTCAAGATCCCCTCCTTTTTCATCGCTCCCTCAAAGACAATATCCGTTTTGGAAATGTAGAAGCTACCCAACAAGAAGTGATCGAAGCGGCACGGCTTGCCCATTGTGATGAATTCATCGCCAAGTGTTATCGAGGTTATGACTCTCTTGTCGGTGAGAGAGGTACGAAACTCTCGGGAGGAGAAAAACAGAGAATTGCCATAGCTCGCGTGATGCTTCTCAAAGCTCCCATCCTCATTCTTGATGAAGCAACCTCAGCACTCGATTCTGTGACGGAACAGTACATTCAAGAGAGCTTAGATCGTTTGATGACTGGTCGAACGACGATTGTCATAGCACATCGCCTATCTACTCTGTCTAAAATGGATCGATTGCTAGTGTTTGATCAAGGGAAGATTATCGAGGAAGGCACGCACCAAGAGCTCGTGAATAAAAATGGCCACTATGCTCACATGTGGAAAATGCAAGCCGGTGGTTTCCTACCTGAAAAACCTTAGTTTTATTCATACTTAAGTACAATCCGATTTAATTCACCAAGGGCACAAACAGACATGCTCCTTCTTTCAATTCGATGAAAATAATACTGAATATTAAATTCATCGATTTCTGTGACTTCTAATTGTTTTATATTTTTCCTGTATATAAAATCTTTTCTTTTTTTAAGGGGATTTTCCCATGGTAAACAAAGAACGTAACTTTCAAAAATCAGCCAATCGGTTAGTAGCTTTTGAGGACAAGAAAATCCGTCGTATTTTTTACAAAGAGGAGTGGTATTTTTCAATCATTGATGTGGTAGAGGTATTGACAGAAAGTCCCAATCCTCGACGATATTGGTCTGATTTAAAGCTCCAACTCGCTGAGAAAGAGGGTTTTAATCAGTTGTACGGAAAAATCGTACAACTGAAGTTACAATCCAAAGATGGGAAAAAATATCTCACAGATACAGCCAATACAGAAACAATTTTTCGTATCATCCAATCGATTCCCTCACCTAAAGCTGAACCTTTTAAAAGATGGCTTGCTCAGGTAGGAGGTGAACGCATCAAGGAAATAGAAGATCCTGAACTCGCTACCAAGCGTACTCGCGAAATTTACAAATTGAAGGGGTACAGTGATGAGTGGATTGAAAAACGGATGCGCGGAATTGCGATCCGGGAAGAGCTTACTGATGAATGGGATAACCGAGGAATAAAGCTACAGAGAGAATATGCCATTTTGACTGCTGAAATTTCCAAAGCGACATTTGGTATGAGTCCGTCTGAATATAAAGAATACAAGAAGCTCGACAAAGAGAATCTACGAGATCATATGACTGATTTAGAGTTAATTTTTTCAATGCTAGGTGAGGCTTCGACAAAAGAGATTGCTGTGAATCGAAATGCACAAGGATTTAATGAAAACAAAACTGCTGCCAAGATAGGTGGAAAAATTGCAGGGGATGCGAGACAACAGCTAGAACACGAAAGTGGCAAACCTGTTCTTTCGCAAGAAAATTATTTGGGTCGATTGATTACATCTTCAGAAGAGGAGTAAGGCATCTGAAGAAAACGCAAACTCTGTGTGCTCTGCGCTCTCTAGCGAAGCGGGTGGTGAAAAAACCAATTTTTTTTTGCGTCTTGGCGACACCGCGTCTCCGCGTTTCTTAGTACTTAATCTATATCCATTCAGGGTTTTCAACTGTTTTGTCTGAAGTAGTTTCCCCTGTATTGATCACTTGTTTAGGCTCGAATAGGAGGACATGTGCTTCATTGGGTGCATAAGGAAGATGATCTGTGCCTTTTGGAACAATAAAAAATTCCCCTTCATTTAGAACGATTTCACGATCTCTGAGCTTAATCCTTAGTTGACCTTGAATGACAAGAAATAATTCATCTTCATCTTTGTGCTGATGCCAAACAAATTCCCCTTTTGCTTTAAAGATTTTGACGAAGTTGCCATTGACTTCTCCGAGAATCTTTGGACACCAGTACTCGTTAAATAACTGGAATTTCTGTTTTACGTTATAGCATTCATTAGAAGCCGTAGGTAAGAGAGAAGCTGCCACCGTGGAGATTTAAATCGCCTTGGTCTGCGATGAACGTATCAAAGGGGATGACTGTTGAGGTAAAGGGCTTGCCAATGACGCGTGGCATTTGGTTTTGCTTGAAAAAGTACTGGATATCATAACTTAGATTGGCGCGGAAGAAGGCGCAGCGGCGAAGGAATTTATGCTCCCAGTTGAGGCCTAACGATAAACTTGTCGCTGGACGCGCTACATGAATCTTTTGATCTATGTCAAAGCTCTCTTTTCCAAAGGGGGATTCAAAGTCTTCATCTCTGTCGATGTCAAAATATCCGGAATAGATGGCAGCAGACGCTTTTGCCATGAGGCTCCATTCTCTTCCCAATAAGAATTGCAGATCACATCCTGCTCGAGCACCGATCCCTTTAAATTCGTTTTCTATGTGGATGTGGTCTTCTTCTGTGAGAACTGCTCGACGGTATTTAATATGGTATTCTTGTTCGATGCGCACGGCAGAGGGGCCGATAAAGGGGCGCATCACCAAGAATTTAGTGGGGTGATATGCTTTGCCTAAGTTCCAATCGAGTTCGTTAAAATGCAATTTCCAATGAGCATCTGTTGATGTGATCACCATGGGAGGAGTGACGATGAAATCGGGACTAGACCATAAGGGGAGAAAGAACTCACCTGATGCCAACATCCCTTGATCGATGGCTTTTGTGTGAAGGCGTGTCCATACAATCGATGTATCCCAACCATCTTTTTCTGCGTTATAACCAAAGCCTACGCGGAAGCCAAAATCCCAATCAAATTCGGGTTCGCTCACTTCGAAATCGTGCGGTAGCAATGTGCCTATGACGGTGTCGCTGGCGGTGACGGCATAGGCTAAACCTGTTTCACGCGCTTGCCAGTAAAGAACATCGCCTATCAGAAAAAAGGTGGGGGCAATCGTGGCTAAGGGATTGACTTTAGAATGGAATGCATGTTCGATTTTGCATAGCCGTTCTTCAAGTTTTTCTTCGGTGCATATTTCAGGGATGGAATCTTCCTCTGCGAAGAGATAGGAGCCGAGGAGAAGAAGTGGCAGAAGAAAGTAACTTGTTTTCATGTGTTTCCTCAGAAATCAAGCCGTATGGAAGCTGTTAGTCCTTCGAGAGACAGATCTCCGCGATTCGAGAGAAGACTGGAGGAGGTATCACTGCTGACAAAACGGATGAATTGATTCTGATCAAAGAAGATGTGTTGCTCCCAGCCAACTCTGACGAGCAAGTGTAAGCTGTCACAACCATATGTGCTATTCCAACCCAAACCAATTCCAAGATCAGTTACGGGACGCGCGATGTGCAGATCATCCTTAAAATGTAGTTCCGAATCATCTGAATCGGGAAATTCTTCTTTCTGATGGATCTCAAATTCACCGTAGACCAAGCTGATTGCTGCTTGACCGTAGACTTGAAAGGCATTTCCTAACCACCATTCCATGTTAAGGCCTACGCGTGGGCCTACTCCCCAATAGTTGTTGTGCATCTTGATGCTGTCATTGAGTGTAGTGAGGAGAATCGGAACGGTGGCTCCTTGGTACTGGATATGATAGTGTTGGTCAATCCAAAATCCGCGCAATCCCAGATGGGGTCTTAAGGAGGTTCTTTTGCCAACATAGTAAGATTTGCCGAGCTCAACATCGATGACATCGAGATCTGTATGCCAATGGGCGTTAGCTTTAGGGAAGAAAAGATCACCTGCAGGACCGCTGGGATAAGCCCAGTAGGGAAATAATCCATCATCTGAGTCAACTTCTACATGGTCATCCGCTTCAGCTTCGAAATCAATCCATGAGATGTAGAGATCCCATCTGTCATGGGGAATGTTGTATCCTAGACCCAGTCGAAATCCACTTTCCCATTCGAAGTCTGGTTCTTTGACATCGATATCGGTATCTAATGAAGCTCCGGAAGGGTTGTTTGTTTTATAAGTATAGGCAAGGCCATCTTCTTGCCCTTTCCAGTAAAGATAATCTCCAACAAGCGTCAGATGATACCCCTCGCGTCCATTCACTGGATTGGGAGGATTGTAGCACTTTCTACAGCGCACATCTCGTTCGAGTTGAGTCAAACGCGTATTGAAATCTTTGCATTCCTGATCCTGCGCACATAACAAGAGTGGAGATAAAAGCGTTAATAGAAAGGGAAATCTCTTCATACTAAAAACTCAAGTATAACTAGTTAAATGTTGAAGATACAGAAGTGGGAAAAAAAAGGGGAGAAAATTCTCGAGTACCGCGGAATGCGGTACTCGAGTGAAGAGTTCATTAGAATGAGAAATGAGCGCCGACTGTCCAACCTTGGTAAGATAAATCACCTTGATTAGATACTAGTAGTCCTTCTGCTATATCATCGACAAAATAGGGAAGCTGATTCTGTGAGAAGTAAGTGTGGTGTTCCCATCCAGCTCTAATTCCGATGTTGAAGCTGTCGCAAGCAAAGGATTGATCCCATCTCAGACCCAATTGAAGATCGAGTACAGGATGTGACACGCGGTAGCTTTCTTTGACATTAAGAAAAGTTGTGCTTGCACTGGTGTTTGTTACGCGAATTTTGTGGAATCCATACTCAATGGCTGCTGCGATGTCGCCATAGAAGCTAAATCCATAGCAAAGACCCCACTGTGTATCGAGTCCTCCTTCGACGCCCAAACCCCACCATTTGTTTTTGCTGTGAGTTTCTCTTTCAGGAACAGACACGAAATCGTAGTCAGTATTGAAGAATTGACGCAACCATGTCGATCGCAATCCAACATGGGGACGCAATGTCACCCATTTACTTACAAAAAACTCACGGCCTAAATCTAAGTCTAGTTGGTTCAATTTGCCTTTCCACTTGCCGTGTGCGCTGCCAAATCCATCTGTTGTAAAACCTGGATGACCTTGGCTTTGGAAAATATAGTTGCCAGAGGATACTTTTGATTTAGCATCTGTATAGAAACGCAACCATGTTAAGCTCACATCCCAACCATCGTGTGGCATGTCTAAATCTAAGCCAACGCGAAATCCTAAGTCGTAGTCGAAATCGAGGTTAGCGATTTTAGAATCTGTGAATTGATGACCATCTGGATTGTACACAGCTAAAGGGTAGCCGTTAGCATTGGCTTGCCAAATGAGGAGATCACCGAATGCTGTGAGTGCAGCGCAATCGTTCACGACAGGACGTGCTGGAGGATTGATCATTCCGCAGCCGCTTTTTCTGCATTCGAGTGCTGCTACTCGATTTTCTAATGAGCGCATGTCGCAATCAGCATGTGCGAAAGATGTTGCTAGAGCAAGAAGGCCAGAAGCTGCTAGCCAAGATGTTTTAAATTTCATTGAAGTTCCCCCTGAGGTTTGTTCGAGTGATATTAATGTACACAGATTACATCGAATCAAGCGTTATCGCAAAGTTCATGTTTTGCAAGCAGCATGACTAATCTTGACGTACGTTTCAGTTGACGCGTTTATTATATTCCAACTGTAGTTTCTAAAACCAAATTCAGTCAACGAAAAAAAGGTTAGAAAGAGAAAGTCTTGATGATTTTCGTCAAGGTTTGCAGCCAGATCATCGCTTGATTGTTTAACTGCTGTAAGATGAAAAACCACGCGGCGCAAAGTAGAGCAAGTCCCACTAATGATTTAAGCGACATACCGAGAAAGACGATTTGAACCTGCGGCGCTAAACGATTGGCAATCCCTAAGAACATCTCTGTCATCAAGATGGAAAGAAGAGAGGGTGCTGCTAATTGTATACTCACCGTGAACACGCGATTCACGACATCCCATATTTCTTGCCAGAAAGGATGATGAAAGGAAAAGAAGTTCGTCATGAACCACCCATCTGCTGGCACGATGGTATAGGAGTCAAAAAGAGCATTGAAAAAATAAAAAGGGCCATTGATTTCGTAAAAGATCACAATCAAAACGTAGTTATAAAGGACTCCGATATCCGATGTCTGTTCTTGAGTTGTAGGATCGGAAACTTGAAGCGCGGAAGATCCTCTTTGAAAATCGATGAGGATACCTGCAGATTCTGCCATGTAAAACGGGACAGCTGCGAGAAAGGCGAGTAGCATCCCAATGAAAAATTCCTTCACGCATAATACAATGAATGTGCCATCAAAGAGCAGTTCGGTGCGGCTTGTGACTGCCATGTGAGGCAACATGATGAAGGTCAGCGTAAGAAGAAGTCCCATTTTGACATACGCTGGAACTTTCGCTCCAAGAAAAGGGACCATGGCAATGATGGGGGCCATGCGCATTAAACCAAGAAAGAATAATGAAAGCATGGATATCGGTGCGTAGTCGGTTAGTTTAGAGAAAAAGGAGAGGTACGTGTCTGTTGGAGACATCTCTTACATTGTCCATTTAGGAAAATTGACGAAGATGTTGCTTGTGAATTGCATGATTTGGGCTGACAGCCATCCTCCCATGACAAATAGTGTGATGATCACGGCAAACAACTTGACCATGAATGATAAGGTTTGTTCTTGAATTTGAGTGGCAGCCTGGAAGATAGCGACAACAAGGCCCAGAGCTGTACTAATCAAAATGGGAGGACCCGATAAGAGTAGGATCAACAGCAGCGCATGGTAAGAGAGTTGATAAATCTCTGTACTGTACATTGTGCCTCTCTAATTTTAGATTAACGGAATGATAGCACAAGGCCTTGAATAATCAAGGTCCATCCATCCACCATGACAAGCAGCAAAAGTTTTAAAGGTAACGCGATGGTCAGTGGCGAAAGCATCATCATTCCCATAGCTAGCAAGATATTCGATACGACAAGGTCGATGACAAAGAAAGGGAGATAGATCAAAACGCCGATCTCAAAGGCAGCTTTCAATTGCGAGGTGATGAAGGCGGGAACGATGACAATAAAATCAGTGGGTTTGAGGCTTTGCTTGAATTCATCGGGAAATGAGCGGTAGGCGAGTTGGTAAAACCCCGTGATGTGTTTGCCTGATGTGTTGCGCTGTAAAAAATCGCGCATGGGTTCTTTGCTTAAATCGAGCACGTCGATCATGTATTGGGCGCTTTGAGTAGAAAATAGCTGAGTGGGAGGTTCCTTATTGATGTAGCTTTCCGCGGCTTTATACATGGCATTTCCCGTCGGGAACATCACATAAATGGTCATTAAAAGAGCAATTCCACTTAAGACCTGGTTAGGTGGGGAGTTCTGCACGCCTAACGCATTGCGAAGTAGGGAGAGTACGACGACGATCTTGATGTAAGATGTGAGCAGCATGATCACAAACGGCAGCAGTGCCAGGGCGGTGATGGCTGTCAGCTCTTGGACGACAGAGGGAGTGGGTAGTCCTGATGAAGTAGGAGGTGCAACTGGTGGTTCTTGTGCACCCAACATCTCCATGCCAATGCAAGAAACAGCTAAAAAGAGAAAAGCAAAAAGGAGGATCTTACGGGTGAATAGGGTTCTGATAAAAGAAAGTGGCTTTTTCTTGATGGGATGTTCCATTGGCTCCATAATATAAAAACGATGCGCCAAGGGGAAGTCTAATGGTTTCTTAGAATTTGGTCTAGGTTAAAAAAACAAGCTATTTATAATATGTTTCTTCTAGTAAAGCACCCTAAGGACTAATCATATGGGAAACGGAGAAATCATACTCTATACTGCCGAAGATGGAAGTACACGAATACAACTTCGGGTTGAAGAGGGGACTGTTTGGCTGACTCGAACAGAAATTGCAGAGCTTTTTCAAACTACGCCGCAGAACATAACTCTTCATATACAAGGTGTTTATGAAGAGGGCGAGGTTGATCTTGAGTCAACTAGTAAGGATTACTTACTAGTTCAAACCGAAGGGGAAAGGAGCGTTCAACGAGAAGTCAAACTCTATAACCTCAATATGATTCTTGCAATCGGATACCGTGTTCGTTCTTCTCGTGGCACTCAATTTCGGAAGTGGGCCACAACTCATCTACAAGAATACCTTGTAAAAGGGTTCGTTATGGACGATGTAAGATTAAAAGAGCCCAAGCCATGGGATTATTTTGATGAATGGCTTGAGCGTATCCGAGAGATTCGAGCCTCTGAAAAACGTTTTTATCAGAAGGTGCGTGATATCTATGCTACCGCCGTCTAAGAACCGCAAAACGGTAACGATGGCGGAATGGGAACAAAAATTAGATGCATTTCTTACCTTCAACGAGAAGGATCTTCTCGATCATGCGGGGAAAGTATCTGCTCAAGTTGCAGAGAAACTAGCTCTAGAACGATATAAAGAGTTTGATGAGAAAAGACAGGAAGTGGAAAGAATGAAAGCCGATGATGAAGATAGACTGCTGTTAGAAGAACTTCAGTCGATAGCAAAGTCTGCAGAGATATTCCCAAAAAACTAACTTGGCCTTTAGTTAAAGCTAAATTAAGATAAGAGGCACAGTATAAGGCCGGGTTATTTAACTCTGCCTTGTGTGGTTTGGAGTCAGAGATGTCTGCTTTAGATCATCTCCACCGCATAAGAAGGTGCTCATTCGTCGGATGAACCAAAATTCTTTATTTCTATAACCGTGTATAACTCGATATAAGTAGGTATAACATTAGGATAAATGTCATATCCTATGATTTAGCCCATAAAGAACTTATCTATAAGAGACTCGAGAATTTCTCCTTTGGAGGTTATACCGAAACAACTTGAATAATCGGTTTTCGGCTACGTCAGCTTGGCAGCAAATTTTTGGTCTTCACTCGAACCTTGCTATCCAGCAATGGTCGCTCGCTCCAGACACAAAAATTTGCGCCACTTCCTTGCCGAATTCCCGATTCTTCAAGTTGTTTCGGTATAATTCGTATATTTCGTCAAATCCAGCTACTTGTAATCGTTTAAAAGATCTTTCGATTGAATAGAATTCACAAAGTTTTCTATCATATGACCCCCAAAATATGGGAGTTAGAGGCATGCAGACAATTTCTGGATCTTTTGGGATTTTGATTTGGTTGTGCCTCTATTTTGTTCTGCAAAAAAATCGAGGAATAACATGAAATACCTTCTAATCTTGCTCTCTTTTACTGGTCTTGTTCATGCCGAACCAACTTGGGTTATGACAAAATGTAGTGCCCCACTATCTTATTGTGTTGAGTTTGATTGTATACAAGATGCTGTATTGACAGCCAAAGTAGTTCGTTCTGGGCTTTTTACGCCTCGTTATTATTATGATCTCTATTCTCCTGAAGGGACATTTTTAGCGCGAGGTATAAATCGAGTATTTTCACTTGGATTATTCATTCCAAGTCAGATGGAATTTGACATCTACGATGAGACGAATGCGTACATTGGGTACATTGGAGGTAAATTTTGGACAAGAGGAGCAGCATTTGGATTTGGGAATCCCCATGGGACGGAAGTAGGTTCTGCCTTGTTGAGCTCAGATTCAGACCAAGCTATATTTTCGATTTTATCTCCTACTAACAAAGTTATGGCTACATTGAATGGAATGCTTTCCGGCGATTTGAGCAATTGGGAGCTTGATGTGAAAAAGCCTCTTGATATTGATTCAAGAGTTCTGAAAATTTTTACAGCTTTTATTTCCGATTTTCATAAATGTTTTATTCGAAAGCCTGAAATATATATAATAACTCCGACAAATAACAAATAAAAGGTCGAGATTTTTTTTCGGCTTTTTTTTAGCTAGGGGGCTTCATGTAGCGTTCAAAGGCGCGTTCTAGGGCACGCCATTGGTTTTCAATGGTGGCATTGATAATTCCACCTTCGGTTTCAATGATGCAACCACCAGGAGCAATGTCTGCTCTTTCTTGAATACTTAATACCTGGACGTGTTCGAGAATTTGTTTGATCCTACTTTTTTCAGCTTCTAAAGCTTCTTTGTCGACTTTGTTGACATAGATAGTGAATTGATGATTCTGTGTGACAGGTGCAAGGGCCTGTAAGACGATATCAACAATCGCATCGGGGTGGGATTCTAATTCCTTGCCAACAATTTTTTTAGCCGCTTTTAAAGCCAAAGGCAAGATCTGTTTTTGGAGCTCAATGCGCAGGGTGCGTAAAGAGGATTCAAAAAAGAGAATTTTCTCATTAAATTGCGTGAGCCCTTCTTGATATCCCTCTTCTTTAGCGATTTCTTTCAGTCGTTCGCATTCTTCAGCTGTTTTCTTTTTAAAATGCTCAGCATCTTCTTTGGCTTTTTCCAAAATCTCATGGGCTTGCATCAGTGTGCTAAAATCTTCCGCAGAGATGACCTTATCATCTGTGGCAGGATGGATGTCGCCTTGATAGATTAAAGAAAAAAAGCGCATGGGTTATCCTATGTATGATTATGTTGAGATTGAATGAGAGCAATGACTTGTTCAGAAAGCAAATAAGCGGCCTGAGGATGATCAAGAGCGGTGCAGAGTTTAAGGAGCGTCGAGCCTCGTTGAATATCTAATCGATGAGCAATGTACCAGGTTAGACTGGGATCTTCGGCAAAAAGCGCTTTAGCAATCCGATTGATCCCGCGCTGTTCTAAGATAGTGGCTAGAGTTTCCATGCGACCATCCCACTTGGTCAGCCCCATCTTTTTAAAAGTGACGGGCTCTTTTTTGTGGATCAACGTCTTAAGAAAGGTCGTCTGGGCGGGAGATAGATGGGCGTAGATCTGTTTGAGTTTTGTCGTATCGATGATATGGCGGATTTCTGCAGCTAGATCATGCATGGAGAGAAGGTCGATCAAGTTACGCAATTGGGTAGGTGTCTGATAGAGCAACAGATTCAATGGCGATGTGGGGAGGCACTCAAGAGGTAGGAGTTTGGTCTGTCCTTGTAAATAAGAAAATAGAGTCTTTTTAAAAAAAATTTCTCCCAGGGGAGAGCGCGCAGGAAGGTGGTTTGAGTAGAGCAAGGCGCGTTTAAGGTCTTGAACCTGTTCTTCAGATAGACAGCTCATGAATAATTTGATGTCACTTTCAGGGAGGGAGCGCAAAAAAGGAGTGAGCCAGGAGTAATGGACATGCAGCAATTCATCCTCCAAGGGAGAAATACCTTGAGTGGGATCTTCTGCGGGTTGTTTAAGTTGATTTAATTGGTGAGCCTGTTCGTCAAAAAGATGCCTGAGCAAGGCGTTATGTTCCTTGGGCGGGAGTTTATTGAGAAACGCATGGCAAATAACAGCAGCACTATTCTCTATCATGTAACACTATTTTTTTTCCTCAGGAGGGGTCTTAAACAGTTCAGGGGGTGTTTGTTCTTCCACCGGAATGGGATTGAGGAGGTTTTTGAATCCACCAGCCTTCTTGAGCAGTGGGTAAAACTTCCACAGTAACCATCCGATTGCAATCACGAATAAGATGGCACCTATAGTAAGCATGAAGAAGATAAGGCGGAATCTAGCCGCTGATTCCTTGCTCATCACGATCGACCAAATGCTGACGTAGTCTTGATCAGGAGATCGCACATTGAGTGGCTCTCCAGAGGGCGTAAGAGTGATATCGGTAAAACGAGACCGATCGGAGATGACCGCTACATCGTTAATGTCTAGTCCGGCTACACTACCTGCGACCAACCGCTTAATTTTAATGACCAGGTGGCTATTGGGGTCGTCTAAAATTCCCTGGTGTTTGACGTAAACAGCTGCCGTGATTTTGGTAGGCGGTCCAGCAGTAGCGGCTCCCATGGCGTTGGCTTCCGTGGGGGGAAAGGAAAGTTGCACATCGGCATCGATCACGCCATCGATTTTGCGGATCATATTGGCAATTTGCTCAGCAAGCCCCGCTTGATAGCGGATTGTCTCCTCCTTTTCAGAGGACATGAGTCCCGCTTTTGCAAATAGATCTAATAGGTTGGTGCCCTTGATGCGAGGTAGTCCATTTTGGTTGAGCAATGCCATGGCATCAGTTGATCGATCAGGAGGGACAGCAATGCTCCACTTCACTCCGGATTCCATCCCGCCTGGAGCACTGCTGGTCATTTGGATTTTATCGGCTTCGATCCCTTTGCTGGCGAGGAAAACCACGATTTCATTGGCTTCCCGTTCTTCCAGGTTGTTGACGACCACCTTATTAGCTTCACAAGCGCATAAGCAGAGAAAAAGCATCAAAACCAAGGGTATACGGAACAACTTGGTGAGCAAGGAGCGGGGGTTCGTGACCAGATTAGGGTATGCCATAGTTTATCCAGTGTGAATGAGTTTTATACTGAAATCGGGCTGCGACTAGTATAAGCCAAATGTTGGGCATACCTAACTTATACCATTTTTGGGTGGGTTCGTCAAACTTAGAAAAAAGTCTATGAGAAGGGCTCTCTTTCCTAACTTGCCCGTGCCCTTGCCCGAAAAGTTGGTCATAATTGGGCAAGGGCACGGGCAGGGGCAAGGAAATGAGAGACGGTCTCATCGCTTAGGGGGCTTGTAGATCCAGCTCGGGCCGGGGCCATACTGCTTGCAGAAATAATCGCGCACTCCTGCTAGAGAGGCTTTGGTACTTTGCAATTTAGCGGCTTTTTTCTCCCAGGATGCCTGATTTCTCAAGAGTTTGAGAAATGACAACTGTAGCGATTTAAGAGCATTGATCTTATAGAGTTTATAGAATGCGGGTAAAATAACCCGTAAATAGAGGAAGAACTTTTCTCTTCTAGTGTAGTGACGCGAGATCCACAGAAGCCTGCCACGCCACCAGAAATAATTTGCGTGAGGTTTTCCTCCAACCACTGAGGCTGAAACTTTGTGCCAGATCTTAGCTTGCGGGCAATGCATGACCCCAAATCCTGCTTTTTTGGCTTGGAGGCAGTAATCATTTTCTTCCCAGTAGAGGAAATAATTTTCTTCTAGAAAGCCAATGGCATCGAGAACTGCTTTTGTGAAAATCATGCAAGCTCCACACACATAGTCAAGGGGGATACAGGGCCCTTCGCTTAAGCGCTTTTCCCGGAATCCAATGAGATCGACATTAGCCGCTTTTTTATTCCACATCCCTCCTAAATGGTCGAGAGTGTCTCTTTGATCGAAGAGGTAAATGGAAGCCCCTAAGATCCCCACTTGAGGATGAGAGTGAAAGGCGCGGACAAAGTGGGTGAGGAAATCGGGAGAGATGACGGTATCGTTATTCAGTAACAGGAAGAGATCGGAGCCGAGAGTCAGAGCGTACTTGATACCGGCGTTATTGCCCCCCGCAAATCCTAAATTGTGAGGGAGTTCTACGTAATGGATGGCGGGAAAGTGTTCGCGCAGGTAGGGAATCGATCCATCGCTAGAGCCATTATCGACGAGGATGATGTCTGCATGGGGATAATCGAGCTGGGTAAGGGATTCTAAGCAATCTGCTGAATCGCGTTTGCCATTCCAGTTGAGGATGATGATGGCAATTTTAGGAGAGAGAGGCGACATAGGCATTCCAGCCAGCCTCGCGATAATGGGTTGCTGCTTGTTGGGGATGAGGGGAATTGTAAACGGCTCTGCCGACGATGATGATATCTGTACCTGCTCGCATGACTGATTCGGGGGTATTATACTGCTGGCCTAAGCTGTCTTGTTGCGAGTGGATATGAACGCCGGGAGTGAGATAAAGGAAACCGGGATCATCGGTTAGTTTGTGTTGAGCAATGAATCCAATCGTGAAGTCGCGATGTTGCTGCGCCATCTTTAAGGCGTTCTCGGCATAGGTGCGGTCAGTCAGGGCTCCTTCTGAGCTCATTTCGGCTAAGAGAAGGAGTCCACGCCCTAGCTTTAAGCCCACTTGCTTGAGGCCAGTGATGATTCCAGGTCCGGGAAGTACATGAGCATTGGTTATGTCTGCCCATTGTGCAATTTTATAGATCCCCTGGCCATATTGATAGGAGACGGTGTTGCCGATATCAGCGAATTTGCGGTCTTCAAAAATGAGGAAGTGGTGTTGTTGCGACAATTTGAGCAGTTGGGGGATGAGTGCTGGTGTGAAGTCCTCTAAGATATCGATGTGCGTTTTGAGAAGGCAAATCTCGGGTCCGATGGCTTCGATGAGGGCAATGAGTTGAGAGCTTGTTGTCACATCGGCAGCAACGGCGAGATTGCTTTTTTTTTGCTCCATGAGCTCGAGAAGGCGCCGAGCCGTGGGGTTAGAAAAAAAGGGAAGTCGATCTTTAAAGCGGTGGGTTCTCATACGACTGGAGTTGCCAAAAAGTCATTGGAGGCGCGGAATGTCTCTTCCGAGATTTTTTTCTCGAGAAACAAGACCTTTAAGAGATCAAAAATGCTGATGAGGGGATGCAGGAAAATGCCACGTTCTTTCAACAATCTCTCTTTTCCTCCTTGTTCCCGATTGAGGATAACAAGTGCGTCTTCAACTTTCAATCCCTCTTTTTCTAAAGAAGCTACGGTTTCGAGGATGCTCGCACCTGAGGTGATCACATCTTCAATGATGAGACACGTCTGGCCCGGTTTGAAGATCCCCTCCACGATTTTTTTTGTACCGTAATCTTTGGCTTCTTTACGCCGCATGACCATAGGGATCTCGTGATCGAGGGAAAGGGCTGTGGCAATCGGCAACGCAGTATAGGGTACACCGCAGACAAGATCAAAAGATAGGGAGCTTGTGAGGTTCCAAAGAGCTCGACTAATGGTCTTTAAAAGCGCTGGGTAGGAGATGATGACCCGAAGATCGACATAAATGGGAGAAGAAGCCCCGCTTTTTAATGTGAATTGACCAAATTTAATGGCTTCAATGCGGTGTAATTCCAAGATAAGCGTTTTGAGTTCAGGTGACATTAGAGGTCCGTTCTTATTCCATGTGCAGTTGATGATAACGAGCGGCTAGATAAGGATCCCACATCATACCTGTCGCAGAGGTGGCCACATCGGCGCCAGCATCTAAAAATTGATCAAAATGCTCAGGCAAAGTGATGCCTCCACAACCGATGAGGGTTAATCCTAGTTTTTGCTTGCGATTGATTTGATGCGCTTGTTGGACAAAATCCAAAGCGACTTGTCGGATGGGTCCGCCGCAAATGCCGCTGGTGAGGCGCTTTTCTCCCAGTGCAGGTTTTCCTTCTTCGTCTTGAACCTGCATGCTGACGGTATTGATTCCTGCCAGGGCATGCACACCCGCTTTTGCAGCAGCGCACATCACCTCTTTCATGAGATCTACCGAGGGGAACAGACCGACTTTGATGATTAAAGGGATAGGGTGGATGGCTTTAACTAAAGCGGCGCCAAATTCTGCAACGGTCGCTGGCGACATGTAAAGAATTCCCTCTTTTTTATCGACATTGGGGCAAGAAAAATTCGCTTCAATGATTTTAGCACCTGCTTCTTTGGCAAGGCGTGCTGCATAGATAAAATCTTGGAGAAAGGAGACATGGGGGATGATGGATCCTACAATCGATACGATCATCACCTGTCCTTCTTTCAGGAAAGTATTTGCGCGTTCAATGTCTTCAAAAAGATAGGAGGGGCTGCGCGAGGGCATGCCGAATGAGTTGGTGACGGCAAGATCTTCGATATGAGGAGTAGGTTTATGGATGCGACGAGCTGTTATGGAGGGGTTATTGTCGGGAATCATCCCCTTCGTGTCCACATAGATCATGTTGGGAAGAGGGTGAGAAGGGTATTCGTGGCTGCGGATTGTCTTGTAAGTTAAGACGTCAAAGCCGAGTTCTGCGGCGAGTTTGATCCATCTAGCATTGAGTAGGGGGCCGGCTGGTATGCCGATTGGTGTGGCGATGTGATGTCCCAAAAAATCAATCCATCTGCTTTTGGGAGGCATTTTTCTAGGAGGGATGTCAGCTACAAAAAAGGGGCCATGGTCAGCGTTGTCGAGATAGGTTTTATTGATGTCGTAGATCGCGGGTTGATTGGGATACCACGTCATGATTTCAGTTGAGTTCATACAGTGTTCCTCCTAGTAATGTCATGACGGGCCAGCCTTGCAAGGTCATACCTGAATAAGGGCTCCATCCACATTTTGTTTTGAGTTGGTGATCCGCGAGAGTTTTCTTTTTATGCATATCAACTAACACATAGTCATTGTTTTCTGATAGGCGAAAGATGTCCAGTATTTTTGTGCGCATTAACGAGACAATCATCGCTAAGGAGAGTCTTTTTTGGTTGCAGGCGTTGAGCAAAAGAGGCAAGGTCGTTTCTACGCCGGGAATCCCAGAAGGCGCTTTCCCATATGCTTGAGCTTTTTCTGCAAGGGTATGGGGCGCATGATCAGAACCGATGGTATCGATTGTGCCATCGGCGAGGGCTTCCCATAAGGCCTGGACATCTTCTTTGGAGCGGATGGGTGGGTTCATTTGCACTTTAGTTCCCAAGGTCTCATAAGCCTCTGTCGTCAGAAACAAGTGATGAGGAGTGGTTTCGGCAAAGACGGCTACGCCTTCTTCCTTTGCCTTTTTGATCGCGGCAACTTCTTTTTTTGTGCCAATGTGCAAGAGATAAAGACGCGTTTTGTAGAGTCTAGCGAGTTCGATGGCCAATTGCGTTGCTTTGAGAGCTACTTCATCGTTGCGGATCTGAGAGTGCAGCCGAGGATGAACTTCGTGTTGAAAGAGCTTTTTTCTCTCTTGGATCATCGCTTCATCCTCGGCATGCACAGCGACGAGCAGGTCGTGTTGTGCGGCCAATTGGAAGACAGTGTGCAAGCTGGGTTCATCATCCATGACTAAGTCTCCAGTAGATGATCCCATGAACACTTTGATGGCAAGAACATGACGCTTACATCGGGCGATTTCATCAAAATGGTTTTTATCAGCGCCTAAATACAATCCATAGTGAAGCGGGATTTTGACATGGTGGAGTTGCTGATCGATTAATGCTTCCTTGGCGAGAACTCTTTCTAACGTGATGGTTGGGGGGATCGTATTGGGCATATCGAAAACGGTTGTGATGCCCCCTTGAATCGCTGCACGAGCGGCGGTTTCCCAGTTTTCTTTATGCTCTAAACCTGGTGTGCGAAAATGCACATGGGGATCAATGAGCGCTGGTAGAAGTGTTAGGCCGTGTGCATCCAAAGATCGTTCTTCAGTTGAAGGAAGACTGAGATCGACCACTTCATTTTCCAGTGTCGTCACACCGCGTAAATGGATCATATCCGGTATTCCTTGATTTGGTCCCGTTCAAACAACTTTTCGCAGAAATGACAACGCAAATACACTTTCTGCTTGAATTCCTCCACGGAAAATTCAGTCATGACATGGGGTTGATGGGTGATACAACGAGTATTGGGGCACACGAGAATTTTTTCAATGGTGGAAGGGAGCTTGGAACTGATTTTGGAAGCTACTTTATAATTCTTAATGGTGCAAATCGTCGCTTGAGGAGAAAACACAGCAATGTCTTGTGTTTCTTTTTGAGTTAAGAAGCGATCTTCAATTTTGACCAAATCCTTGAACCCCATGGAGGAACTGGTTAAGTGTAATCCGATGGTCACTTTATAGCGGTTGTGATCGAGTTGTAATAGATGGATGATCTTAAGTGCTTGCCCACACGGGATGTGATCGATTACGGTACCATCATTAATAGCGGCAACAGAGACAGTTTTAGCCATGTATTAGACCTTTCCTAAAGTTAAGCCGAGGATAGCTTGTCTAACGTACAATCCATTTTCTGCTTGAGTGAAGTAGTGTGCATAAGGTGTTGTATCAATTGCGGGGTCGATCTCATCGACACGTGGGAGAGGATGCAAGATTTTTAGATTTTTTTTCACCTTTTCTAGCATCGATGGTTTGAGGACATAGAGGCCCTTGACTTTGGCGTAACTGACTTCATCAAATCGTTCGCGCTGAATGCGTGTCATGTAGAAAATATCGACTTTGCCAATCACGTCTTCAATGTTCTGATGAAAAGAGAACTTAATCCCTTGCTTTCTCAAGTAGTGGCAGGTTTCCTCGGGTAAGGAAAGGGAATCTGGTGAGATGAAATACAGCCGCATGTCAAATTGAGCACAGGCTAAAGCGAGAGAATGAACGGTGCGACCGTACTTGAGATCGCCAGAAAAAGCGACGTGTAGTCCTTTGAGTTTACCTTGCGATTCTTTAATCGTAAAGAGATCGAGAAGAGTCTGTGTGGGATGTTGATTGGTTCCATCACCAGCATTGATCACAGGTGTGGACGTTGCAAGAGACGCTAAGCGCGCAGCGCCATCGGAAGGGTGGCGCAATACAATGAGATCGGCATAGGAACCAATCACTTTCATGGAATCAGAAAGTGTTTCTCCTTTAGAAGCTGATGTGCCGATGGCATCGGAAAAACCGATGACTTGCCCACCTAATCGCAGCATCGCAGCTTCAAACGACAGGCGTGTACGCGTAGAAGGCTCAAAAAAGCAGCTTGCTAATAGCGTCCCTTTCAATAGGTCTTTTTTTGGCTGTCGTTTCATCGCCTCCGACAACTTGACAATCGAGAGGATCTCTGCGGCGCTAAGGTCCTGAATGGAAATGAGCCCATGAGCAAGGAGTTTGTGTTTCACTTCTTCCCTCATAAAACATGGTTAATGCGGCATCGTATACTTCTCTTACTCCGATTTGCAAGAGACAAAATGGAGACTGACATTTTTTTGCGCGACAAGGCGTGCATGTGCGCGACTTGGCAATCACTTTAACTTTTTCAGCGGCATAAGGCCCGCATAGAGCGGGATTTGTCGGAGCAAACAGTGCAATGGTTGGCGTTTTCATGGCAAAGGCGACATGCATGGGACCAGTGTCGTTAGTCACCATGAGCGACATCTTCTTCAAAAGGACAGCTAATGACCGCACGGACAGATGAGTCACGGGGATTGCTCCTTTGATCGCTGCTGCCATTTCATCGACAAGAGGTTTTTCTCCAGGTGTTCCTGTGATGAATAGCTGACATCCCAAATGATCGACTAAGCGGTTGCCAAGTTGGATGAAATGTTGCGTGGGCCATTGTTTGAAGGCATCTTTAGCACCGGGATGAAAAGCGATCATCGGCACATAGGAAGGAAGAGAAAGGGAATCGAGATAGTCCTGTGCGATCTGTTCGTCATAAGAGCTAAAGAAGAGTTCTATTTCTCGAGTAGAAGTAGAAGCTCCAATGGTTTCCACAATTTTTAAACGGCGTTCGATTTCATGGATCTTAGGAACTTTCAAACAATGCGTGAAGAAAGAATCAAGCCCTTTGTTAATTCCCGATGTTCCCACAATGGTGTGAGCTCCCAATAGACAAGCAAAGGGCAATACGGGTCTTTGCGAGGTGTGAAAAGCAAAGACATGGGTGAATTTTTTCTCACGTAGGGTTCTGAAATGGGCAAGAAGAGAAGTTAGCGCGGGGTTACCGACAATAAACAGATCGTTGATGTGAGGATTGTGTAAGAGGAGTTGTTCTCCGATTGGACTTGTCAGAACGGCGATGTAGCTGTAAGGATAAGTTTCTCGCAACGCTCTAATGGCCGGTGTGGCCCACAACGTATCTCCAAGACCTGTGGTAGATAGAATGAGAAATTTTCCGTGTTCGTCAGAGGAGGTTTGTTGTACTTGGAAAAGAGTGACAAAAGCTTTGATCAGCGCATTTTTCATGTAGATTTAGTGCACTCTTTGAGAGATTGAACAGGAATTTTTTTAGGATCAACTTCGACTAAACACTGTAGCATGATGATCGCGATCTGTAAATTTGTGATGAGGGGAATATGGTGATCGATGCTCAGTCGTCGGATGGTGAAACCATCGGATTTATGATTGGTTCCTAAGCTGCTAGGGATATTCACGATGAGATCAAATGTGCGGTTGGCAATGAGCGTTGTGACATTCGGTTCAATTTTTTCACTGGCTTTATAGACACAGCGAGATGCCACTCCATGATGAGAGAGGAAGTCGTGTGTTCCTTCTGTTGCATAAATATCCCAACCTGCCTGTTCCAATAAGGTTAAAGCCTCTAGCAATTTAAGCTTTTTATCTCCTCCAATGCTCGCCAGAATTTTTTTGCGAGGAATCGATTGCTCTGTGGCCATCCATGACAGCAAAAACGCTTCTAACAAGTCGTTGCCGATGCAAGCAACCTCTCCAGTAGAGGCCATTTCGACGTGAGCGACGGGATTGGCTCCTTTCAAGCGATGGTAAGAGAATTGAGAAGTTTTGACACCTACATAGTCGAGTTCGAGTGTTTCAAAGGGTTCAGGAGTGTAACGGTTCATGATGACGCGCGTGGCGATATCGATCAAATTGTGTTGTGTGACTTTAGAAACAAAAGGAAAGGAGCGCGAGGCGCGCACATTGCACTCAATCACTTGGATGGCATTATTCTTGGCGATGAACTGGATATTAAATGGTCCTGTGATGTTAAGCGCTTTGACAATCTGTCGCGTGATTTTTTTTGTTCGGCGGATGGTTTCTAAATACAAGCGTTGAGGAGGAAGTACAATTGTTGCATCTCCGGAATGCACACCGGCGTTTTCGATGTGCTCAGAGATCGCTTCGATCACAACCTGTCCTTGCATCGCTACGCCATCAATCTCTAATTCTTTCGCTTCTGTGATGAACTGCGACATGACGACAGGATGATCAGGTGATATCATGGTGGCTTCGGCCAAAAATCTCTCCAATTCTTGATCTGAGAAGACGATGTTCATCGCTGCGCCCGATAAAACATAAGAAGGACGGATCAACAGAGGATAACCCTTTTTGGCAGCAAATGCTTTCGCCTTGTCTAAACTGGTGACTTTTTGCCATGGGGGTTGATCGATATGCAATGTGTTCAACAGGGAAGAAAATTTTTCTCTGTTTTCAGCGAGATCGATGGAGGCAGCAGATGTGCCGAGGAGAGGATAGCTTCTTTGAGCTAAGGGGATCGCCAGGTTATTGGCGATTTGACCACCTACTGAAACCAAAATGCCGAGCGGTTGTTCAAAATCAGCGATATCTTGTACGCGCTCTAAGGTGAGCTCTTCAAAGTAAAGGCGATCGGACTCATCGTAGTCTGTGGAAACTGTTTCAGGATTGGAGTTGATGATGATGGTCTCATTTCCTAAGCGTCGCAAGGTGCGACATGAGTTGACAGCGCACCAATCAAATTCAACCGATGATCCAATGCAATAAGGTCCTGATCCCAATACGATCACGGGTCTTTGTGCGGCTGGTTTCACATCATGCGCTTGGCCATGATACGTTAGGTAGAGGTAATTAGTTTGAGCATCGCATTCGCCAGCTAACGTATCGATTTGTTTGATAAAAGGAGTGATCTTGGATTTAAGCCGCAATTGTCTCACTTTATCTGCATCGATTTTTTTGATTTTGGCAATAGCTTTATCAGAAAAACCAGCGCGTTTTGCCTCTTTGAGTAAAGAAGGAGTTAACGTTTCCTTTTTGATCTCATGTTCGAGTTGAGCGATTGCTGCTAGATGTTCTAAAAACCAGGGCGTGATTAAAGAAAGGCGGTGCGCTTCTTTGACCTTCCCCCCTTTTTTGAAGAACTGGTAGAGGGCAAATAGACGGCGATCGGTAGCGTTCGCAATTTCTTTTTTTTCTTGTTCGATAGGATGGGGATAATCGGTGATTCCAGATGCTCCAATGTTCAGCATCCTCACTGCCTTTTGTAGCGCTTCGGGAAAAGAGCGCCCGATTGCCATCACTTCTCCCACGCTTTTCATCTCTGTGCCGATCCTTCGATCTGCAGAGCGGAGTTTGTGAATGTCCCATCGAGGAATTTTCACAACGACATAATCGAGAGCAGGCTCAAAAAAGGCCACTGTCTTCTTCGTCACGGCATTTTTAATTTCATCGAGAGTAAAGCCCAAGGCGAGCTTAGCGGCTACAAAGGCTAGCGGATACCCTGTCGCTTTTGAAGCGAGAGCCGAAGAGCGAGAAAGGCGCGCATTCATCTCAATCACTCGGTAATCTCCATCATGGGGATTGAGGGCATACTGGATGTTGCACTCCCCTGTGATTTGAAACAGATGGGCTGATTTAAGAGCCACTTCGCGCAGCATGTGGTATTCTTGATTGCAAAGCGTTTGAGAGGGGGCGATCACAATACTTTCACCCGTATGGATTCCCATTGGATCAAAATTTTCCATGTTGCAGACAGTCACAGCATTGCCGGCAGCATCGCGCACAATTTCATACTCGATCTCTTTCCATCCCAATAGATATTCTTCAATTAAGATTTGAGGAGCTCCACTCAACGTTTCTCTCGCTTTGTGTTCGAGCTCTTCAGGGGTGCTTACTTTTCCCGAGCCTAGGCCTCCCAAGGAAAAGCCCGATCGCATCATGATCGGATAGCCGATTTCTTTTGCAGCTGCTAGAGCTTGTTTTACCGTGGTCACAGCAAGGCTCTTAGGGCTTTTGACACCGATCCCTTGCAAGCTCTTTTTAAACAGGTCGCGATCTTCGGTGCGACGGATCGAAGCAACCGATGTGCCCAGTACTTCGACATTGGCTTTCTGAAAGATTTTTTTTTCATCGAGTTTTAACCCGAGATTGAGAGCAGTTTGTCCTCCAAAGCTCAATAAAATCCCATCGGGCTTTTCTTTCTCGATGATTTTGGTCACCACATCCACAGTGAGAGGAAGTAAATAAACCTCATCTGCCATTTCTGTGTCGGTTTGCACCGTGGCGATGTTGGGATTGACTAGAATGGTTTGGATCCCTTCTTCTTTTAAGGCTTTGATGGCTTGAGTGCCTGAGTAATCAAACTCGCCTGCTTGGCCGATGCGTAGGCCGCCAGAACCTAAGATTAGAACCTTTTTACCAGAAAAACGTTTGCTCATCAGAGTAACTTATAAAATTGTTCGAAAAGATACATGGTGTCGACAGGACCAGGAGAGGCTTCTGGATGGAACTGCACGGCAAAAAAGGGAAGCGATGTATGTGCAATCCCTTCAACGGATAAATCGTTTAAGTGGCGGAATGTCACAGTCCAGTCTTTTGGAAGTGTCGATTCGACAATGGCGTAGCCGTGATTCTGTGAGGTGAGCCAACACCTACCTGTTTTCAGTTCTTGACAAGGTTGGTTCTGACCTCGATGTCCAAAGGGGAGCTTACATGTTTTTGCCCCAATACTCAGAGCGAGAAGCTGCGCACCTAAACAGATGCCAAAGATGGGTTTATTTTTTTTCATGGCGCGTTGCAGGATCGCGATTGTCTCCTTGCACATCACAGGATCGCCAGGGCCATTAGAGATGAAAATTCCATCAAAATCCTCTTGGCTATAATCGTAGTTATAAGGAACTCGTTTGATGGTGAGAGGAAATTGCATCAAGCAGCGCACGATATTCTCTTTCATGCCGCAATCGACGGCGATGATTTTCTTTTTCCCTTTTCCATACTCTTGAATCTGAGGCTGACTCACTTCTGCAACAAGATGCAGTTGATTGGGATCTTCAAATGTTTCAGGAAGCACTTTTTTTTGTGTAATAGCCCCTAATGCTACACCTTCAATGCGCAGCGATTTTGTCAAAGCACGAGTATCCACGCAACAGATAAGAGGAACGTTTTGTTCTCGTAGCCAATCCAGGAAAGATTGTTTTGCATGGAAATGGGAATAGAAGGTGCTCAATTCTTCGATCACTACGCCGCGCGCGTGAATTTTTTTTGATTCCCATAAGGTATTATTCGGGACGCCGTAGTTACCAATGAGAGGGAAGGTAAATGTGAGAATTTGACCTGCATAAGAGGGATCTGTCAAAGATTCTACGTAGCCAGTCATTCCCGTTGTAAAAACTACTTCTCCAAAAAAACTCTCGTGTTGCCATGCGGGTGAGAGTCCCTCATAAACCTCGCCGTTGTGCAAGACGAGTCGCGATGGAACCATTGCTTGCATAGATCCAATTTTTTTTTTCAATTCTGCGGATCATACCAGAAAAAAATGAAAATGCAAGATCAAAAATACAATAGACGTGGCATAGGGGGGGGTAAAAATTATTTTAAAAATTTAAAAAATGCTTGTAAAAATTTAATTATACAAAAAAGTGTAATAAAAAATTTAATCTTTAAATAAAATTAGATTATAAGTATAATACTATTCAACACTGCTATTCATAGTTGCAAATTAGGAGATTTAACAATGTCATTATCCGGCTTAGTTCCTTTAACTTTACAAGCGACAGCGCTGCCAGCGCCTCTGCTTGCTCCTTCACAAACTACACCTAAATACGCAACGACGACTAACATAAAGAATATCCCTAGCGACGTTTTCGAA